>CALDSK010000043.1 GCA_937911865.1 uncultured Synechococcus sp.
CTTCAACCGGTTTCACTGCTGCGATCGCGCCTCCGAACAGGTGCTGCACTAACGGTCAACCAAGGCAGTCACCGATCAGCGACAATAAATTCAGAACGCGTTTACGGTTCAAACAAAACGCTGTACGGATCAGAGCGATCGTAGGTGCCCTAAACAAAGTGGCCAGCGCTATAAAAAACGCCACAGAACTGATCCAAACGTTGATGGCTGCACTATAGTCGCCATAAGACACGCTTAGCTTGTTCTGCAATGGTGACCCAATTTGAGCTTCTGAAAAATATCTACAACACCTTTGACCCGTTTGAGCCGCTGCGGGCCGGCCACCCCATGTACGTGAACTGTAGCGAGGTGCGGGGCGAGGAAAATATTTTGGTGGATGTGGGGCGGCAGATTACCTACGCCGATCGCATCACCCATCAGCTGTATACGGGACATCGGGGTGCGGGCAAATCGACTGAGCTATTGCGGCTACAAGCGGATTTGAAAGCACAGGGCTACCAGGTGGTGTACTTTGCGGCGGAGGAGTCCGACATTGACCCCGAAGACGCGCAGTATACCGACATTCTTTTAGCCTGCACCCGCAACCTGCTGAAGGATTTACGCGGCGACCAAACCCGGATTCAAAATTGGTTGCAGTCGCGCAAGACAGAACTGGTGGATGCCATGCAGAGCGAAGTGGGCTTTGATAGCGCCAATGTCAATGCGGAGGTGCCCTTTGCTAAGCTGACGACGACGCTAAAGGTAAGCCCTACCGCCCGCGGCCAAATTCGCAAGATTGTGGAGCCCCACACCCCATCGCTGATTGAGGCGCTGAACGATTTTATTATCGAGGCGATGGCGAAGACGCCCCAGGGCACAACCGACAAGCTGGTGCTGATTGTGGACAGCTTGGATCGGATTCCGCCGATTTTGCGAGAAAAGGAGCCGAGCAACCACGAACAGATCTTCATTCACCGCAGTGAACAGCTCAAGATGCTGGGTTGCCATGTGATCTACACGGTGCCGATTTCGCTGGTGTATTCTGACCGAGGTACGGATGCGATGGATATCTACGACGGGGATATCCAGGTGTTGCCGATGGTGATGGTGCGAGACCAAGCTGGGGAGATTTGCGAGGTGGGTCTGGCAGCGATGCGGCAGCTCGTCCATGAGCGAGTGTTTCAGGCGGCGGGGGTGGAGTCGGGCATGGCGCTGGTAGGGGACATTTTCGATGAGCAGGAGACGCTGGATCAGCTCTGTTTGATGAGCGGCGGCCACATGCGCAACCTGATGCTGATGGCCCAGGAGGCGATTAAGCAGACGGATACGCTGCCCATGACGAAGAAGCAAGTGCGGCTGGCGATTACCAAGGCTCGCAATACCTATCGCAATGCGGTGTATGACGCCCAGTGGCCGATTTTGGCGCGGGTGTTTAAGACAAAAGAGATTTTGAACGATGAGGCCCATCGCGAACTGTTGTTTAATCGCTGCATTTTGGAGTATCGCTATATTGATGATGAGGATGAAATCATTTGCTGGCGCGATATCCATCCGCTGCTGCGGGGGGTGAAGGAGTTTAAGGCGGCGCTAGCGCGGTTCGAGGCAGAGGAGGCGAAGTAGAGTCACGATGACCCAGCCAGACTTGACCGAATGGGATGATGACGTGACCACCTCAGACGAAGAGGAGTACGCGGCGCTGCTGCGGGCGATTCGCTGGGCGCAGGGGTTTGGCCTGCTGTTTGTGCAGTGTTCACCGGCAGAAGGGGAGCGGCTAATCGAACGGACGCAGGCAGACGCCGCCGAGAAAGTGGTGCAGGTGCTGCGGCTAGAGGACGAAATTGATGACCTGCACGAGATGGTTGCCGCCTATCCCGATCTTGATCGCACTAACGTGCTGTTTGTCACTGGGTTAGAAAAGTCACTGGTGCCCTACATTGAGCCAGGGTTTGGCAGTGAGGGCGGCTATTACGCCAAAGACACCGTGCCGAAGCTGCTGGGCAAGCTCAACCTGCAACGAGAACGATTCAAAGCAGACTTCGCCGTGTGCTTTGTGTTTTTGGTACCGCGCTACGCTATGCGCTACCTGATTCGTCGGGCAGCTGACTTCTTTGATTGGCGATCGGGGGTCTGGGAGTTTGTGCCGCCTCAGGAAGAGCAACGACGAGTATTTCAGGAAATAGTACGGGAAAGTGGGCTTGAGCAGTATTTAAGCTGGACATCCCAACAAAGACGGCAACGTCTGTTGGAAATTGATGACTTATTAGCTAACTCTGACGGTACTGGGACTGAATCTATTAAGCTGATTTTGGAACAAGGGCATATTTTAGTCGCTGACGCAGACTTTCTAGCAGCCATTGCCGCCTTCAATGCTGCGCTCGACATTCAGCCAGATTCTTTTGCAGCACTCAATAGCAAAGGCATAGCGCTGATAAGCTTAGGTCGTTACGAAGAGGCAATTACCAACTACGATGCTGCCCTCGCTATTCAATCAGACGATGTCGCACCGTTCGCCAATAAAGCGTTTGCACTTACAAAACTAGGCCGCTATGAAGAGGCCATTGTCAGCTATGACGCTGCCCTTGCTATTAGACCGGACGAACCTTTTTTGCTCTACGAAAGAGGTGGGACATTTGCGGAGTTAGGTCGCTATGAAGAAGCTGTTACCAGCTTTGAAGATGCTTTGGTTATTAAGCCTGATTATTACCTAGCGCTTAGTGCTAAAGGTGCCACGCTAAATAATCTACGCAAATACGAAGAAGCACTTGCCTATTGTGAAGAAGCTCTCAAAACTACGGATAATGAATATCCTCATGCCTTTTATGTAAAGGGCTATGCATTCAACAGATTGGGGAAATATGAGGATGCAATTTCCTGCTTTGATTCAGCGCTGGCCATTGCACCTGATAACTACCAATCTCTTTACGAAAAAGGAGTAGCACTAAGGAAATTGGGCCGCTACGAAGAAGCGCTCACGGCCTATGACGCTGCTCTCGCGCTTCAACCGGACGACCACGAAGCGCTCAATAACAAAGGTGTTGTGCTGTCTGAAGTAGGTCGCACTGAGGAAGCGATTGCGGCCTATGACGCTGCTCTCGCGCTTCAACCGGATAAACAAGAAACGCTCTACAACAAAGGTGTTGTGTTGTCTAAATTAGGTCGCACTGAAGAAGCGCT
>CALDSK010000044.1 GCA_937911865.1 uncultured Synechococcus sp.
TGGCGATCACCGTCAAGTTCCTTCCTGACTAAACTTTTGTCAGTCAATCAGGGTTTTCGGTCTCGCTAAAAGGCAAGCCTGCCATTGATTCTGCTCTTGATTACTTTTAGGGATTTTTGAAGTAGCGGTTAGGAGGGTTTCCAGCCAGGCTTCTCCGGTTAAATCTCGGCCTTTTGGGACTCGGCTATCAATTTGAGTCTGTAGTCGTTGAATCTGTAGTTCGGCTTTGCGACGCCTCTGAGAAAATTTAGCTGGATCTTCTTCTTTTGAGGGCATCTTGCCGCCGTTTTTCAAGAAGTAAGCAGTAGCACCGCGACTGAGTGGTTGCTTGGCCGCACGATATTTCTTGAAAAGATGGCTCCTGATTAAATTTGTCCGTCTAATCCCTTTGCTCTGTTCTTCGGAATCTTGATCAATTGCCTTATTGATTTGTTTGAGAATTTGAGCAGCTTTCTTTTGAACAGAGGCTAGGTTTTGTTCGCAGATTTCGACTAGCTCGTCGTCGCTCTTAAGGATTTCGAGCCATTTCTGCTTACCAGAAAGCTTCTGCTGAAGGCGATTTTGGATTGTAAACCATGACTTGAAAATGTAGTTCACAACCTTCCCAGCCGAGGCGTAGAATCGGCTGGGCTGTCCAGAGAATCGTTCGTCAGACTTTAATTGAGCACAAAACTTAGTGACGATATCAGCCGGGTGCCTTCCTCGGATGCGCCATGTCGCAAACTCAGGATGATTAACAACGCATCGAATTAGCTCATTGATGAGAGGGGTATTTTTTTCGGCTGCTAACGACCAGAGATATTGGCGAGTTTCCGATGACGCAATAAGGCGACATTGAATTGTTTTTTGAGCCATGGGTCATCATCGGCGAAATTAGTTCAAGTGTATCATTTGAGACTTATATTTTTCCGCTCCCATCATTTTTATTGAAATAACGCCGGTCATTACATTGGTGCCAAATGTCGTGGTGCCAAACTGTCAATCTTCACTATTCGACGACATAATGCATTTTTTTTAGCCTATGGCTGTATACATGCTGAAATTAGTCAAATTTCACATAAAATTCTGATTCTAATAAGCCAGACTGGAGAAATTAGAGTAGATTCTATAACGTCGGATAATGTGCGTTTGCTCACAAGGGTAAACCTACTGTCCCTGTAGAGTTTGCCTGAGAGAGAGATGTTGGTTGAGCGCTTTTCAGGCGCTTAAGCTTAAATATAGAGAATCCATATGTTAAAGACGGTCAAAGACGGCTGCAAAATTCACCCATCTACTTTGGACTATCAGGTATCTGGTGGCGTTGAGAGCTTGGCTCAGATGATTGACCCTCAAGATGAGGGTAAGGCTTTTTTTGAGAAGAGCTATCTGACCCGAGGCATGGAAGAGCTGCTCCGTGAGGGACTGTTAAGGCTATCGGGGCAGACGGATCAGGCATTGTTTGAGTTGGCTCAGGCGATGGGTGGTGGTAAAACTCACCTGATGTGCGCGTTAGGACTGCTGGCTAAGTATCCATCTGCGCGATCGCGCGTCTTACCTTCAGATGTCGTGCAGCGGCTAGATGACACCCAGGCTCAGGTTGCCATATTCGACGGTCGAGACAGTCCGGATCATTACCTGTGGGGTGAGCTTGCGAGGCAACTTGGTGCCCAAGAAGCGATGCGTCCGTTTTGGCAGAATGGCCCCAAGGCTCCTGGTAAAGAGCATTGGAAGGAAATGATTGGCGATCGCCCGACGCTGATTTTATTCGATGAGCTACCCCCTTACTTCCTTGAAGCTCGGACGATGCCAGTCGGGCAGGGTTCGATGGTAGATGTGCTCACTAGGGCATTGTCCAATTTATTTGTGGCCGCGCTGGAGCTACCGCGCTGCTGTGTGGTACTGGCAAACCTGTCTGATAGCTATCGCGAGCAAGTCAAAGAAGTGAGTAAGCTCGTGGCCGATGTGCAGAGAGAAGCGTCTCGGCAGGCTAAGAAGATTACGCCCGTTTCGCTAGAAGGCAGTGAAGTTTACTCAATTTTGCGCAAGCGCCTATTTTCCTCAATGCCAACGGATGAGGAAATTGATGAAGTGGCAGAAGCCTATGCCGAGCAGGTAAAACTAGCGGAGGATAGCGGCTACTTAGCCGCACGTAGTCTGGAGCAAATTGCCGACGAAATTCGGGCGACCTATCCGTTTCATCCGTCGTTTAAGCATTTGGTTGCGCTGTTTAAGGACAATCCAGATTTTCGTGAGACGCGGGGGCTATTGCAGTTTGCCGCACGAGTAGTGCGCTCGGTGTGGCAGCGAGACCATAACGATGTCTTTTTGGTGGGTACTCAGCATCTGGATTTGAATGACTCTCAGGTGATGAATGAGGTCACAGACATTAACCGGGCGCTGCGACCGGCAATCACAATGGATATTGCCGATAATGGTAACGCCCATGCGGAAGATATTGACGCTAACCTGAACAGCGATGCAGCTTCGCAGGTGGCAGCAATGATTTTGTCAGCGTCGCTATCTTTGGCTGTGAAGGGCCACATGGGGTTGCGCCGTGAGGAAGTGATTGAGTATCTATCTGCGCCGAATCGGAAACCGGAGGAGTTTTCTCAGGCATTTGAACGATTGCGTAAGAGCGCTTGGTATCTTCATTCTGAGGGTGAGCTTTTTTACTTCAAAGATACTGAGAATCTGACCAAGCGTATTCAGCGAGAGGCGAAAGGTCTACCGGAACCAAAGGTGTATAAGGCGTTGAGGAACCGGCTTGAGGGCGAGCTGGAGGCTCAGTCGCGGCGGGCCTATCAGGAAGTGATGGTGATGCCTGAGATCGATGAAATTAAGCTGGGTAGCCATCGAATCTTAGTGGTCGTTCCACCCGACAATCGGGTTCCGCCTGAGGATATTCAGCGGTTTTATCAGTCTGTATCAGAAAAGAACAATTTATTGCTGCTCTCTGGAAATGACACCCATATGGCGAGCCGGGTAGAGGAAGCCTTGCGGGAGCTCTATGCCATTGAGAATATTGCTAGGAGTCTGAATTCTAGCGATCCGCTATATGCTCAGGCGCAAGATGCCAGGGAAGATGCGGAAGGGTCGTTTATTCAGGCGCTGCAAGGGACTTACAACCGCGTGTTTTATCCGTCTGAAGATGAGCTTCAACCGGCCACTATTGAAAATGGGCTGAAGTTTGGGCAGAGCAGTGCGGATAGCGTTGAAACCCAGCTCGAAACCATGCTCGCGAGTATGCGCTGTGATGAAAAACTGGCTGTAGATGTCGATGAAAATCCGATCAAGTACTTTGCGATGGCTGAAGAAGACCTTTGGCCCCAGAGCGATCGCCGGACGCCCTGGCGCGATGTACTAATGCGTGCAAAAAGCAATCCGGCTTGGCCCTGGCTACCCGGTATTAAAGGGCTAGAGTCGCTGAAGGTAAAGGCGATCTCTCAGGGGCGTTGGCGAGAAGGTAATGATGGCTGGATTGAAAAAGGCCCATTCCCGAAGGAAAAAACGGCTGTCAATGTTTTGAGTCAGGAAGATACTCGCAGCGGTGAATCGGTACTTTCTATTACGCCGAGTCATGCTGGCCCGAGCCCGAAAGTGCATTATGCGACGACGGCGACAGTCAGTGAGGCCGACCCGGTGGTGGATGATCTGGATATTTTTCGCACGAGCGAACCGACGCTTTATTTCAGGGCTTTTGATAGCACGGGTAATCATGCTTCTGGGGAGCCTAAGCGGTGGGTTGCGAAGCTCAAAGTTCGCTATCAGGTTCATGACGCGCCTGATCAACGCACGGTTGAGCTGGCGGTCACGCCTGCTGCTGAGATTCGCTACACGACTGATGCGACGAACCCGCGTGAAGGTAGAGTCTATGACGAGCCGTTTACGATTTCAGATGATCGCACGCTGCTTCAGGTGTATGCCAGTGCGGGAGAGGCGAAAGCAACTGAGACGTTTACAATTGCTGAGAAGGGCACCCAGCGGGCTGAGATTGATGAAGCACTGCCCGCCAAGCTAAAGCGTCAGAAGCCTAGATTTGATACGACGAATGCAGTCTTTGACATGATTACAACCTTCAAGGAGCGGCAGGGTGTTGTTTTTCATGGGGTAACGCTGCTAGTTGGCGAGGGGGAGCAGGCGGTGCAGGTACGGTTTAATGATCGCGCGGTGACGCCACCCGTCTTGGAAAAGGTGATTGCGGCCCTGAGGGAAAATCTGGATGAGCCGGATGCTTTGGTACAGTTAACTATCCGGGATGGTGCTGCTTTTGATACCGGGTTCGACCTCAAAGCCTTTGCTGAGCTGGCAGGGATTGAGCTGACGCCGGATACGGTGGAGCAATGATAGGCAGTGCAGTGATATGGCGCTAGTACAGGCTAATCCGATGACTATGGCCAAAGAGCTGGAAAAGACCTCAAAAAAGACCTCAAAAAAGACGCGCAAGAAGGCTGCTAAGTCACCGGCCCATGCGACTCAAGGCTTTGGAGTGCCGCTGACGGCTGCGCCGCATCATTTTGTGGTGGTTGTTCCTCGGGGCTCTAAGCAGCCAGTGCAGATCGTCGAAGACTTGGGGATGCATATTTGCGGCGATGAGAGTGACCTGCTAGATCGTGTGGCGCTATCGCGTGCTGTGTGGTCAGAGATTGCGGGTCCGGTGAAGCGGATGTTTAATGAGCGGTTGAAGGCGCACAAGCTGAAGCCGGGGCAATGGAAGGTAGGTAAGAACCGAGTGGATCGGTTGCTGGGAAAGGAGCTGTGTGTGTTGGCCTGGGCGATTGAGGATTTGGAAGAGGAGAAGGTGGGCTCGGCGCTGCGAAACTGGCTGGCGTTGCGTCCGGAGGAGCGCTGGTGGCTATTTGGAATGACGGCTTCTACGGTGGGGGCCTTGGGTGACAAGGGGCGGGGCTGGCGGATGGCGCTGAAGTATGCGTTGGGGGATTCGCCTCAACCAGTAATATTAGAGCCGCGCCGGGTTGAGAAGCACGCAGAGGAGAACTATGAAACGCTGCCATTATTTCAGAATTAGGTTTAGCCTCTAGGCTAGGAATGCCAGATAAGCGCAGGAGCTTGTACTATGACTGTCAAAGAATTATTGAACGCGGCTCAAAAGCTGAGTTTGCCAGACCAACTCCAACTGGCTAGTCAGCTTATGCAGGCAGCCCGCCAAAAACTTCAGACAGATTCTGAACCGGCTCAAATCCCACCGGATACGGAAGACCCTTTAATTGGTCTTTTCTCAGGCTCTGTAGACTTGGCTACGCGCTCTGAAGAAATTTTGGAGCAAGAGATTAATTCAGGTTCTGGGTTTACATGGAAAGAGTCTTAGCAGATAGCGGCTTTGTTGTTGCTTTAGCGAATCGTTCTGACCAGAGGCACGCCGACGTTGCGCCTATTTACCAACAGTACAGACAGATTCTGTTGCCTCAAATGGTGCTGGTTGAGGTCGCCTACTTAGTGGGTCGTGAAGCTGGAATCTCTACCGTTGTTAGATTTTTGAAGGGTTTACCAGCTAGTCGATTTGAAGTGATTGAAGCGTCAGATCAAGACCTTGAGCGAACTGCTCAGATATTAGAGCAGTATGCAGATAGCAAAGTTGACTTTGTGGATGCGATTGTGATGTCGATCGCAGAGCGACTAAACATCACAGCAGTTTTAACTATCGATCAGCGTGATTTCAGGCTTTTTAGACCGTTACATTGCGAAAGTTTTACGCTACTCCCATAATAATTATCCACTCTATTAGCTCTTTTATGCCGACCACGCCTTTAACGCCACTTGCTCTCAAAGATGCACCTTCGCTAATAGAGCGGGTGTTTCCAGCGCAGAAGGTGTCGGCGGAGGCGCAGAAGGAGCGGAAGGCAGGAGCGGGGCAAACGCTGACGGCGCTGGGGTCTTACTGGAAGGGGCGCAAGCCGCTGATTATGGTGCGGGCGATTGTGCTGGGCTGTTTGCTGCCGGTGACGGAGGATTTGGAGGCGGATCTACGCATTTTTGAGCTGTTGATGGCGATGGATGATGCGGCCTTTGGGCGGCGGGAGCCGAAACTGAAGGTGGTGGAGATTGCAGAGAGAATTACGTTGGAGAATCCTTGGGATTTTTTTGACTATAGCAACAAGTTTTATGACCAAGATGAGATTGATGCGTTGCAATTTCCTTTGGATAGAGCGCAGTATCCGAAGCTGAAGGTGCGCTGGAAGAGGAAGCTGGTAGATGAGAAGAAGTATCCGCTTTTGGAACAGGCTTTAGAAGGGTTGGCTTATGAGGAGAAGGTGCGACTGTGTCGTCGTCCGGAAGAGCTTGATCCAGCGTTACTGTATGGCCCGATTTGGGATGAGGTGAATGGGCACTTGGCACGGTTTGGTGTGGAGGCGGATTCTCATGAGGCGCTGGTAGAGCAGTTGGGGATGCTGCGCTACGAGCATCGGCCAAAGGTGGGAGATACCTTCTGTGGGGGTGGGTCGATACCGTTTGAGGCGGCGCGGATGGGGTGTGATGTGTATGCGTCGGATCTCAATCCGGTGGCTTGTATGCTGACCTGGGGGGCGCTGAATATTATTGGGGCGAGTACGGAAAAGAAAGAAGAGATTGAAAAGGCTCAAAGAGAAGTTGCGGAAGCGGTGGATCGAGAGATTACTGATCTGGGGATTGAGCACAATGAAAGGGGAGATCGGGCAAAGGCGTTTTTGTATTGTTTGGAGATGCGGTGTCCGGAAACGGGGTGGATGGTGCCGATGGCACCGAGTTGGGTGATTTCTAAGAATAAAAAAAACTATGCAAAGCTTGTTCCTGATGCTGAGAAGAAACGATTCGATATCCAAGTGGTTTCAGATGCTAGCGCTGACGAAATAAAAGCAGCCTCGGAGGGGACTTTGCAGAGCGGCAATTTGGTTTATGAGATAAATGGAGAGGTTTATTGTACTCCAATAAAAACTATTCGTGGTGACTACCGGACAGAAGAAGGTTCTAATAAAAATCGTCTTCGGCAATGGGAGAAAAATAATTTTAAGCCACAGTTAAGCGATATCTTTCAAGAGCGGTTGTATTGTATTCAGTGGATCACTCAGGAGACGCTAGAAAATTTCCGACAAGAGACTTACTTCGCCTCAGTCACTGAGGAAGATCTGGAACGAGATAGGAAAGTTGAACATATTGTTGAAAATAATCTGACTACTTGGCAAGAAGAAGGCTTAGTTCCTGATATGGCCATTGAGCTGGGCGCTGAGACTACAAGGTTACACCGAGAGCGAGGATGGCAATATTGGCATCAGTTGTTTTCTCCTAGACAACTTTTATTGCTTTCGACATTAATGCGATATTCAAAAGAGTTTCCTGAGCTGCTTATCGATTTTTGTAAAGTTTTAGATTACGCTTCAAAGCTTTGTCAGTGGACTCCTGGCAGTCCGGGCAAACCGGGTGTTGCTGTCACTGGGGATAAAGTTGCTCATGTTTTCTACAATCAGGCACTCAACACTTTTTTTTCGTATGCAGAAAGGAGCGCTTATGAAATCGGCGCGTATATCTCCAGATATGAGCGTCGCTCGCACTCTATATCTGGGAATTTCTTAACTTGTAGCATCAATGCTCAAAACTCATCAAATAATTGTGATCTTTGGATAACGGATCCTCCGTATGCTGATGCCGTTAGTTATGAAGAAATAACAGAATTCTTCATCGCCTGGCTCCGCAAAAATCCTCCCGCCCCCTTCGATCAATGGACCTGGGACTCCCGCCGCGCCCTCGCCATCAAAGGTGACGGCGAAGATTTCCGCCACGGCATGGTCGAAGCCTACCGCGCCATGACCAACCACATGCCTGACAACGGCCTACAATGCGTCATGTTCAACCACCAAGACACGGGCGTGTGGGCCGACATGGTCTCCATCTTTTGGGCAGCGGGCCTCCAAGTCGTCAGCGCCTGGTACATCGCCACCGAAACCACCTCCGAACTCAAACAAGGCGGCTATGTCCAGGGCACCGTCACGTTGTTGCTTCGCAAACGACTCGCCACAGCATCCACATTCAAGCCAAGACTGCTTCCCAAAATCCGCAAGGAAGTCACCGCCCAAATCGAAGCCATGATGAATCTGAACGATACCGCTCAGGCCCATGGCGAATCCGTATTCAACGACTCCGACCTGCAAATGGCAGGCTACGCCGCCGCCCTAAAAGTCCTTACCCAATACACCGAAGTCGATGGTCGCGACATGACCACCCTCGCCCTGCAACCCCGACAAAAAGGCGACACCACCGTTGTAGATGACATCGTAGAGTACGCCTCCGAAATCGCTAACAACCTACTCATTCCCGAACGCCTTAAAGAACTCAACCCCGACACCTGGCGCGAAGTCTCCGGTGTTGAGCGTTTTTATCTGCGCATGATCGCCATCGAGAAAACCGGAGCCGCTAAACTCGACAACTATCAAAACTTCTCTAAAGCCTTCAACGTCGCCTATCAGCCCCTAATGGCCTCTCTGCAAGCCAACAAAGCCAGACTCAAAGGCGCAAAAGAATTCAAACCTCGTGAGCTAACTGGCGGCGACCTGGGTGGCACCCTCCTCAGCGAACTGCTCATGGCCATTCAAGAGCTACTGAACGATAAAGATCCCAAAGTCGTGCTGGGTCAAATTCGCTCTAGCCTTGATGCTACCTACTTTCAGAAACGGAGTCACCTGATGGCGATGGCTCATTACTTGGCTGATATGTGGCGCGATCGCCGTTCTGAAGAAGCCCAAAAGGCTGAAATCATCGCAAACCGAATCCGCAACGAAGGCATTTAATAAGGATTTTAGTCTTGATGCTGCTAAATTCACAAACTCAAACTTCTACAAAAAATGAACAGAAATGACTATGAATGAGAAAGGAGTCTAAATCTTGGATAATTTACGAAAACTGACCTTGAGTGGATTTAAGTCCATTAAAGCTTTAGACCTTGAGCTTCATGCTTTGAATATTCTCATTGGAGCCAATGGAGCGGGGAAAAGTAATTTTATCTCGTTCTTTAAAATGCTCAATGAAATGATGGCGGGGCGCTTTCAACAGTACATCGGCATGTCAGGACGCGCGCAATCGCTTCTGCATTTCGGGCCAAAAATAACACCGCAAATAGAAGCACACTTAGAGTTTGAAGTTGAAAATGGCGTAGATAAATACGACATGAGGCTATTTCATGCCGCTGGTGACATCTTAATTTTTGCAGAAGAGTCAATGAGCTTTTTAGGAGAAGGATGGACTTCTCCGAGAACTGATGGGTTAGGCGCAGGGCACCAAGAATCTAAACTTGGCGAAGCTGCAGGGGAAGACGGACAAAACACTGCTAAAGCCCTCAAGTACTTGCTCGACCGCTGCCGCGTTTATCACTTTCACGATACCTCGGCTACAGCAGCGGTGCGACAATCCTGCTACGTTGGCGATAGTCGATGGCTCATGCCAGATGCTGGTAACTTAGCCGCGCTACTTCTGCGATTTCGAGAAGAAGAGACATCAGCCTATCAACAAATTATCGGCACTATTCAACTGATCGCTCCCTTTTTTGATGACTTTGTTCTCGAACCAGATGCTTCTCGCAATGTCATTTTGAACTGGCGGGAAAAAGGCGCAGACCGGGTATTCGGTCCTCATCAATTTTCAGATGGGACTTTGCGCGCCATTTGCCTCGCTACGCTGCTCTTACAACCAGAAGATGAACTCCCAAAACTCATTGTCGTAGATGAACCCGAGCTAGGTCTTCACCCCTATGCCTTAAATGTATTGGCTGATTTGTTTAATAGAGCGGCCCTGCATACTCAAATTCTAATAAGCACTCAATCTAGTACTTTTTTAGATAACTTTGAGCCAGAAGATGTCATTGCGGTAAACCGAGAAGGTAAGGAGTCACAGTTTCAAAGGCTAAGTCCTACAGAGCTAGATCTTTGGCTCGACGAGTATAGCTTAGGAGAAGTTTGGGAGAAAAATATTATTGGTGGAGGGCCGCATTGATGAAACGCCTTTACCTCATTGCTGAAGGACAAACCGAACAGACCTTTGCAGACACTCTCATAAAGCCACATCTAGCACTACGCCAAGTGTATATGCAAAATCCCGTACTTGTTGCTAATACAAAAAAGAAAGGGAGAGTACATAGAGGCGGCGGTCGCCGCTATGCACCAATGAGAAACGATATCATACGCCTTCTCAAACAAGACAAAAAGCCAGATGTGTATTTCACGACCATGATTGATTTATACGCCCTCTATAGCGACTTCCCTGGCCTAACCGAAGCCGAGCAGATGCAGTCAGACCCATTTAAACGAGTCAAATTTCTAGAACAAAAATTCGCAGAAGACATTGACGACCCTCAATTCATTCCCTATCTTCAGTTACATGAATACGAGGCATATCTTTTCTCTGATCCTACTTGTTTTGAGTATCTTGGTGCGGAAAGTGCGCAAGCCGTTGAGACACTTCAAAATATTGCTAGTCAGTATGAGACTCCTGATCTAATCAACGGAGGGGAACACACAGCACCTAGCAAACGAATTATAGACGTGTTCCCTGACTATAAAAAGGCAAAAACTACCTTCGGTCCGCAGTTAGCGGCGAAAGTAGGATTGTCAGTGATTCGCGATCGCTGCTCACATTTCAATGAATGGCTCTCAAAGCTTGAATCTTTAGATGCTACGAATTAGCGCATCCAATTGCCACTGTCAGCCCTTAAAACCTTGATGTATTCAGTAACCGTCTCGAAAGTCTAAATAACGCTACTCTATCGTTCTTTTTATACAAATCCCTATGACTACTTTTGATAGCACTAAGCTACAGCTACCTAAAATCCTGACAGATATTGTTGCAGGCAAAATCCAGCTTCCAGACTTTCAGCGAGGTTGGGTTTGGGACGATAGCCATATTCAGAGCTTGCTAGTGAGTATAGGCCGTTCGTTTCCTGTCGGTGCAGTCATGCTACTAGAAACAGGTGGTGAGGTGAAGTTTCAGGTAAGGCCTATCGAAAATGTGACACTGCGATCGCCCTTCTCAGAAGCTGCACAACTCATCCTAGATGGCCAGCAGCGCCTAACAACACTGACTCAAGTGCTCGCTCTAGACGAGCCAGTGAAAACGCGCACCGATAAGGGCAAAGCCATCAAACGCCACTACTACTTCCACATTCCAACGGCACTCGAAGGGCCAGAACGTCTTGAAGACGCGCTTCTATCCGTTGATGAGAGTCGGCAAGTTAAGTCTAATTTTGGCCGTCAAATTGACCTTGATCTCTCTTCACGAGAACTAGAATGCCAACAGCTTTACTTCCCGTGCAATCGAATTCTCAACTGGTCAGAATGGCTACAAGATCTGAATAAATTCAACGGTCAAGAACTCGGGCAGCTTTTGGCTTTTCAAGATCAAGTACTCAATGTTTTTAGCACCTACGAAGTACCGGTCATTGAGCTTAGGAAGGAAACCTCAAAAGAAGCAGTATGCCTAGTCTTTGAGAAAGTAAACACAGGTGGCGTCAAACTCTCTGTCTTTGAACTAATCACTGCCAGCTATGCAGCTGATGGCTACAACCTTCGAGATGACTGGTATGGCAGCAAAATTCGCTCTGTTGAATCTCGTCAGGGCAATCTTGCTAAAGAACCTCTTCTTACCCAAGTAGAATCAACAGACTTTCTCCAAGCTATTACCCTGCTACACACACTAGAGAAACGCCGTATCGATCTATCCTCTGGCAAGCAAGGCAAACAAGTCACACCAGTCAGCGCCAAGCGTAGCTCAGTGCTAGAGCTGCCACTATCCGCCTATCAACAATGGGCCGACAAAGTAGAAGGTGGCTTTCAGCTCGCTGCCAAATTCCTCAAAAAGCAATCCTTCTACGCTGTCCGCGAACTGCCCTATCGCACACAAATCGTGCCTCTAGCAGCGGTCATGACACAACTCCAAGAACGCTGGCTAGAGCCTCGCATCTACGACAAACTCGCCCAGTGGTTTTGGTGTGGCATCTTAGGCGAACTTTATGGTGGAGCCGTTGAAACCCGCATTGCCAATGATCTCGAAGAACTGCTCCTCTGGATTAATGACGATACCCATATTCCTCGAACTGTAGGAGATGCCTCTTTCCAGCCAGAACGCCTAGACCGGCTAACCACACGGTTAAGTGCAGCTTATAAAGGCATTAACGTATTAGTCTTGCGCGAGGGAGCCGAAGATTTCTTTTGGAAAGCCAGCATCAAAGAACTAGACGCCCAGGAAATTGCTCTTGATATTCACCACATTTTCCCGCGTGCATGGTGCGAGAAAGAAGGTATTGCTAAACGACGCTACGACACCATCGTTAACAAAACACCTATCTCCTACAAAGCCAATCGGATGATCGGTGGCTCAGCACCCTCAACCTATCTTCAAAAACTCCAAGAGCACACTCAAGTTCAGCTCGACAGCGAAGCAATGAACAAAATACTTGAGAGCCATCGCATTCCATCAGAAACGCTACGCAAAGACGATTTCGAGGGCTTCTATCACGAGCGAAAACAGGCGCTACTAAAGCTCATCTCAACAGCAATGGGTAAGCAAGTCTTAGGCGAAGGCCTAGAAGCCCAAGATGATGGCGAGGAGGATGAAGTATGAAGCCATCCCCCATCCATCGCTTTTCCTCTAGAACCGAACGCCTAGATCAAACGGTACTCACCAAGTACCTGAAGCAAGCAAAACGCTACCACCGCATCGCAGGATACTTCACCTCATCGCTGTTTGAAATTGCCGGAGAATACATCGATAGCATTGAGGACGTTCGGATCGTTTGTAATTCCGATGTCCGCTCTGAAGATATCAAAGTCGCCAAGATTCAAGAATCCAAACTATTAGGACGCTTAAACGACCTGCCTGTAGAAGCCGAATCACTGCTGAATAGACCCCGCTACAAATGGCTTTATGACTTTCTGGGCAATCATCCCAATGCAATTCAGGTCGCACCAGACGATTTTTGTGGATTTGTTCATGGCAAAGCAGGCATCATCGAACTGCATGACGGTCGTCGGATTGGATTCATGGGCTCTATGAACGAGACCCGTGCCGGATGGCAAGCCCATTACGAAATCGTTTGGTCAGACGAAAGCCCCGAAGGAGTCGATTGGATACAGGCTGAGTTCGACGCGCTATGGAAAGCCTCCGTTCCGCTGCCTAGAGCTGTGGTGCAGGAAGTAGGCCGCCGCGCCCATCGAATTGAAATTGAGCTAGGCGAACAACCTGACGACAACAGTCTAGCCCCCGCCGCGCTAGTCGAATCGCCCATGTACCGAGAGGGGCTATCTTTGTCGCCCTGGCAGCGGGCCTTTGTCTCAGAGTGCATGAAACACCTGCGTTGGCATGGCGTGGTTAGGCTCCTGATTGCCGATGAAGTAGGCCTTGGGAAAACGCTTTCTTTAGCGACAGCAGCACTTACGCTCACCCTCATCAACGAACAAGAAATTGCTCAACGTGGTGCCCGCACACGTCGTCGCCCCATTGTCATCTTCGCCCCTGCCCCTCTTACTGAGCAATGGCAAACAGAACTACTCGATAAGTTAGGGCTGCCCTGTGCCCGCTGGTCATCGCGGCAAAAGGTATGGCTCGACTCTGAAGATAGAGCCATCTCGCCTACCGGCCCTGAAAACGTAGTGAGATGTCCGCTACGCATTGGCATTATCTCAACTGGGCTAATCGTTCAACCCACTCGGAAGCGAGAGCTGCTGAGCCAAGTGAACTTTGAAATTCTCATCCAAGACGAATCTCACAAATCGCGCACCAAGCAGGGAATGGGCAAAGATGCTGGCGAACCCAACGCGCTGTTGCAGTTTATGATTGCCGCTGCGGGTCGCTCCAAGCATGTGCTGTTGGGCACTGCTACGCCGATGCAAACCCAAGTGGATGACCTATGGGATCAGCTCAAGATTTTGCATCAAGGCGATGGGCGGTTTGTTCTGGGCAATGACTTTAGTCCCTGGCATGATCCACAGGACGTGGTACCAGTGGTGACTGGGAAGGAGAAAGTCGAGGATATAGAAACGGCATGGCGGTATGTGCGATCGCCCCTGCCTCCATGGGAGTCTTCTAACGAAAATGACTTCCGTCGCGTCATGAGCGAAGTTCGCAAAGAACTAGGGCTCAAGCCCCGAGATTTTGACACTGCCGCCTCAGTTGTAAATTTACCTCGCGCCGTCCGCGAAGATCTGGAAGATCTAATAGATATCGAAAGATCGAATATGGGTTTCTTTCAGCGCCACAACCCTATTGTTCGCCACGTCGTACTGCGTAAGAGAAAGGTATTAGAAGATGCCGGAATCCTTCAGCGAGTGGGTGTAGACCTTCATCCTAACCAAGACAAAAGTCGCGATCCAAACACTTTCGCCGTTCTGTTTCAGCAACGCGCCCTCAGAACTAACGAAGCGTTTGAAAATGCCTACGAAGCTGCCCAAGCCTTTGGCCGCACGTATGGCAGGCGAGTCGGCGGCGGGGGCTTCATGAAAAACCTGGTAACTCAACGCCTTTGCTCTAGCTGTGTCGCCGGGTTAAACACCGCGCAGAAACTGCTGGAACAACAAGCGCTTGAAGACGAAAGTGAACAAGAGACAATGCAAGACATTGACCTTGCGATTGCTGAACAAGAAGCGCTCCATGACCTAATCAATGCACTGGAGGGAATGCAAGGCGAAGATCCAAAACTCAAGGCAGTCAAGCACTATCTTGCGCAGGAAAACTGGGTTCAGCATGGTTGCATCATCTTCAGCCAGTATTACGACACCGCTGCCTGGGTTGCCAAAAACTTAGCTGCTCTGTTTCCTGATCAACTCATTGGCCTCTACGCTGGTGCAGATAAAAGCGCCCTGTTTCGTGGGCCAGAAAACCCAAACAGAGCTAAAAGAGAAACCTTGAAGAAAATGGTAGAAGATCAAGCTATCCGCATTATGGTCGCAACTGATGCTGCCTGTGAGGGGCTCAACCTTCAGCGCCTTGGCACCCTGATCAATGTTGATTTGCCTTGGAATCCAACTCGCTTGGAGCAGCGTATTGGCCGCATTAAACGCTTCGGCCAGACTCGCCCTGTGGTAGACATGCTCAACTTAGTTTATCAAGGCACCGTCGATGAGGATATCTACGAACGCCTTTCAGCTCGTATGCGCGATCGCTTTGACCTCTTTGGTTCTCTGCCAGACACAATTGAAGATGCATGGATTGAAAATGTTGAAACACTCGATGAAAAGATTGACGAGTACATTAATTCGCAGAAGCGAGTAAATGGCTTTGACATCCGATATAACGAAAACCTCGATGCCGAAGAAGATGAATGGCGTAACTGCGCTAAAGTTCTTTCTCGAAGGAGCATTGATACGCTGATGAGGAATGGCTGGTAAGCTTCTAAATTCTCTTGCATAACCAAGTACGATGGCTAGTTAAGTTATCCGTTTCACAGGACTCTGAATATCACTTTGAGAGTCTCTCTTGGACGTTGAAGCTGGTTTCTGCCAGTTCGCTAATGAGCTAAAAGAGAGATGACAACGGGAACAGAACCCATCATTCCAAAGGGCCGGTACTTTGAACTTAGCCCCGCAATTTGGACATTTAGAGAGCAGTTTCAGATGATGGCGGGGGCATTGCCACACCGACTTATACTGCCATTCAATCCGGTGGCAGGGGCTTTCTCCATAACAAGCGCCACATAGCCGAATGGGGTCACACTTCATGCCCTCGCCTTTAGCAGGCAGCATTGCCCAGAGCTGCTCTGAAGCAACTCCCACAACTTTCCCCAGGGCTTCAAATTGTGCCTTAGTGGGATAAGGATTCAGGTGAAACCTTTCCCAGCGGCCAATGACTGCGCCAATACCGGCCATTTTTCCCAATCCATTCGCCGTTAGACGATTTTGATGACGAAACCGTCCTAAAAAGTGACTAAGGCTCTCGCCCGGATAAGGTTCTACCTCAAATAACCAAGGCTGAATCCCTGAATCGACCATCATTTGTACTCCCATGCCACCTCTTTTAGTACTGGTTTTTCAATTTTCTTGAGCCCCTGAGTCAAAGCTCGAATCGCAGATTCCCGCAAGACCTCATCCAATCGCCCAATGTATCCTGCGGTCGCCTCCAGCAGAATTTTTAACATAGGCTTGCTAGTGAGGTTAGATGACACCGGCAGCTTTAGAATGGTCTGTTCCCACACCTTAACCGTCTTTGCAAAATCTCCCCCAGAGAGCTTTCCAAAACGATGACAGGCTCGAAATCGGTTATAGACCTGCTCATCCCGTCGAATCACAGCATCTAGACGATCCGTCCCAACCAACACCACAGAGATTGCTAGCTTGTCGTAGAAATCTCTTACATCTGCAAAGGTTTCTGGTTTAAGGCGATCCGCTTCATCAATAATCAGCATCTCGACCTCACAACCTTTAAGCACTTCGATAGTTCTGCCACGAAAATCTGTCACTGTCCCTTTAGTTGCGCGGTACTTAAGGAATTCAATAATCTCTTTAAACAGCTCCTTCGGGCCACATTTTTGAGGAGGCTGAATGTACACTACGGGCACAATCGGCTTCTTCCCTGTTTCCTGCTGAGGTTTATTACGATGAAAATAAGCTTCACAGGCAATAGATTTACCCGTTCTAGACTCGCCAACAATACGGCAAGACTGTCTAGCCTTACGTTTACCATCGAGCCAGTCGTGCAAAAGTCTTACATGATCTAGAGGGAGAATTGTTTTCTTCCGCAATCTTGCTGTTTCTACCTGAAGCCAGACTTCATCAAGTTTTGGCTCCCCTAAGACCTCAGCCCATTCTTGTGCTTGCGCCATGCTTACCAAGATCTCCGTAATTCATCACAGTCAATGGGCTCAAATAATTCCATATCAAGCGAAACCTCCTCAATGTCAGATTCCACCTGAACTACTTCTGGTTCAACAGAGCTCTGTTGAGGTTTTGGCTTTTGGCGCGATCGCACCAGCGTTTGCTCTTCTTTCTGGCGTTGCTTACGGCTCTTTTTCTTCAACAAGGCATCTCGCTCAATAGATTCTTGCAAGATTGATTCATTTTTGAGCGTTCTGCCAGCTTTGCGCAATCTACGGCTGCTAGCCTTTGCATCCTCGTAGGAAAGCTGCTCAGTCTCTAACCCTTGAGCAGTAGCACGACAAAGAAATTCCTCCCGACTACCTATCTGCTGATAAACCAGAATTGTCGTTATGTCATTCGGATCGAACCTCAGAGAAACGGTTTCTCCAGCGTAACCTGCCAGATATTCGCCCCGATACATCAAGTTCTCAAACTGTAGATACCCTCCTCGCTGCACCCTGCGACGACTCGCTTTCATTAAGCAAATATCGAGTTCTCTCTCATTTATGACTTCAGGAACCTTTGGCAATCCAGCTTCCCATCGTTGAAAACGAGTTTGGTCACCCATCCGGGCATCCATACTCTGGTTGTAGCGATCGGAAATAAATCGGACAATCACATGTTCCAGCTCCCGCAGGGTTAAACTGGCATCTTTCTCCGCATCCTCAGGCCGCTCCTGAACATTGGAGCCAGTGTATCCTGGCAGCGTCGAAAAAAGCTGATCGTTGAAAGTTCTAAAAGGACGCTCAACGATACCACCTTCAGAGGGGCGATCCCTTAAATGACAAACAAATCCCAAATTCACGGCCACCTGCTGAAGATGGTTAGAACGAAAGTCTTTCCCT
Organism: uncultured Synechococcus sp.; assembly: GCA_937911865.1. Lineage (GTDB taxonomy): Bacteria > Cyanobacteriota > Cyanobacteriia > Phormidesmidales > Phormidesmidaceae > Phormidesmis. The sequence continues at coordinate 17,648 of CALDSK010000044.1, forward strand.
CCATCTGTGTAAAAGTGCTCCGGTTTGCCATAGGTACCCCATTCACAATGTAGTTTGTATTCAGCACTATAGTGTTGCGGTAGAATCGCATCTCGAAGCGCCAATGCCACAACCTGAGAACTCGGCGCATCGAAGCCTAAATTTAACCCCCATGATGCAACGCGAATAGGTGTCGATGACCGTCGTTAACCAAGGTCGTCCTAACAGTTCCCCATGTTGATCGACCAAAAGGACATCTGCCCGCGTATGGTCGCATTGCCAAACATGGTTACTATACTCAACGGATAAATCTTGTCCTTTACGGGTTTTAACCGATAAGGTTGAGCCTTTCCAGCCAGGGCTTCTAATGCTTTGAGCCTTTTTCTTCCGCTCTTGAATGGGCTTTAGCAAACGCAAAACTGTTCGATAGGTAGGCGGTTTGTCCTCACCTATTTCTCTCGCTTTAGCCTGAACTCTCAAGGCAACTTGCTTCGGACTCATCCGCTTGCTACCTTTGTTACCGCTTTTGTAGGTCTTGACAATAAAGTCCTGCCAAGACTCTGAAATCCGGTGTTTTCCTTTGTCTGATCTACCTGAATAGCTCAAAGCAGATAGCCCTTCAGCTTCCCATCGTTTAACCAATCGCTGAACACTACGAACACTACAATTCAGCGTTTCGGCAGCTTTCCTTAGCTTTTGCCCATAGGTATTGCGATCGCAAGGCTCAATCAGCCTTTGAATCACTACTAGCTTTCGCTGTCCTTCTTCCGAAAGTTTAGTGACAATTACGTTATTTTCGGCAGCCCGCTCCTCATTGATATTAGGCAGTGCTATATCAGGATTCATCTCCTACCTCGGATGACAGTTGCAAGTGCCGCTGCTGAGGTTTCCTCGCAACTTCACTAACAGACAAGTAAAAAATAATACCTATATTTTAGTACAAAAGAACTAATGACGTCAAATAATCTGTCATCCCTTTGCATTGAAACCACACAAAATTACGACAGCTAATTTGTCACTCTTGTTGTAATCAGGGAATCCAATCTACGACAATTAATTTGTCGCTTTTATCGTTTTCGACATCTAATTTGTCACATCTAAGAGGTTGTTTTAGAAACCTCTTAGAGTAAGAAAAGCTTTGAAATCACCTTTCTATAAGGATTTACAGCTAACGACACTAATTTGTCATTATGACAGTTAATTAGTCACTGTACACAGGAGTCCTAGTATAACTGACGTTCAGTCGTTTCCTTAGTTCGCTTTGAGACGGAATAGTTGCATCAGATTCGATAAAATCGCATCGAATTCGATAAAGATTGGTGCAAGATTTATGGCTACTAAGTCGAAGGCTAAAGCAGGGTCCGTTGTCGTTTTTGAGCGCAACCAACTGCTTTCGCTCCGATGGTCTTGGCGCGGCAAGCGATACTAGTTCAGTCCAAAGCCACATGCGGACGTCATTAGCCAGGCCGATGCCGAAATGAAGGCTCGGCAGATTGAAATTGATATAGCGACTGGGCAGTTTGACCCGACCCTTGAGAAGTACAAAGGGGAACTGGTTCCGGGGGCTAGGCCTATGACCGGTCAAACACTGCTAACGGAATTCTCAGAGTCTAAGGCAACATTGGTTGCGGCTAAGACACTAGAGAAGTGTGAGCACATCGGGAAGAAGCTCGCCAAATTCTCTCGAACAAAGCTAGTTTCTGACTATACCGAGCGAACGACAATTTTATTTCGAGATCATCTGTTGACCCAGGTTGCACCTATCAGTGCAGCAGAGTACTTTTCTGTTATTAATGCTGCATGGGAGTGGGGGATTTCTAAAGGGTGGATTCAGAGCAATCCATGGAGCAAGATGATTTCAGCATTTAAATTTCCACCTATTGAATCACCATAGTCCTTTACCGTTGAAGAGATTTAAGCAATCATAAGAGCGATGGATGAATCTAGAGCTTATATCGATACCGACCAAGACGGGTTTATCGCCCTGATAAATCTCCTCTAGTCCGATTTCAATCCCTGAGAGGTCTTGAGATTGGATTATTTCAGCGGTGGTTGCAGCGGCGGCTGTAAGCCGATCGTGAATCGTGCCGACACTGCTCAATGTATCGAAGAGCTCGCGAAACAGTTCGACGATGCCCCGATAGGAACTGTGGCAAATCAGTACCAAGCCCAGTATCAACTAAAACAGCCAGTGCTTGGTCACAGGCAAATGGAACAAGATATCCTCATTACCTATGGACGGCGCAAAGGACTCATCAAGCGCTTGCTGTGCCTTGTTTTCCTGCTAGTAGATAAGCTTTCGGCTAATCTGATGCTGGTCTGCCAAGTGGCTGATTAGAACAGTACGTGCGACTGCTTTGAGGCCGATTTCCTTACGCGTAGTGGGAGATAGGTGGGCGGCGATGGATAGAGCTGGGTTCATAGGAAGCGATCACATAATGCGGTGGGATAATAGTAGGTATTGAGACGATCTGAACGCCCCAAAGTGCCACCCGACTTTGAACCAGGCCCATCTTGGCCAACTTAATCAAGCTTAGGTCAACTTATTGATAGTCAGTCTCAACAATGCCATACTAAAGGGGTGTAACCCAGTAATGCTCCATGGCTAAGCTCCTAACCGGTCTCGAAGTGAACAACATTCTGGCCGAATGTCGTGCTAATGGCACGTTATCAGAGTATCGCCAAGGTCGAGAAACTTTTGTAAGAGCTCCACTATCTCTAGCTCATGGGTATGGGCGGAAAATGTGCCTGCGCCAAGGACTGCAGCTGAGCATTATGGATTTCCAAAAACACCAGATTCACCAATACCAGATTCATCAGCATTCAAAATCGATGCCGCTTACGCTAAGCTACTATCTGACGGGCGGGTGTCAGGTAAATAACGATGGACTCAAAACAAGCTATGAAGAAATCGCTGGCAAAAGCTACCTGTACTGTGTACCCAATACGGCTGAGTTCGAAAAATATCCAGCCGGATGCCGCATCTGCCGGATTCAAATTCGCATCTCACCAGAATTGCTTCAGGGCTTTAGCGACTGCCTGCATGAGTGGCCCACTGAGCTAAAGCAAGCAATCGAGCAGCCTGAAAAATCCTTGTTTTGCCTGCCCAGTCGAATTACGCCCGCTCAGCAGCAAATCCTTCAGCAAATTTTAGACTGGCCCTATCATGGGCTGACCCGACAGCTTTACATTGAAGGCAAAGTCCTAGAGTTGCTAGCGCTACAGTTCAGTCAGTTCACCACCAGGCCACAAGATAATTCCAGCCCGCTAAAACCTCGAGATTTGGACTGTATTTATGAAGCGCGAGATATTCTGATTCAGAATCTGGATGCTCCGCCGTCACTGACTGATTTGTCGCGGCGAGTTCATCTTAATGAGAGTAAACTCAGTCAAGGATTTCGCCAAGTCTTTAATATGACTGTTTTTGGCTACCTGCAAAATCACCGCATGGAGCAGGCTCGCCACCTGTTGCAAACTAACAGTCTCAATGTTCAAGAAATTGCCTGTCGAGTAGGCTACGCCAGCCGCAGCTCTTTTGTCGCTGCCTTTAAGAAGAAATTTGACGTCGCCCCTAGCCACTACCGAAAGAAAATGGGCTGAGAATGGGCCTACAAAAGCATTTGAGGAAAACGAGACTCTTTGTCGTTGTGAGCAGGCGCTGGAAAGAACATATTGACCATCTTAAGCACCAAAATCACATAAAAATTGCTCTCGAAGACAAAACGCTCGGGCTCGAAGACAGTTTTTGCTTAACGCGGGCTAGCCTACCACTTAGTATTGAGAACAATTGTTAATAATTCAAAGTTTGTCTGCTACTGGGCGTAAGCAACCAATTCGTTTGCTCAGCGGCCTTAGGTGTTAATAGCCCCCGACGGCAGCAGGCAACGTTTAGGTGTGAGAAATCATGACAACTCAGATTAAGCTGATTAGCTACCTCAAGCTGATTGGCTATAGTGCGCTAGCGAGTCTTTTTTTGGCTGGAGGTCGTTATCCTGCGAGAGTACAAGCATCTACCTTGGCAGCTCGTCAAGAAACGGTAGCAGAAGTGATCGCAGATGACCCGCTACCCATAGCTGCAGGGAGTATTCCACAATCTAGTAAAGACAATATAGAAGCCGCCGCCCTGCGCGTCCAACGGATTGATCTGCAGCCGGAATTGTTCACCGTTGAACAAATTGTGCAAGGAGACGTTGCCGTCATTACCGACGTGCAAATTAGTGAAATGCCTGACGGGCTCAGTTTGACATTAGTCTCTGAGGAGCCCCTTTCAGTAGGCCCAGTCCAGACATCAGGCAACGTGGTCGTGACCGAAATAGCCAATGCCACGCTAGCGCTGATAAATGAGACCGCCGCCCAGCAGTTCGCCCCAGCAGAAGGCATTGCGCTTGTGCAGATATCGACACTGGCTAATGGCAATGTGCAAGTCGCGATTACAGGGACGGATGCCCCCCCTGAGCTGCAGATGGATGGGGAGATTTTTATAGTGACACCGGGCGCGGCAGTGGCCCAAGCCGAAGACACCGACGCGATTCAACTCGTGGTTACAGCAACGCGGACAGAAGAAAATGTTTTAGACGTGCCGCAATCGGTCAGGGTGATTGAGCGCGAACAACTTGAACAGCAGCTAGAGCTGACCAATAATTTGCCTGATATCTTGGGCGCGTTAGTCCCTGGCCTATCACCGCCGCCCTTGCAGTCAACGACCCGAGGCTTTACGCTGCGCGGTCGTAATCCTTTGATCTTGATTGACGGCGTCCCGCAGGGCGGCAATAGCAGCACTCAGCGAGCGCTCAATACCATCGCTCCAAACTCGATTGAACGCATCGAAGTGGTGCCTGGGGCCAGCGCCATTTATGGTGATGGAGCAACAGGCGGTGTGATTAATCTCATTACGCGAGCGCCTGTCGAAGAGGGCGCAGTGTATGACCTGAGCGTGGGTACTCGTGTTGGCCTCACCTCAATTGAGAGCGACAGTTTTAGCTACAACTTTCGGTTGGATGCGGCGGCAGCTGAAGGGCCAGCCGATGGGCGGATCTCGCTGACCTACGATATTGACAATGCCCAGTTCGACGCTGATGGTGATCGCATTCCGCCTACGGGTACAAGTGAAAACAATCGCCTAGGATTGCTGGCTAAAGTCGGCTATGACCTTGATGCGCAGCAGCGACTAGAGCTGTCCTACAGCCATTTTACAAGTGATCCAAACACCGAATTTGACACCGATCTCTCGATCTTTCAGATTCCAGGTACCCAAACAGCCAGAGCGGTCAGGGTAGGGAGTTTTGATTACGATATTGACCCTGGCTTCACCAGCAACCTCCTTAACCTGACGTACCGCCACGCCGATTTACTAGGTTCACAGGTAGACGCGCAGCTTTACTACAATGACGAAGAATCTGCTAGTAGCTTTATCGATTTGCGCGATCGAGGGTTTGACGCCTTTTTCCCCGAGATCTATCAGAGCGTGAGCGACATTTCAGAGCTTGGTGCTCGTCTACAAATTGATACGCCAATTGGCAATTCTGCCAGTGTGCTTTGGGGTGCTGACTACTCCCAAGAAAGTAATGAAGTCGCCGCCGCCTTTATCGATCCGGTAGCCTTTGCCGATAATCGAGAGGTCAGTGCCTTTGATGAGTTTTCTCTGTTCCCCCAGTACGACCTAGACAGTTTGGGGCTGTTTGCCCAGACTCAGTGGGATATTTCTGACCAGTGGCAAATCAGCGGCGGGATCCGCTACGACAACTTTGATTTTGCGGTAGACGATTACGCGCTGGCATTTCGATTTCCCCGTGAACGGGAAGGCGGTAGCGGCAGTGCTGACGATGTCTCTTTTAATGCCGGTTTGTTGTATCGCCCCATTCCAGAGGTTGGAGTATTTGCCAATTTCTCTCAGGGTTTTTCTATCCCTAACTTAGGCTCAGTTTTCTCAAGTGCTGCCGCTACATTTAGCGTGGACGATAATTTACTGCTAGAGCCGCAGGTTGTGGATAACTTTGAGGTCGGGGTACGGGGTGAATTCGGCCAAGTGCAGGCCAGTTTGGCCGGGTTTTACAGCGAGTCTGCGCTAGGCAGCTCAATTCGCTTCAATCAAGACACCGGATTTTCTCAACTGGTGCGCGCCCCGCAGCGTAATTACGGCCTGGAGGCCACGGTCGATTGGCAGCCTAGCGAAGTCTGGCGACTGGGTGGCTATTCCAGCTGGAGTGAGGGAGAAAGCGACGTCGGTGATGATGGTGAGTTTCTCGCGCTCGGCTCGCTGAATGTACCGCCTTATCAGATCGGTCTTTATCTCGAAAATGACACCACGCCGACTTGGAGCAATCGATTGCAGATGCTGCTGGTGGGCGATCGCGATCGCGCCTTCAACGATGAGGTAGATATCTTTGACATTGACAGCTATGTCACGCTAGACCTCATCAGCAGCCTACAGTTAGGCCAAGGAAAGCTGACTTTGGGCGTTGAAAATTTGCTTAACACCAACTATTTGCCCCTCACCTCACAGGAGCGCGTTGGCCGCTTCGAGGAACGGCGATTTGCTGCGCCGGGTACCACAGTCAACTTGCGCTACTCAATCACCTTTTAGCAATACCTTTTAGAATCATCTTTTAGAAAATGACCAACATGTTTCGTCCCAGTTTGGTTGGGCTAGCCCTGTGGGCGCTACTCACAAGTTGCCAGCAGCAGTCAGCGCCGCCAGCGTTGACTGCTGAGAAACCCACACGTACTGCCACACGCGCTGTAGATCATGCTATGGGCACAACCGCCGTACCGTCTGCACCCGAGCGCGTCGTGGTCCTTGACTACGCTCCGCTCGACAGTGCGCTGGCCTTAGAAATTGAACCCATTGGCCGACTAGAGATTTTGCCTTCTGAGATTTATCCGGCAGCTATCAACGATATTCCTTTGGTCGGGAGTGGGGTTCAGCCTAACTTAGAAACTATTTTGCAGCTGCAGCCGGATCTTATTTTGAGTAATAAGGTGAGCTCTGGCCGTATTTACCGGCAGCTATCGCAAATTGCGCCGACTGTGCTCGCCCGAGACAACGGCCGCAAAGGGAGATGGCAGGATAACTTGCAGCTGTATGCTAGAGCGTTGGGAAAATCTGAACGGGCAGAGCAGCTGTTAGAGGAGTATCAACAGCGCGTCAAAGCCGCGCAGGCTGCTCTGCCTCAAGATTTAGAGGCGATTGAGGTGTCAGTCATTGCCCATTGGAGCGGCGGTATCGTGGCCTACAGCACAGATAGCTTTTCTGGATCAGTGTTGAAAGACCTTGGATTGGCGCGAAATCCGGCTCAGGGTGAAGGGAAACGCTACGGAGTTCAGCTATCGAAAGAAGATTTGACTCAAATAGACGGCGACGTCATATTTCTGCTCCATAATTCCGGTTTAGAGGCCAGCGCTGGTAAAGAGGCGTTTATTAGTGATCCACTGTGGTCCCGGCTAGATGCAGTTCAGCAGGGCATTGTGTGTGAGGTCAGTAGTGCCCACTGGTCTGGGGGACGCAGTATCTTAGCCGCTAATCAGATTTTGGCTGATGTGGAAGCGTGTTTACGCATAAATCAAGAGCCGTAAACTTTAGAAGAGAAAGAAACGCATAAAAAGTTAGGTGATTCACCTATCGTCAACATGCTCATTATGAGAAATTGCCAGCAGATGAAGCGGCGATAGGCCAAGCCCGATTAAACCAACTAGCGCCATGCTTAGCGCACACAGCACATACAGTGGAGATAATCCAGCGCTGTCTCCAGTGTCAAATAAGAGCACAAACCTACGCATTATTCCAGTCGGAGCCTTGAAAGCTGTTTGAAACAGACGATCGGCCAAGGGGCCTGAGAGCAATACAAAAAGACCGCTTACGCTCTGTAGTACCAATGCTTTCGCAGCAAATACGCGTCCCTGATGTGCGGGTGCAACATGGGTCATCCACAGGGCGGTTTCTGCGCTGCTCAGTAGCGGAAAGCTTAAAGAAGAACAGAACTGCGCGGCCCCCAAACTTGAAGCGAGCGACCTAATCCAAATATCGTTTTGCTCAAGCCTGCACCGATAAAGCCAGCTAGCATGGCTTTGACTCGTTGCTTTGGACCACCCCACGTGCTTAGGATCGCAGCTCCAGTTACGCCACTCATACCGGCGGCTGTTGCGATCGCCCCAAGCACCTGAGCGTTATTTCCCGAGCGAGCCAGAATCATTGGGCTGTGGATTGCGCCGCCCAAGTCGTGAGCAAACCAAAACAAAGCGGTTACCCACAGCAAGCTTCGCAGGCTGTTCCGCTGCCAGATGTAGCGAATGCCGAAGGTCAGCTCATTCCACATGCTGCTTATCTTTGTGGTTAGTTTTTCCGGGCGTGGGGGTTGCCTTTCACTATTTTCTTTGGCTTCTTCAGGTTTCACTTGGGGTATTTGCACACCTGTGAGGGTGGCGGTCGCTACTGCAAAAATGACTAAATCAATCGGCAAAATTCCACTGAGTCCTATGATGGGATAAAGCGTGCCAGCCAAAGCCGGGGCAACGATATTAGAGCCGTAGTGAACTGCCGAACTCATGCTGTTGGCGCGGGTGTAGTTTTTAGCAGAAACAAGCTGTGTCACTGAAGTGGAATAGGCGAGTTCTTGGATTTGGCTAAAGCCTCCCTGCACAGACGCAGCCAAATAAAGGTGCCAAACTGTTAGAGCGCCTAACAGATAAAACACGAGGATGAATAAAGTTGTTGCGGCGGCGATCGCATCTCCTAGCAGCATTAAATGTTTGCGATTGGCGCGGTCAACCAGAATGCCCGCAAACAGAGACACAAAGATACGCGAGAGCTGGTAAAAAAACCGACCAGCGCTAGAGCAGTCACCGAGCTGGTAAGCTCCCAGGCCCAAAGCGTGAGCGCAAAGCTGCTCATATAGCTGCCAACGGTAGACACCAGCTGTCCTAGCCAAATTAACGTAAAGCTACGCACTGGGGTGCGCGGTTTGTTCGACTGTCGCAGGTCCGTCTGCCGCAAGTTCTTCTGCTACAGTCGGCAATAACAATTCTGGCAAAGCTTCTAAGATAATGCGCTCGCTTAGAGGTCCGCGAATGTGGTTAGCCCATAGATAATAATCTGCAAAAAAGACTCGACCCTGCTGAAATATTGGCATAGCGTTGAGTATCGGTTTTTGTGCCCATTTTTCTCTTCTAGGCGCGTCGGCTTTCATAAAACGATCGTCGTTCCAATCTAAAACCACAATAATATCGGTTTCGATTTGAGGCACCCTCTCCCAGGAAATATCGGCGGAGGCATCCATTCCCTCCGGCTGAACAACGTCAAAGCCTATCTCTTTGAGTAACCCAGCTGTTACATTCTCCGCTTGTAAAACGACCCTAGTAGCCAGATCAGACCCCAGCAGTAATATGCGTGGGTAAGTCTGGATCACTGGCTGTAAGGCCGCGCTTGCCTGGTCGATGTACTGATCGCGTGCGGCCAATAGTTCTTTCGCCTGCTCGTCCCGCCACAAAGCAGAGGCAATCCCTTCTATATTGTGCTGTCAGTATCGCGTATCGCCCTCATTCACAAGTCCATTGAATAGCAGGGTGGGCGCAATTCGGCTCAGCAGAGAGTATTTGTCGTCTTGCCAATCTTCTCCCAAGATTAAATCTGGTTGCAGTTGGGTCAGCCGCTCAAGCGATGGGGCAGCGCGATCACCGACGGCTATCGGCTCTGTTGTTACCCACTTACCGAGATAGGGAACTTGTGATGCCGGATCATCATAAATCTCGAACTTAGGAGCAACAGATTGAGCAAAGCCTGCGGGCTGCACGCCTAATGCCAGCATAATATCTAAAATGTGCGGACTGAGTGCGACCACTTTCTGGGGGCGATCGCACACTTCTGTTTGGCCTGCGGCATGCTCTACGATGCGGCAGCTGCTATCAGCAGATTCATCCTCTGCTGATGTAGAAATCTGTTTTACCGAAGGTGTCTGACAAGCAACAATCAATAGCGACAGAGATAGCGAAAATAAGAGGAAGCGAACAAAACGACGACCAGAGCGATGAACAAAGCGAAAAATCATTTTTAGAACTCCACTGAAACAGTGCCAACAACGGTAAACTCTTGTCCCGGATAGATTTCGCCTGTTCTACGATTCTCAGTGGCTTGAATATAGTCTACATCAAACAAATTCTGGAAGTTGAGAGCAGCTTTCCAATTGTTGCGTTCATAAGAGATTGCAGCATTGGTCAAAAAATAGCTATCGAGGCCAAAGCTATTAGCATCATCGCCAAAGCGATCGCCCACATAGTTAAGGCCTACGCCAAAGCCCAGACCTTCTAAGTCTCCAGATTGAATCTGATAGTTTGTCCATATATTGAAGCTATGCTCTGGAACATTAAACAGACGATTGCCCTCAGGAATATCATCATCTTCAGTAATTTCAGCATCAAGGTAGGCGTAGTTAGCAATCATGTTCCACCCAGGCAAAATCTCCCCAGCAATATCTAGCTCTACACCACGACTACGCTGCTCACCGGTGGCCACTGAAAACTGCGGATTGTTAGGATCGCTGGTAGGAAGGTTCTGACGCGTTAGGTTAAACAGCGCCAAATTGCCGATCAGCCGACCGTCTAGAAACTCGCCTCTGATACCAGCTTCAAATTGTTCACCTCGCTGCGGGGGAAGGATGTCGCCTGCAACGGTGGTTGCGGAATTAGGAAAAAAGGAACGGCTAAAGCTACCGTAGAGCGACAATTCTTCAATGGGTTGATAAATAAGACCCACACGAGGAGAAAATGCATCGGTAAATTGAGAACTCTGTGCACCATCTGGAACTAAAACAGAGGGGCGAAAGTTGCTGTTTTGCCAAACGGCATCATAGCGAATGCCTGCCAGAAGCTTGAGATTTTCAAATAGTTCAACCTGATCTTGAAAATACAGCCCGACTCGCTCTTGCCCAGTATCTCCATCGAATCCAAGCGGTTCATCTTCTGGTTTTGGTCGAGGGGTTGCACCGTATACCGGATCGAAAATATCGATTGTATTGAGATTGCTGTAGTCTCCTCGAAATATGTTGCCAGCGCGACGACTTTGATAGTCAACGCCCGCTAAAATTTGATGGCCGATTGAGCCCATATCAAACTGACCCGTAACGTTTGCTTGCAGTTCGTACTGCGTACTGGGTTGATCTCCTTGAATAAAGGCACGAGATACGAGACCAGTTGCTTCATCAAAGTCTCTAGATTCTGCGGCTAGGTACACAGTGTCGTAGGTAAAGACGCTAAAGGCATTATTAAAAGTCCAATCATCACTCAGGCGATGCTCAAGCTGATAGCTGGCTCGAACTGACTCTGCGGTAATCTCGTCATCGCGTTCGCCCAAATTGCGGTCGAGGGGAATATCAGCGACGCGATCGCCTACAGCAACTAAGCCAAAGTCAGCCGGACGCCGGTCGTTAAGATACTCAAAGTTGACCAGTAATTCTGTGCGATCGCTAATCGTCCCTTGAAAAACCGGCGCAATAAAAAAGCGTTCAACCGGAACATCAAAATCTCGGTAGTAATCTTCTCGCCGATACAGGGCATTAAGTCGAGAGAGTAGTCGCCCGTCTTCTGTCAAAGGAACAGACAAATCAATGCCAGGCTCAATCAGGCCTCGGCTACCTGCACTGAATTCAATTTCATAAAATGGCTCACTCAAGGGTCTCTCTGTGACCAAATTAATTACCCCTCCCGGTTGGCTAGTTCCGTAGAGAATTGCTGCGGGGCCTTTGAGGACTTCTATTCGTTCAATATTTGAAAGCCCTTGAAATCCAGAATTACCGAACGACCCACCAAAGTTCAAATTAAAGCCGTCTCGTAACAAATTACTGCTGTCAAATCCACGAACTTGAAATCTTTGACCTCTCGGGTCTGCGCTGTTTTGCGAAACGCCGCTGACGTTACGCAGTGCATCATCAAGGCGAACAACCTGCTGATCTTCTATCACGGCACGAGGGACGACCTGAATCGATTGAGGAACATCTCGCAAAGGCGTGTCTGTACGCGTCGCCGTCGAAGCATCGGCAGGGGCGTATCCCTCTTCTTCCTCTCCGGTTACCAATAGCTGAATCGCCTCTTCTGTCTCACCTGCTTGAGCGACGCCTGGCACCACGCTCAGCGTTAGCCCTGCCGCATCGCTACCTACCGCGACTTCTGGCAGCGCGTCTGCGCCTGTAATGACTATCTGTATGCGATCGCCCGCTGATGGTGACACCTCTACTAAAGCAATCGCCTCTACCGGGGCAAATGCTTCCAACCCTTCTGTCGACAGTACCGCATTGGGAATTTCTAAAATTAGCGCATTCCCTTGAACAGAGGTCACAGGCTCTACTAGAGCACCTTCTGCGGTTTCTAGTACTAGCTGCAATCCAGCATCCGTTGTTTCTATTCGGATGTCTGTAATCGTCACCTGCGATTGAGCAATCTGCGTGAACCATTCATCTACTGTAGTAGCCACGTTGGCAGTGGTAGTAGTCGATTGCACGGCATCAGTTTCTACGCGGGCCGTCTGCGCCTGAGCCGCTGGTGAGAGCCCTAATGTCAAAACTCCAGTCACCAATAGTCCGTAAAGCGTCTTCAAGCTGGTCATGCTCACACCGTTACTGTTGAAAGTTATTCTCGTTATAAAAACGGTACAGCGACGCACAATTGCTACAGATCCCTAGCCGGATCTATTTAGATCCCTATCTGGATCTTTTTAAAGAAGTTGGCGTTATATTAACGACAAATCTTGCTGGGGTTTATCCCAAACTGTTTACGAAACGCAGCGGCAAAATGTCCCTTGCTGGTGTACCCAACCGCTGCCGCCGCTGCTGCCACAGAGATCTGTTTCTCTTGCAGCAGTCGCCGCGCTTGGCATAGTCGATGTCGTCTCAAATTCTCAAAAACAGTGGTGCCAAATATTTGCTTAAAGCCTGCCTTAAGCTTGTAATCGTTTAATCCGACTAGCCTTGCTAGCGCCATTAGTGACGGCGGGTCTGTAATGCGCTGATGCAAAATTTCTCTCGCGTAGTAAATGCGATCTATATCATCAGAGTTCAAGCTGAGCTTTGCGGCAGTGCTTGAATTTAACTGTTTCACCTCTTCTAACCGTAGTGCCAGCAGCTCCAGTACCTTACTCTCCCAATAAATCCAGCGGGTCGCTCCCTGATAAGGGCAGTGCAGCATTTGGTAAATCGCTGAGTGCATAGCGGGCGTGGTCATACCTAGTTGCCAGAAGCAGCGCTCAGGCCGGATAGGCTGAGAACTCTGAATAATCTCGGTAAAAGCAGTCGGCAATGCATCTAACTGATCGCACAAGAGTGCACTGAAAACAGCCGGCTCAAAATGAATATCAAACTTCAGAATCCGCTCCCCTGGTGGCCAGGTAAACACGCCTCCAGCAAAGTTCTCATACCAGCCAGCGTCTAAGAAATTATGATGAGCCGGTACCCCCTCTACGCAGTTGTCGGCAGAGAGCATAAAGCTCATTTCTATCTGCAAAAAAGAATGAGAATTCTTGCCGCTGCCTGTTTCTACGCGCAACTCTTCTTGAAGCGTGTAGTCGTCAATGAGAATGTCTAACCCAGGGCGTAAATTTATGCCTTGCCGGTACCCCTGATTTTTCCCGCTAGCGTCTTTTAGCGGCAGTGTCCAGGGCAATCGCAGCGCCTGCTGTCGTTCAGCTATCTCAGGGTGCTGGTTCAAAAACTCTGGGACAGATAGAAGCAGGGTCATAGCTAATCAAGGGGCAAACACTAATGCTATCTATTCTCAATAATTAAATCACAGTCTCAATCTGCATGTATAGGTTGGGCGTGGTTCACAAATGACCAATTTTGGGTTAACACTCGCAGCACAAATTAGGCCATAATCAACGATGGCTTCACCTACTGCTCTGATCCATTTCTACGCTCTTTGGAAGCGCTCAAATCCAAGGAGTTCTAACCAGTGCGGATGAGGCCGCCCAGTGAGTAATTCCGTAGGACTTTTACCCACCCGTTCAGGCAACCGAGAACGGAGAAAACATCGGTGGTCTAGGAAGAACTGAAGGGTGCTTAGATAGGACTCGCCGAGGCTTCGTCGCAGAAAGAAGTAATTGCGTAAACGAGAATTAAGATTTTCGACCATCGAGCTGGCTCGTGGCGTTTGCTTAAGCGCTGCATCCATGGATTGCATCACATCGTAGAACTTAACTGAAAGCTGATTCTGTAACTGATTCCACCGTTGCCAGTAGGTATTGGATGTCGGGTATTTTCGATGCAGCAAGCAAACATCCCGAACCGCCTGTAACGGTAACTCAAACGCTGTCGCTATGTCAGCTAGCTTTCGGTCAAGGACACCGGCGAAGGCCAGCAGTTGATATTCCGCAGGAATGGCTTCGCCAACGCGCTGGTTGTGCAACGCCTTTCTCAATTTACGAATGGTGGGGTACTGCTTGCCCTCTCTCTGTTGGAGTTCAGCTTCAATGAAGTCGAACAACTCATGACGCACTGCCAATAACGGGCCAGCCAGAGCCAGGACATCGTGTGAAAACCACTGACATAGAATTTTGACATCCTGAGCACGGGCAATCAGTCCGGCCTCCTGGCGTTTGGCTTTCACCTGTTGAATCGTCAGCTTTTGGGTCATGCTGTTCGTCAGTTTAGCCTGAGCAATCTTCTGTTCCAACTTGATGTGTCGTGTTGTCGCCCCTTGGGCTTGGCGAGCCAGACCATTGGCAACCTGCTCAAATTGCTGATGGATATGAAAGACATCGCCGTGACAGGGTGTTTCAGGCATCATCGCTTTCTGACCAGCTCTCAGACCGCTGCCACCATCAGCAAACGCGAGAGTCTGGCTCGAAGCCTTGTTCCATCGAATCCAACAGATGATAGTCCCAGGTGTCTTCATCGCGGTGTTCTACACCCTGCAACAGATAGCAGTAGGTGGATACCGCATCAACACCGACCAGCACGGGTTTATCGGCCTGAAAGATTTCATCTAGTAAGCCGACCTTAATGCTAGATAGGGCCTGGCCTTGATTGATTTCAGCCGCTGTTGCCGCTGCCGCTTCGAGACGATTATGGACGGTGCCAATGCTGATCGGCAGATCAAACAGATCGCGAAATAGCTCAACGACATTGCGATAAGAACTGTGGCAAATCAGCACCAGTCCTAATATCAACTGGTAGAGCCAGTTCTTGGTCACGGGCAGATGAAATAGAACCTCATCATCTGCGGGCGTCGGCGCAAACGACGCATCAAGTGATCGCTGCGCTTTGTCGCCTTGTTGATAGATGAACTTCCGGCTCACCTGATGGGTCGCAGCTAAATGACTGATGGGCTGTGAACCCGAAAGCACTTGAATCCCGATGTCTTGGCGAACGTCAGGAGATAGGCAGGCGGCAACGGAAAGGTTTGGACTCATGCAGGGCGATCGCTAACGAGCAATAACGACACTCCTCAGCCTATTCGTGATCGCGGTTCCGAGCTACCTGATCTCATCTAAATGTGTAACCCTAGTTTGCACCACGCCGTAATTCCGAGCAAACGACATAGAGCGGTGGGCAAAGAAACCAGACAGACCAATTGCATTAAGCGATTTAATTGCACGCTTCGACAGCGGTGAGACCCTGCGTCGCTTTGCGGCGCTAAGGAATGCTCACCAAGACAGAGAGTATCCAGATTAGTTCGTAAAACACTCTCGTTTTCCAAAAAATTAGAGAATCACATTGGAGCTATCTGGTATTTCGTTCACTACTACAACGCATCCTTACCCATTTAGGACTACCGAAAA
>CALDSK010000045.1 GCA_937911865.1 uncultured Synechococcus sp.
GAGCCAGGTTAGGGTGGGGGAGAGGGGGTTTTGTTCCCAGCTTTTTTGGGTGTCGGTGAGGATTTTTTGGGTGGTGAGGGCGAGGGTGGGGGTGGCGTCTGTGGTGATGGATTGGAGGCGGGTGAGGCTTTGATTGCGGCGGGGTGGGTAGACGGGGACGGCGATGATGCCGGCGTAGAGGCAGGCGAAGAAGGTGGTGATGAAGTCTAGGCCGGAGGGGTAGAGGAGAAGCGCGCGATCGCCGGGGTTGGCCTGGGTGAGGAGGTGGGCAGCGGTGGTTTGAGCTTGCTGGTGTAGCTGCTGGTAGGTGATGCGAGACTGTTCGGTTTCGCCGTTTTCGAGGAAGATGTAGGCGGTTTTATTTGGGGTGTGGGTTGCCCGGTATTTGAGAAGATCGACAAAGTTAGTGATGTTGGGGTCTAACACTGTTGTTTGTTTGGGCTAGGTTGTTTGTTTGGGCCAGGGAGTAGGAAGCGTTTTGGGGTAGCCCACAGGGCGAGGTTGTTGGGCGCTTAGGGCTCTGCTGACATCATGTCTGGATTCAACAGAATGCCTTCTGCGATATCTTCGTGCTGCCACTGGGCGATGATGTTTAGTTCGCCTGCGAGATATTTGGCTTTGCAGGCGCGGCGTTGGGTTTTGCCGGTGGGGGTTTTTGGGGTGCTGCCGGGGCGGAGAAGGGCGATCGCATGTGGCTCTAGCATATGCTGCATGCCTAGCTGTAGGCGAATTGCGCCGATGATTTCTTCTGGGTTGAGCTGTTTGAGGTACTTTGATTCGATTTCTTGAACGATGGCTAGTCTTTCTTCGCCTTTTACTTCAATGCCGAAGGCTGCTACGCCGCCTGGCCTGAGGGCAGGATGGCTGGCTTCCACGGTGGCTTCTAAGAAGTGGGGATAGTGGTTGTTTCCCCATAGGATGATGACGTCTTTAAGGCGGCCGGTAATAAACAGCTCTTGGTTTTGAACAAAGCCTAGATCGCCTGTCCGTAGAAAGGGGCCTTCTGTGGGTTTTTCTGTAGTCTCTTCTATGGGTTCTTCTGCGGAGCCGTCAATGTAGGCCTGGAAGGTTTGTTCGGTTTGTTCTTTTCTGTTCCAGTAGCCTTTGGCAACGCTGTCGCCCGCTACCCAGATTTCTCCGACTTCGTTGGCTTTGCAGCGCTTGAGGGTGTCTGGATTGACGATAGCAATGGGATGATCTGCAACCATTTGGCCACAGCCGACGATGGTTCGACTTTCAGCACTTTCAATAGGTACGGGTTCGATGCGGTTTTGTTCGAGGGCGGTGCGTTGAACGGTTTGAATGACTGGTGGGGCCATGCGGCCGCTCATGGTGACCATGACGGTGGTTTCGGCCATGCCATAGGCGGGGCAGAAGGCCTGTGGATTGAAGCCTGCGGGGGCGAAGGTTTTGGCGAAGCGGTTGAGGGTATCGGCGAGGATGGGTTCTGCGCCGTTAACTGCGATCGCCCAGCTGCTGAGGTCGAGTTCGGCGATTTGGGCTGGGGTGATTTTGCGGATGCAGAGGTCGTAGGCGAAGTTGGGGCCGCCGCTGGTGGTGCCTCGGTAGCGAGAGATGGCCTGAAGCCAGCGAAGGGGTTTGAGGATGAAGTCTACGGGGGACATGATGACGGCGGGGCCGCCTGCGTAGACGGGTTGGATGACTGCGCCGACGAGGCCGAGGTCGTGGTAGAGGGGAAGCCAGCAGATGCCGATGTCTTTGGTGGTGTATTGGCAGGTTTGGTAGATAAGGCCGAGGTTATCGAGGACGTTGCCGTGGCTGATCATGGCGCCTTTGGGTAGGCCGGTAGATCCTGATGTGTATTGCAAGTAGGCGAGGGCATCGTCGTTGAGTGCTGGCATTTGCCACGATGTGGCCGTGTCGCGCTCTAGCGTGTCGGTAGCGATCCAGTGGATTTGATTGAGCGGTGGGGTGGCTGAGAAGGCAGCTTGGTTGAGTGCGAGTAGTGGCTGGGTGGTGAGGGCGAATTGAACTTCGGCGTCTACGGCTTTGTATTGAAGTTCGGAGAGGAGAGAGTCGTTGAGGGGGGGCCAGGCAGTGATGGCGATCGCGCCTGCGTACAGGCAGCCGAAGAAGCCTGCGGTGAAGGCGAGGCCATCTGAGAGGGGGAAGGTGAGAAGGACGCGGGAGCCGGATGCGCCGAGGGTTTGGAGGTGGGCTGCGATCGCTCTGGCTTTTTGGTCTAGCTGGGCGAAGGAGAGGCGTTTGGATTCTGTATCGACATATTCAAGACCGATGTAAGCAACTAGAATGAGCTCGGGCGTTTTGGTCTAGCTGGGCGTAGGTGAGGCGTTTGGATTCAGTTTCGCCATTTTCTAGACCGATGTAAGCAACTTGATTGGGCTGGTGCTGAGCCCTGTAGCGCAGAATTTCTACGAGTGAACCGCATTGAGCGAGTTGACTGGGTGTGCTGCTGAGCGGAAGCGCTGTAGAACCTGAAGCCATGGGATGTTGCTAGTAGAGGGTGCTGGTGTGGATCCAACGACAGGAGTAAGATTACCGATATTTCAGGTGGATTATAGCCTGACGAAAGGACGGGTTCAAAATTCGACTATGCTCTCACAATCTTTTGTCTATGTTCTGATTCCTGGCAATAGGCAAGACGCGTCGAAGTGCGTGGCTTTATCCCTCTGCTGCGGTGCTAATATGAGTTTATTGGCTGGCTTGGCAGATGCCACTGGAAACATTGCAAATGCGCTCAAATATTGATCCTCAGACGATAGAGCGGCTTATGAATGTGTTGGGCAAGGAAGCTCGCGGATCAGGTGCTGTCTTTTTCACTGGTGGTGCCAGCGCTCTACTTATCGGATGGCGTGACAGAAGTATATTTATCGCCAGAAAAGGGCAGATCTCGTTTTACCATTACGATTTCACAGCTCAAGCGCTTTCTAAGCTGTCGCGAGGTTACGACCGTGATGTAAGCGATGTTATAGCAATGTATAAACAGCGGCTGTTTTCTTTAAAAGATCTGTGCGATTGCTTTGAAGCAATTGAACCTGAATTGATTAGGTTTCCTGCTCTTTCATCTGAGAGTCTGAGAAGAAAGATAGAAGACTTTGTTGAACAACTTGAAAAAAAATCGGAGGATAGACAACAGTGAATCTCAATGAGATGCCAGGAGCGGATTTGATTCTGCCTGGTATTGACGATCTTTGCGATGGGAGAACTTACACGGTTGGCGCATTGCTGATTGCGATTGCCTCGATTCGTTTATCTAATGCAGGTCTAAAATTTGACAAAGATCATATTGCATCAGAGCCAGAGCTTACTCTGTATGCTCAGCTTGAAAGAGAAAGAGATGACCCTTACCCTCACTACAATGCCTTGCTAAATAGTCTTAACAGCTTCTGTAATGCGCTGGAATTGCTTCAAATTCAATCCACTGTTTGAGTCATTATGAGAAATAACAAAAAGGGATTCACAGCAACTGCCGTGAATCCCTTTTTAATGTTTTTACCGTATAAGCTATACGGCAACGGCGCTGACGGGTTGGCGCTTGGTTCGTTTTCGTTCGCTGGGTTTGACGCCGCCGACCATTTCGTATTCGTCGCTTTCTTTGTCGTAGCGGGTGGCGACGCCGGGAAGTACTTTGTTGGAGAGGTATTTGAGTTCTTGTTCGGCTCTGGTGACTGAGTTGGCTAGGGCGTCTAGGGCGCTGAGTTCGGCGTTGTATTCTGTGAGAATTTTACGCAGGGCTTTGATTTTGGATTCGAGGGCTTGGGTGGTGCAGCCGCCGCCCAGGTCTAGTTTGGGGTCGATGAGTTTCATGCCGGAGAGACGGTGCTCGGCAAGGTCTAGATCGGCAGAGTTTCTTTTGGGTCTTGCCATTGTGATTTCCTCTTTGTAGTTCGCAGGGTTTAATAGCCGTGTTGGGTGGGTTACGACGGGTGCCGCAAGCTCAACGGGTGGCTATGGTTACAGTGCCCGACGTCCGGAAGAAAAGATACACGGTTTGTTATGTGTGATTACAGATTTTTGAGGAATGATGAGGGCGAATTAGCGTTTTGACGGTGGGAAATACGGTAATGATTGAGCATTTCTATACATGGGCGAGCATGGATAGAGAAGATCCAGACGAAACGTTAAATGGTTCGGAGGTAAGGACAAAAGTTTAGACGATTGGGTGATTGGTGTGGGTAATTAGGTGAATTGTTTGGAGAGGGCGACCAAAGATTCGGACAATGAGGCGAGTGGTTCTGGTGAAACGTGGTTTGGTGAGGATAAAGGCTTAGAAAGTTTCTTTAATAGTCTGTTAGGCAGAAGGCGGCTCTGGTTTCTGTTTCTTGGTTGGCCTGTAAGTACGGCTTAGCCCACTCACAGCCGCGGGCAAGGAGGTCTTCTAGATCATTGTCGAGGTGCCAAATGTGGTTAAGACCATCATTTGATTGAGTGATAAGCCGGGTGCCGTCTGGGGTAAACCCAAGGTCGCTCCAGTTACCTAGCTGATTGAAGACGGAGCCTGGATACTCGGCTAGTAGCTTACCTGTGGCATCGTATGCCAAGCTAATATCCTCACTAGAGACTGCGGTTACTAAGTACCGTTGACTTGGGGACAATTCACTGAAGTTACCTTTCAGCTCAAGTCCCTTTGGTTGCCCTGACCAGTCATAAAAACGAGAGAGTTGATCCTTAGAGGCCGAAAAGCCTAACGTGTTATCAAATTAGGTCAAGCGTCTATCCATCAATCGAACCATGGCACTTTGTATGCTACGTTTGATCTTTTCATACAACCTCTAACAAGATATAGAGGGTTCCCACACTTCTCTCAATTTTCTTATTAAGATAGTTCTGTTTGTCAATATGAATAAAGCTAGATTTTAAAATAGTAGTAGAATCACCATCAAAGCAATTTAGCCAAGTGGAAGACAAAAGAATACTCGCATTATTGACTAAAGTATAGTGATTGCGCATCTCTTTTATGAAACTATAGCTAATTATAGAGTCAGCAAGTTATCTTAGTAAACTATCTTTTTCCCGTACTTCTCCTAGTTGTATCAATTATACTTGCAGATACTTCGATAACATCTATTATATCGTCTTCAGACCTGTCGGAGGAAGCTTTCCAGTCAATTATAGCCTTCTCTATTAAATTTCCAGCTTCTGCTAAACTTGAAGAGTAAAGGACGAAATTATCTCCTTGATTTGAGAGAAAGGGCCATAACGAAGTTCTCACATCAAAAGGAAAATTAGTTGCTATTACAAAGAGATTAACATCTCCAAACGGCTCAACGGCTCGTAGCTCTATTGTACGAGAAGATTCCTGCCTAATTATATTAAGCTCTTGATCATACTCAGCTACCAGAGATGGAGATAATACGTTCACTTCTCCTGATGAATCAACAATTAGCAAAGTAAAATATATTGGAAATAACTCATTATTTGAAACTGTTAATGCTACTGTCTCTCCGGCAGAAAATTGAACGTATGAAGTTTGATTGATGGTACTCTGAATTATTTCTAATAAGTTTCTCAATCTGTCGGTTTCTGAGAAAGAGGATAGATTTTGCGAATTAGCAGGGTATAAGTTGTTTTGAGTAAAAGTTTGAATAAATCTTCTGTCCTCACTGCTAGACATGAGTGACGCAGAGAATTTTAGAGAATCAGTCTGTGTTTCAGCTATTGGCTCCGTGCCAAGTGAAGTAGAAATACTTCTTAAACTCTCCTGACTGGATTCCCACTTTGAGATATCGACTTGAGCAAAGACAAAAGACTGTTCGCTGCCATCCTCTGAGATTGCTTGGTTAATTGCAACGTCAATTTCATTGAGCACTGCTAAAGCGTTATCCACTGCATTATTTATGGATTCTAATGATCTTTGAAGAGTTAGTTTTTCACTCAAAGTATCCTGGAGTTCTGCTTGAGCTTGTTCTAGATCTTCTAAAGATCTTTCTGCTTGATTATTAGACTCTTCTATTTTTTGAGTTGCTGATTTAACTTCTTCTTCTGCATTTTGCAGTGCTAGTACTGCAGTGTTATATGCTTTTTGTGCTACTCGCTGTGCAGATTGCGCTTGCTGTGCCTGCTGTTGAGCTTCCTGCTTTTCTATATTCACACCTATTAACTGCTCCTGAGCAGTCTGTATCTCTGCTTGCGCCGCCTGTCCCAACTGCTCTGCTGCCTGTGCCTGTGCGTTTGCCTTTCCTAGCATTTGCTCTGCCCCTCGTACCTTAGCTTCTGCTGTAGTTAGCTCTTCTGATGCTTCACCCATCTCTCTTTCAATTTCAGATTTCTCGTTTTGAGCTATCTGCGCTTCTTCCTTAAACTGCTGCGCTTCTTCTTTTGCGACATTTGCACGGGCTTTCTCCGCATTTGCCTCCCTCACGCTTTGGGTTCCCCATCCTGCTGCTATCGCCGCCACTGCCAATGCTAATCCCGCTGCTAAAGAAGTCCCTCTCCGGGTCCTCCGGCCTTGTTTTACGAGCCGCTCTGTCTCAACTTGCTTTCTTGCCAGCTGTTTATTTGCTGCTGCTAACTCAACCTCAGCCCGCTCCCTGGCTTGGCTTAATATTTGATTTGCCTGTGCTTCTGCATTCAACCGTGTTAGCGTATCGGCTTGTTCTAGTTCTTGACTAGCCGACAAAAATAGCCGATCTTGATCTGCTAAACTCCGGCTCTCATCTGCCCAAATTAGCGCATCCTTTAGTGCTTGCCCTCGAAGCAACCTAGAGCTATCCTGTCGCTTAGATGCTAGCCAAGCTGCCATCATCTCCCCGTAAGGCCGAAGCTTCAGCAACACCTCATTGAGCCATCTCTGATCAAATACTGCTGCATAAATCGGATTAGCGACCTGTAACTCATTTTGTTCCTCTCGAATCAATCCTGATAGCCGGAGTTCAATCTGTTCATCACTGCCATCGGCGGATATCTTTCCGTGTTGTGATATCCGTTGATACAGTCCCAACAGTCGCCCACTCCGTGCCTCATTTATCAGCAGCCGATCACGAATTGTCTTTAAATATACCGATACGTCCTGCGCTTCCCAGTCTTCAATGACCCGAGTTCGTACTAACTGCTTGACCAGCGCTGCTTCACTTCCTACGGTAATGTTAAAATTCGATGCCGCAATTAGCTGACACAGCCGTTGCGTCAAAAAAGGCTGCCCTTTTGTCCAGTGCAAAACCTCTGCTAGTACTGCCGTTGGCTGCTCTGCTTTTTGCGCTAACCCTGCGGTCAGTGGCTCTACCTTGTTTGCCTGAAACCCCCTTAGGTCAATCAGCCGTCCACCACTGTTAAACGATGTCCGTTGTTTATCACGAATCAAATCGCCCGGTGTTGCCACGCCCAGCAGCACAAAGCTCAGCCGCCTGTACGCCTCATGCTCGGCTCGCTCCTGATGAAATGAGCGAATCAACGCAAAAAAGTCATCGTTAAAGCCAAACTTAAACAGACTATCAATTTCATCAATAAAGATGACGATTGGTTGCTGGGTCGAAGGCAACAACACATCTTCTACAAACTCGCTAAACCGCTGAACCGGTGATAGCTCAGCCCGCTCGCGCCACCAGGGCAATACCTTTACCTTCAGCCCCAGACTGCGCTTCAGCCGCCGAATTAATCCCACATACCACTGCTCGGCGGTCATCCCGGCCCCTACAATGCTAGAAACTTCCACTACACCACAGGCCACGTCCTCTGCCAGCAGCCGCTGCATCACCCGCACCCGCAGGCTAGACTTGCCCATCTGCCGCGAGTTGAATACATAGCAATACTCCCTTGCCTTCAGCGCTGCATACAGCTCTGTATCTGCCTGCCGCGTCACATAGGGTGGCGCATCCTGTTGCAGCGCGCCACCCGTAATATATTGATAAGCCGGAGCCGCACACATCGCCTAAGCCTCCAAATGATCTCTAAAATAATCGCGGTATACTTCACAGCGCGGTACCGCCTCATTGCCGCTTAGCCGTACCAACCCCATACTTTCCAACTTAAAAGAGGATTCCGCGTCAATATCCACTGGCCGTGTCTTGACCACCACCTGCCGAAACGCCTCTGCCAACACCGGATAATCTCGCAACACGTACAAGTGCCGCCGCAAATGGTCGCTGTAAATGCCCGATTCTGTCGCAGCCGTTTCTGCTAATGCTGAAATCGTCATATCTTCGCGGCGCAAATGATACAGCGCCTTCCGAATCAAATACGGATGCCCCCCTACCAGCGCCATGAGCGCGTCTGTTGTGCTCGCACCCGCACTTAGCCCATACCGCCCGGCCAAATCCTGCACCTGCGCTGATGAAAATTCCATCAGCTCTACATTTTTGCCGACATTAAACGGCGACTGATTGATATTTAGTGGCACATACGCTTCGGTAGAGTGCACCATCACAATTCGCAAATTCGTCCATAGCTCACTACCCAGGTCTCCGTAGCGAGCAGCTTCGTACCAAGAGCGCACCAGCGAAAAGAAATCATCTGCTACTGCCGGATGAGGGAATACCATATCTACCTCATCAAGCGCCAGCACTAGCGGCATATCTAGCTCTTCTAGCAAGCAGTCTTCAAAATACGCATTACAGCGATCTTTACTGCCAAAGTCACCCACCCAATAGTCATCCAAATCTGCCAGCTTTTTTAGCCGCCGCCCGACCTGCGAGCAAAACCACTTCAGCAGCAGATCCAAATCATTGAACAATCGGCTATCGGCTCGCTGAAAGCTAATGGGAACTGCTTGATAGCCTTGCTCTCGCCCGTGGTTCAAAATTCGCGCCATCAGCGAGGTTTTTCCCATCTGCCTCGGTGCTTTGATTCGAATCAGCGCCCCCGGCTGCTCAATTTCTGTAAAGCAGTCTGTCTCAATGGGCGATCGCACTACATACAACCCTGAGGTCAGCGGTACGGACCCGCCTGGCTCTCGCTTTATCTCGGGTTCGGCTACGGGTAGCGGTGGCTGATCTACGCTTTCTATCGCAGATCGAACCGGATGGCTGGTCTCTTCACCCAGCACAACCGTTGCTTTCCGGGGCGATCCCACGTCAGAAAACGTAATGTCTCGTCGCGCTGGCTTGCGCTGCATCAGGGCCATCAATTCTTGTAATAGCGCAGGTGTGTCTGCTGCCGACTGCCACTCTCGCTGCTGAATCTGTTGCAGATAGCCGCGTAGCTCATAGTTCAACGGGTCATCGAGCGGAAACTGTACGCGCACGGGCAGAATCACCGGGCGGTCTTCCCCCTGCTGATCCCGACGCTTGTCGCGCAGGGCGCGGGCCCTTTTTACCTCTTCGGTCACCATTTCACTGGTTGCTGACAGGGGTGAAAGCAGCAGTAAAAAGTAATCACATCCTCGCAGGGCGGCAGAGATGCGATCGCGCCAGGCTTCTCCTAGCAAAATACTTTCTGCCGCCATAAATGCGTCGTGGCCTGCTGCTGTGAATGCTTCGTGCAGTGCCTGGGCTAACGCCTTATCTGGCGACTGATCCCGGTAGCTGATGAATATTCGCCGTTGCACCTCATCTCGTCTGTTTCCATCGGCGTCGGCTGTAGTGCGATCGCGCGATGAATGAATCCGCTCATCAATTATTTTTCCTGCCTGCGTTCGCAGCACCGGGGTTGCCACTTCTGAAATATCTTCTAAATCAATGGCTGTTCGTCCCATTTCATAGGCTGCCTCGTAAGAACCACCGTTGCCTAGCGAAGTATAGAACCCACGAGAAAAGTGTCTGGCGGCGATATCTCCAATTGGCTGATTCATGCCAATAACGCAGGAGACAAACTGGCTGATGGCCTGAGCTTGCGTATCCGAATAGCAGGCGTTGAGCAGTACGCACTCTACGCTGGTCATTTGTTGAAATAGCCTGGCTAAGGCGCGGGTGGGGACCAGCTGCGATCGCCCGCGTCCATCTTCTAGTACTAGGCCCTGGTCGCCTGTGCCATGGCCCAAAAAATGAACAATGTGTGGCTTGTAGGTTACTAGCTTCTGTAGCAAATCTTCTGTACGCACTGCCCACTCTGAAACCAGATCAAAGCGATCGCGCTCTTTTGACAGCTGAAGACTCCGTTGAATTTCTCGAACTTCTTCATCTAATCGAAGTCCAGATGTATTTTCAGGATTTGCCGCTAGCACCAAAATTTTGCGCACTGGAAAGTTGGCACCGAGCCTGGCATTGGTGGGCATACCCAAGACCTAATGGATGTCGCATTACTTATTTAGCAAAAAAAGTAAGGGCTGAATAGATAATAATACGTATATTCACACGTACATTTCTGAATATGCCGCTGTAAGTGTGAGAAACTTAACCCCAATTTACAATCTTAAGTTACGCGTGTTTACAACCGCCTGCCTATTGTGAGTGCCGCAATATACAACGGCTACTTAGGACATAGATATAAGAGATACTGAGAAAGTTAGCTTTCTTTCTCTGCTGTACTTTGATCTGATTTCTCTTTTTTATGCTGCGCCGCCAGAATGTATTGATAATCGAGAGAGAAATTTAATTGGCCCGTTTGATTTAAATCAAATTTAGTCGGTTCTAAAAATTAAAAGTGTTCATTAGGATGAGACTATTCCAGGCTCATCGCGTCATTTTCCCAGCGTTCTTTTTTGATTGTTGGGTGCTTTGATGACTGGGTGTGTCTAAAGCTGTGAAACATTTTCGCCTAGCTGGCTTGTTCACTGCTCTGGCTTGTTCACTGTTTTTATTACTCCTATGACTATTCGTACGCAGATTGAGTGCCAGTACGCGGCACAGACGCAGGCATTAATAGATGCCGATGTCTTTCAACAGCTCATCACTGGACGGCTTTCGTTAGAAGAGATTGACCAGTTTGTTGCTAATCTTTGTCAGACTCATCTGAAGAGTTCGCAGATTTTGGCGTTCCTGTATTCGGTGGCACCGCCTGCTAGTGCGGCTAGGATTCAACACAATATGTTGGAAGAGATGGGGCTAGACGACGAAGGAATTTGCCATTCGGATTTGCTACAGCAGCTGGCGATAGCTATTGGGTTTGACGCTCAGCAACGTGAGGCGCTTCACGCTGGCGCACAAAACCGGATTAAAACACTTTGCAACGACCCGCTGATGTTTGGCACGATTCGAGAGTTGGGGCTGTTGGTTCTGCTAGAAGTAACCTGTTTTGAGTGGATGCTCTCGCGGGTCTCTAGCCGTATGGCCAAGGCTTTAGAAGTTTACCGAAAGCTCCCTGCCGACTGTTTGCAGTGGTTTTATCATCACTCTGAAGTGGATGTTCGCCACGCGGAGGAAGGGTTAGACTCGGTGGTGGACTATATCAGCTACTACGAGATTGAAGCTGATGAGCTAGAGACTATTCTGGATATCACTTTTCGAGAGAACATTTTTATTAAGCATTATTTTGGTGCGCTGGCGCTAGCGCAGGAAACAAATATGTTGGAGGTAGCAGTATGAAGATTGTTGCTGCTCAGCTATTTGCGCTGCGTATTCCTTTTGTAGAAGCCTTTGCTCACAGCGTGCGTTCTCGAACGTATTCCGATTCGATTGTGGTGCGGCTAGAGGCGGAAGATGGCACAGTTGGCTATGGGGAAGGGGTGGCTCGGCCCTATGTAACAGGCGAAACCGTCAGCAGCTGTTTGTCGTTTATGCAGGCGGTGCTCTGGCCAGCCGTGCAACAGATAGATTATGCTAGGCCAGCTGGCGGTTTGACGGATGGTATTAACTGGTTAGATGAGATTGTTGAATCGCTGCCGCAGGCGTGGCCTGATGGGCCAAAAAATGATTCTGTTATTGCTTGGAATGCGGCTGTCGCTGGCTGGGAACTGGCGCTCGTAGATTGCTTGCTAAAGTCAGCCGGGAAGTCTCTCGGTGAGGTTTTGCCACCCCAGCGACCTACGGTGACCTATAGCGGTGTGATTACAGCTAGCGATGTGACCCAGGCTGTCAAGATGGCCAAGCGTTTTAAGCAGCTTGGTATTTCTCATGTAAAGGTGAAGGTCACCGGTGAGGGCGATCGCGAGCGGGTTGCCGCTATTCGTGATGTTGTGGGGCCAGCGGTGTCTTTGCGCCTAGATGGGAACGGTGCCTATACGGTAGACAGTGCGATCGCTACTTGCCAAGTCTTGAGCGACCTAGCGATCGACAGCGCCGAGCAGATGCTTCCTCGGGACCCTCTGGCAGCGTTAGCGGCGGTTCAAGCGGCTGCCCCTATTTCGCAGATGGCGGATGAGTCACTGATTACGTTTGCCGATGCCAAGGCGCTGATTGCGGCTAACGCCTGCGGCTGGTTTAATCTACGAATTTCTAAGTGCGGTGGACTGGCTCAGACAATCAGGCTGGCTCGGCTGGCTCAGACGTACGGCATTCGGGTACAGCTGGGCTGCCAGGTTGGTGAGACGGCTATTTTGTCTGCGGCGGGGCGTCATCTGGCAGCTTGGCTGCCTAACGTAGAGTTTGTTGAGGGCTCTTATGGCAAGCTGTTGCTGAGTCAAGACATTAGCCGCCAGCCGATTCATTTTGGATATGGGGGCAAGGCCCCTGTGCTGACTCGCCCGGGGCTGGGTATGGCGGTGCAGGATGATCTGCTAGCGACCTACGCTCATAAGGCAGTTAGCCTGGAGGCGATCGCATGCTAATGTCTTCTTTGCTAAGCTGCCAAGCTTATCCACTGACCAAACGATTTGATGCCGCTGCCCGGCATCCTGCCCAAGCTCAACAGCGCTTACTGCAAGCGCTGCTCGCTCGTCACCAAAATACAGCCTTTGGCAAGGCTCATGGCTTCCGCCAGATTAGTACGCCTCAGGACTATCGTCGGGCCGTTCCTATTCATGACTATGAGGCGCTGCGACCTTACGTACAGCAGATGATGCAGGGCAAAGCGGGTGTACTGGTCAGCGATCCAGTTGAAATGTTTACGTTGACCAGCGGTACCACCGGACAGTCCAAGTACATTCCGGTTACAGCCTTTTCAGCAGCTCAAAACGCTCGCCTGGTAAGGCAGTGGCTCTATCGACTGCTACGAGATCATCCCCGCTGCCTGAGCGGGTCGATAGTGGGCGTTGTTAGTCCGGCGATAGAAGGCTATACCGATAGCGGCATTCCCTACGGCAGTCTGTCAGGCCGTATTTATCAAGAGATGCCCTGGCTGCTGCGACGAACCTACGCCGTGCCTTACCCAGTCTTTGAAATCAAGGATTATGAGGCCCGATACTGGGCTATCTCTCGCTTTGCTATGGCCCGAGATGTGTCTTTTCTCTGTACGCCCAATCCTAGTACTTTGCTGCGGCTAGCAGGCGTGATGGCTGATCATACCGAATCGCTGCTGCGGTCTATTCATAACGGCGATTTGGGCCATATCAGGCATGCACTGTCGTCTGCTCAGCAAGACAAGTTGCGCTCTTATTTGCGGCCTCAGCCTCGACGGGCCCACTGGTTAGAAGCACAGTTGCAGCAGCTATCAGATATCAGGCATCTGCGCCCTCAAGACTGCTGGCCGCAGATACAATCAATTGGATGCTGGACCGGGGGCAGCGTTGGCGTGCAGGCTCAGAAATTAGCGCCCGCCTATGGCCCTGTGCCCATTCGAGATATCGGTTACCTGGCTAGTGAGGCGCGGGTGACGTTGCCGATGGCTGATGGCCTGTCAAGCGGTGTGCTTGATCTAACGCTGAACTACTGCGAGTTTATTCCAGAGGAGGCTACGCCAGAAGACATTACAGAAGAGAATGATCTGCCTATTTACTTAAGTCACGAGCTAGAGAAAGGACGGCGGTACAGCATTTTGCTGACGACTCCTGGCGGGCTTTACCGATATCACATCAACGATATTGTTGAGGTGACCGGCTTTTATCATCGGGCACCGCTGCTCGCCTTTGTGCGCAAGGGTAAAGATATGAGTAGCTTGACCGGGGAAAAGCTACATGTTGATCAGATTCAAGCGGGGATGCTTCAGGTGCAGCGGCAGTTTAAGCTGGCGGTTGACGCTTATCAATGGGTCGCAGATATCGAGAATATGAGCTACCGCGTTTATTTGGAATGGTCGGACCGTCGAGGCGATGACTGGATTCAGCAAACGCTTCTGCCAGAGCTGGATCAGGCCTTGAGAACGCTGAATGGAGAGTATGCTCAAAAGCGGGCGTCTCGCAGGCTGCTGCCGCTGCGTTGCTATCGGATGCGACCGGGTTGGGCTGAGGCTATAAAGCGAGGGGTGATTTCAGCGGGTGGGCGAGATGTACAGTACAAGTGGCCGCTGCTGTGTTCTCAAATTAGTCAAAATCCGATTACGGTGGCCTATCAGCAGGCGATGCTTCCTCAGGCGGAAGCTGCTGATTCTTTTTCTTGTTAGCTCGTGACTAGAGCCTTACGAAGGCCAATCACCATGACATTCAATTTTTATGAACATTGCCAAAGCCGGATTTGCAAGGGTGTCTACATCACTGTTGTTCAAAAACCCTGCCATTAAATTTTGGCTGGCAGTTAGTTTTCTCTGGCCGCTATACTTTGGCCTGATTTCTCTTTTTTATGCCACGTCGTCAGAGCATATTGTTCAAGACGATGCGCGGCTGCATGTGGTGTGGTTGCAGCGACTGGTCGATCCTGATTTGTTTGTTAGGGATGCGATCGCACATTATTTCACTGCGATTCAGCCAGTAGGGTTTCAGCTGTTCTATCGTTTGTTTGCTTTGGTAGGGATAGAGCCGCTAACGCTGGCAAAGTTTTTACCTTTATTGCTGGCTTTGGTGACCACGGGCTACTGTTTTTGGATAGCTTTGTTGCTTCTGCCTATCCCTATGAGTGGGGTGCTCACAACGCTGTTGCTCAATCAGAATATCTGGATTCGAGATGATCTGATTGCAGCTTCTCCTCGGTCTTTTGTCTATCCAATTTTCTCTGCTTTTTTGTACTACTTACTCAAGGATTCTAAGGTTGGCTACCTTGTTGCGTTGGGCTTGCTAGGACTGTTTTATCCGCAGATGATGCTGGTTGCGCTTGGCATTTTAACGCTGAGGCTGGTGCAGTGGCGGGGTAAGCGGTATTGGTTGCCAAATAAATGGCCGGCTTACGGTGTCTGGCTATTTGCTTTGGCTTTGACGTTGGGGATGCTGCTGACGTTTTCTGGTCAGGTAGAGAATGAGGTGGGACAGCTGACAAGCTTGGCAGAGATGAGAGACTGGCCAGAGTTTCAGCTAAATGGACGAGGGGAGTATTTTGGGGTGTCGCCTTTGTCTTTTTGGTTTGATGGTTCTAGCGGCCTGCGCTTTCCATTGTTTCCACCGATTATTGGGCTGGGTGTTTTGTTGCCTTTGGTGATAAGGCAAGGAAAATTTAGGGCGATGTTTCCACTGGCGACCCATATTACGGCGCAGGTGGGTGTGCTTGCTCAGCTAATCGCCTCCGCTCTGGGATTGTTTTTGCTGGCTCATATCATTTTTCCGACGCTGTATTTGCCGAGTCGCTATACGTTTTATAGCAGTCGGTTTGTGTTGATTTTGGCCTCTGGGCTGATGATGACGCTGGTGTTACAACGTTGGCTGATGTGGCTGAGGTGTCAGTGGTGGCGGTTCGGGCAGTGGCAAGTGCTGGATTATCTGAAGGTGGGGGTAAGCGGGGGATTTGCGATCGCTGTTCTGGTGACGCCAGCGGTTCCTTTCTTGTTCTTAGGCGGGCAAGGGTGGGTGGTTGGAGAAACGCCTGGTCTGTACCGTGAAGTCGCTCGCTTGCCTAAAGACGCCATGATTGCTTCCTTGGTTCGAGAGGTAAATGACAATATTCCGGCGTTTTCTGAGCGGTCTGTATTGGTAGGAAGAGAGTTTGCGCTACCCTATCACGTGGCTTTTTATGATGAAATGCGGCAGCGGGCTGTGGACCTAGTGAATGCGCAGTACAGCCTGGAGATAGCTGAAGTGCAGTCTTTTGTTGAAAAGTATGGTGTTGACCTGTGGATTTTGTCGGTGGATTTTTTGCAGCCAGATTATTTGAGTCGGCAGGGGTGGCTGGTGAATAGTTCGATGCAAGGGGCTGTTGTGGATGCGATCGCGACGCTAGAAACTGATAAGCCAGTCGCACTGACAACGGTGATACCGATTTGTTCAGTTCAGACTGGCTCGCCCAATTTTATTGTTTTAGATGCAAACTGTGTAATGTCGTCAGTTTGATGTAATATCTATTGTTCTAAACTAACGGCCTCACTGCGTCAAAAAGATAAAACTTACCCATGCGGGTGCTGTCACCGGAAAAACTTCCTCACAAAATAGAGTTAGAGCAAAGCCAAAGGCCCAGTGCACTTACTGAAAGGGCTTTGACTTTGCTCAGTACCTTTAGAAGTTTAGAAAAGCTCTATGGAAGTTTCTACATTTGAATTGCTCTACAAACGGATTGCGCCACCACCGATGATGGGTACGCCTGGCGCAGCTGCTCTGACAGCAGTGGCCCGGCGGGTTGTGCAAGGCTATTTTTTGACAATCTCTAATCTTGAAGATGAAGACTTTCTCTACACCTTGGATTTTCACATTAGTCTTCCAACTCCGCCCGATCCGGACCGTACGCTAGCGGGGAATACTGTTGTTGCCCTGGTAGATATTGCGGGCGCAAATCAGGTGAGAACGCTGACTCCAACGAATGCTACTGTAAACACAACACGATTCTCGACTAATTTTCGACTGGGGGCTAAGCAGACGGCTTCTTTTCAGCTGCTGCCAGCCCTTAGCCCAGCTCTATTAGGGGTTGCTAATCCTGACTTTGAAGTGAGAGGGTTTATGCGGCTGCGATTGCCTGCTCTGTTGGAGATTAGTGATGGCCCGGTCCCGATTTTCCAGCTTGTACCCCAGAGCGATGGTCCTGTAAAAGTACTGCTCAACCCTGAGATTCGTGGTACTTTCTTGCCAAACGATTTTCCTGATAGCGTCGATGGCGATTTTGACCAAATCAACTATCCGCTCGAACTGGCAAGCGGCAAGGGTCTCAATGAAATTGAGCCAGAGTCGGGATTTCCTATTCTCATTGCTAACGATGGGATTCCTGACCTGATCGATCGGCTACCTTTACAAGGTAGACCCACTATTGATTTTGCCGCGCTGAGCGAAGAAGAGCGCGCTGCTGCTTTGGTCGAAGTGATCGGTCAAATTGAACCCAGTGAAGACAATTTGAATAACGTGAGTGAGCTGCTCTCTAAGCTGAATATTCCGATTGCGATGGAACTGCTTTCTTAATAGTGAACTTTTTTGTCAGGCTCTGTCCTTACTTCGGTAGAGTCTGACTTGTCTTACCTATGAGGCGTAACACAATTGATGAATTGTCCCAATTTTCAGCCAGTTTCGTCTAGCTGGGTTGCCTTACACCCAAATCCGCAAGGTGTTGTTCAGTTTATTGGTGGCGCATTTCTTGGTACCTTTCCGACTCTCTTTTATCGCCATCTACTTCAGGAACTCTACCAGGAGCGATATACTCTAGTGGTGTTTCCATTTCGATTCTCGTTGAATCACTGGCGGATTGCTTACAGCCTGTTAGAGGAACAAAATCAACTACGACAAAGCTTGCCTGCTTTGGCAGAGCGCAGAGGCTATGACTCGTCACTGTATCAGGAGGTGTCGAGCTATCAATGGCTGGGGCACAGTTTGGGTTGTAAGTACATTGCGCTGTTAGAGCTATTTAGTGGTAATAATGACGCGGTAGCGATGGCTTTGCCAGATGCGCTGATGAAAAGCTATCACACTAGCTCAGGTATATTAAACCAAAGCTCAGTTCTTATTGCGCCTGATATTAGCGACTTAGAGAGTGCTATTCCTATTCCACCTTTAGTGTCTTTGCTCAATCGTTTGAATGTTAAGGCTCAGCCCGATCGCCAACAGACGCTTGATTTGATTGCTCGAAGCGAGTTGTTTAATATAACAGCGATGATTGCTTTTGATGGCGATACGGTTGCAGGGAGTCTGCATGATAATGACTTAAGTTCGAGCGATGTGCTGTGGCTGGCGCAGTATCTACGAACAAAATCGGCACTGCTTCAGGCGTTATCGGGAAAGCATTTAGAACCCATCGGGTGGCGTATTGGTAGTTACATTGTTGATTTTAATCCTCTTGATAAATTTATTAAGACGCTTCGAGAATGGCAAGTGGCTAAGGTTAGTCTTGACTATTTAAAGAAATTGCGACTTAAAGAAATTGCGACAAAGCCTTAGAAAACAGCAGATTTTCATGAGTGAAAGCCCAGCTAATTTCTAAACAGTGTATAGAGGGCCTCAAAGGCTGGTTAGCTGAGAACAGGTTTTGAAAGCTTCCAGGTTTGCGATCGCGATTTTACTTCCCACAGCCTTGCATAAGTGCCTGATTGCGCTATCAGTGATGTGTGGGTTCCTTGTTCAACAATTCGACCGTCATCTAGCACTAAAATTTGATCGGCGGCTGCGATGGTCTGGAGCCGATGCGCAATGATGATCAACGTTTTTTGCGCGCTGAGCGCCTGAATAGCCTGTTGGATTAAGCGTTCATTTTCAGGATCAATTGAAGCTGTGGCTTCATCGAGTAAAACAATTGGAGCATTTTTCAAGACGGCCCGAGCGATTGAAATGCGCTGTTTTTCTCCACCAGAAAGTGTTGCACCGCCTTCTCCAACTATGGTTTGATAGCCTTGAGGCAGCTGGGTAATAAATGTGTGACATTGAGCTGCTTTGGCTGCGGCTATTACCTCAGCTTCGGTAGCTGATTGTTTACCAAACCGAATGTTGTTGAAAATAGTGTCGTTGAACAAATACACGTCTTGAAAGACCATTGTCATCTGTGAGAGCAGTGTGTTGGTGTCTATTTGTCGGATGTCGGTGTTTCCAAGGGTGATTATTCCTTTATCTACGTCCCAAAAGCGAGCAATTAGGTTGGTAATGGTTGTTTTACCTGAACCGCTTGGACCAACTAATGCTGTTACCGATCCTGCGGGAATGGTAAAGCTCACATCATCTAGCACTGTTTCCTGATCTGTTTGGCTACTGTTTCTGCTGCCGTAGCTGAAGCTCACATGCTTAAATTCGATTTGGGTATTTTCAGGCAGCTGGGGTGTTTGAGTGGCTGGTAGTAACGGTGATCTCAAAAATTTGTTGAGATTGCGAACGCAGTTTTGCATCAGGCGATAAAACTCCATCATGTCTGCCATTCCCATTAGTGGCAGGTAGAAAGCTAGCCCTAAGATCATGAAGAAGAGAAAGCGATCGCCGCTGAGTGCCCCCTGTGCAAACAGCGTGCCGCCGACGACTAGCAATGCGGCAAATCCTAGCTCTAGCACACCCAGGAACGCAATTAGAGCAGGTGTTAGCTCGGTGACGGTTTCTAAACTTGCCTGCCGATACTGACTGAGCCCAGTGCGAAACTGCTGTAGGCGATCGCCCGATAAGTTGAAGGCTCTAATCACTGCAATCCCTTGAATGTATTCCACCATTCGAGCATTTGCTTTTACCCGGGCGGCGGCCTGCAAACGCCACACCCGTGCAAATACGACGTCGCCGTAGCGCAGCGCTAAAATTGCAAACGGCACGCTGGACGCCAACACCAGCGCTAGCCTCCAGTCTAAAGTCAGCATCACCAAGAAGATGATCAAAGGTGTGATGACTGCGCTGATTAAGCTCTCTAGAATGTGGTGAGGTTCTAGATACATCACATTGGTTGTAAACAGCGCGTCTATTGCGCCGACCTCGCGCTGAGTAAAAAATCCTAAGGGAAGCCGCCGTACATAGTCTGCTAAGAACAAGCGTAGCTTGGTTTGTACGGCGATGGTAAGGGCGTACGATTGAGTGTTTGCCTTGTAGCCGCATACAATTTGGGCCAAACACAGCCCAACGATGGCGGCAACGTATCCCCACAGCTGACGTTGATCAATGCTATTGAATCCGGCTGATTCGGCTTGAAAAAGCGCTAGCACTACTAAATACACAACGTAGCTAGTTAGACCTAGTGCAATACCTTCTAACCATCGCCAGCGCACGGTTTTCCAGAGATAGTGCATATTGCTTGGCGGGACTAGCTTGCGTATCATAGTCCAGGCTGAATCGGTTTCATTGAGAGTTTTATAAGGATTGCCTAGGTAAGGATTGCTTGGAGGGCAATCGACTGCGGCAGCATTCGCTATCAAGGCTGAGCTGTGCGGCGATTTTTCTGTGTTCTCTTCTGACTTTGCTTCTCCAAACTGCCACGTCTGCGCGGTAGTGTGTGCCTCCCACTGTGTTTTGTAGAGGTCGCACTGTTCTAGCAGTGATGTGTGAGTACCCTGAGCGATAATTTTTCCTTGATCAATGACTAGAATTTGATCGGCTTTGGTAATAGTTGAGAGTCGATGCGCGACGACAATTAGCGTTTTGTTGCCGTCTGAAAGTAAAGATGCGATCGCCTGTTGGACTAAGGCTTCATTTTCAGGATCAACATAGGCGGTTGCTTCATCGAGTACGATAATTGGCGCATCTTTTAGCAGCGCGCGGGCAATGGAAATTCTCTGCCTTTGCCCGCCGCTAAGGGCAACGCCGTTTTCTCCAGCGAGCGTATCGTAGCCCTGGGGTAGGGCTTTAATAAAGTCGTGACAGCGGGCGGCTTTTGCCGCGGCAACAACTTCTGAGTGCGTTGCTTTTGAGCTGCCGATGCGAATATTTTCTAGTATGGTGTCGTTGAACAAAAATACGTCTTGGAAGACAAACGAAACCTGGCTCATTAGCTGCTCTACAGCGATCTCTTTAACGTTCACATCCCCTATCGAAATTTCGCCGTTGTCCACATCCCAGAACCTGGGGATTAGCTTGGCAATGGTGCTTTTGCCTGCACCAGATGGACCCACGAGCGCTGTAACGCTGCCTGCGGGTGCGGTGAAGCTAATGCCCTTGAGGATAGCGGTTTTGCCGTAGCTAAAAGAGACATTTTTGAAGGCGATCGCATGGTTGTTTGGCTGCTGAGGATTCGCAGGATCTAGCAGCGCTGGCTGGTTGAATACTTCAACAATTCTGTCGGAAGCTGAGTTGATTTGATAGAACCCAGTCATGCCGTGAAAAAGGACGGCCATAATCGGTCGGTTGAAGCCAATGCCCATGACTACAAACAGCACAAAAGTAGGAATGCTTAGCGACCCAGCTAAATAAAGCGCGATGCCAACAGGGACAACCGTGATGGCAGATGAGCGCATGAGCGTTAGCATGAAGGCCATTGGGAGCGCAGATGTCCGCGTTGTTTTGACGTAGACCTGTCGCATTTCTTCGACGACATCTTGCAGCTGGTTAAAGGAAACATCGGTGCGGGTGAAAGCTTTGATTACCTTCATTCCGTTGATGTACTGGATAACAACGCCGTTCATTTTTGCGAGCAGGCTGTTGTAGGCGCTCATGTCGAAGCGGGACATCATGAAGCTGAAGAACAAGAGTGCGATCGCTCCACTGGCGAGTGTTGCTAGTGTCATTCGCCAATCGACCAGCATGAGAAAAATCCCGGCTAACAGGGGTACCGTCAGCCCAGCAGCGATATCGGGAATCAAGTGGGCCAACCCCTGTTCAAGCTGCTCTACATCCTCATGAATAATCTTTTTCACCTCGCCTGTTGTACGATTTGAAAAGTATCCCAGGGGAAGACTGGCCAGCTTGCGAGCCAACTCAATTCGCAGGTCGTAGAGAATGGTGTAGGCTGCAATATGAGAGGCGCGAATAGAGAGACCTGTGAACAGTGACTTGCCAATGACCGCAGCTACGGCCCACCAGGCAAGCTGAGTAATATAGCGAGGATCGGGGGCCGGTGAGTCAAACAGTTTTAGACTGACCA
The DNA here is from genome assembly GCA_937911865.1 of uncultured Synechococcus sp. Taxonomy (GTDB): domain Bacteria; phylum Cyanobacteriota; class Cyanobacteriia; order Phormidesmidales; family Phormidesmidaceae; genus Phormidesmis. Next base: position 21,699 of record CALDSK010000045.1, read on the forward strand.
AATAGACTAAGTAGTAAGGCAGCAGGCCCAGCGCAGCACCCAATACTGCCAGTATTGCCGATAGTGTTAAAGTCCCTTTTCTTCGAAGAACAACCCGTTTTAGCGGCTGAGCATCAGGCGTATTGGACCTTGCTTCAGCCGCTTTGTTTTTCCGGGCAAGTGCTGGTGAGCCTAGCTGTCCAATTGCCCAGACATTGGCCTTCTCTAAAGAGAGAAATGTTTTCCCTGGGCAGCCATACATATTTTGCGTAACCCTGGCGACAATGGGTCCCCATACGGCAATCATTTTGGCTGAATCCGGTACAATTGCAACACCTGTACAGTATTGAGCAATCTCCGGCCTGTGCTTTTTGGTCCAGGCAATGCCGTCTTTTCTCATTTGTCTGACGGTCGCTGACTTTTTGCCTTCAGCGTCTGCCGCCTCGGCATTTAGACGCTGCATTACCAAGACAAAGCGTTCTTTTTTAGCAAGCCACGCTTCAAAGCGTTGATAAAAATGCGTCATCTCTTCGGGCGTGCCATTACCCTGAAAGCAGACTGACACTACTGGCCAAGTATCTTCGTTAATGCCTACCATCGTGTTCTCCGGTGCTCGCACTTCTTAAACTTATCCAATTGATATTCAGTTTCAATTGGATAGTACGGAATTCATTCTTGAATAGCTACTACTCAAACGGCGTCTTTTTAGCCCCAAACGGCGTTTTCTTTTAGATGGACTATGGCGATTCTTTAGAGGAAGAACAGGCACTTGGCAAAATCCCGAACTGACGTTTGAAAGCGGCCGTAAACTTACTCAAGCTGCTGTATCCTACAAAGCAAGCAGCTTCAGAGACATTCATCTGCTGTTCTATTAGCAACTGACGAGCGCACTCTAACCGGTGCGATCGCAAGTATCCAAATACCGTCGTGCCAAACGTTCGACGAAAATCTTGCTTCAGCTTATAGTCACCAATGCCCACTTGCTCTGCCAATTGCTGCAAAGAAGGTGGGTTAGCCATGTCGCGTAACAGAATTTCTCTAGCATAGTGTATGCGATTAATGTCTTTAGACTTGAGCGATCGCTGCTTTCTTTGGTCAAAAACACTAGTCTGTGTTGTCATCTGTTGAATTTGAGAAAGCTTCAATGCAATTAGTTCTACGGCCTTACTCTCTAAATACATCTGCTGCATTGCGCCTTCATAGGGACAGTGCAGGTACTGATGCAAGACCATTTGCATTGCAGGTGTCGTCACTCCGGAATGAAAGTAGGGTTGTTCTAAGCGCTGAGTAAGTACCTTCTGCAGTGTTGATAGCGTAGAAGCGTGATTAGACTGTTCATTGTGTTCAGGATGAGAGTGTTCAAGATGAGAGTGCTCAAGATGAGACTGGCTAAGATAAGCGACTAGCCGCTTTGCTTCTACAACCACTTCTACTGTTTTGCTGTAGAGAGATTGAGGACAGTACCAAGTATTCTGCTTGGTCTGTCCTGTACACATCAATAGGTTATTTCCTGCCTCTACACTAATTTTATGAAGATAGCTTGAGTTACGATATGTTCCTTGTAAGCAGCCTTGCATTAGAAAAACAACAACGACTGGCATTGGCTGTGAGCCACGCTCTACTACCTCCCAATCTTCTGTGTAGGTGTGGATCCAGTCATGAATTTTAAGATCTGGTGCTAGGTTAAAAAAGCGACTGCGACCCACCATAAACGGTGAATGCCAGCTGTTTTGGGTATATAATCCCTTACGATAAGACGATACCCAATTATTCTGCTGAAACTCAGCAAGGAGCTGTGAGTAGTCGCTGTAGGATACGTCGATTTTCATGGTGGGTATTAATTTGACGGCAGGCAGTAGGTGAATGTGCGACCGTTAGAGACTTAGGGCATTTGCTATCCCTCTAACGCTACTGAGAAAAGCTGCTAACGGGAATAGTTTTCATTAAACTTAAAGAACACACTCTTGAAGGCCACCATCTGAAGAGCAGTATCAAAACTCACTTCTTACCTGAACGCCAAAGGTTGCCGGAGAGCCATATTGCCCTACGCGCCCTGTCCCGATATCAGCGCCCTGCGTTAGATATGTCGTATCGAAAATGTTATTGCCAAATAGATAAACGCTAATGGGATCAAACTCATAGCCCACGCGAGCATTGACGACGGCGTAAGCTTTCTGCTGAAAATCATTGGATTCCTCAAAAAATGTTAGTCCTGTTCCCTGCAACTCTACTCGACCCAAAAATCCTGCTGGACTTCGATATTGCATTGCCAGGTTGTAGGTAAATTCAGGCGCTAACGGGAGACGATTGCCTGTAAAGTCTTCACCCGTAAATTGATTGGTAAATTCTGAGAACTCAGCATCTAAATAGCCGAATCCAGCGATAATATCTAGCCCGTCTAGCGGTGTTACTCTGGTTTCAACTTCAACGCCGCTGATGCGAGCATCGGCATTAGCAATCTCGTTAGTTACTAATAGCGGCCCAGGGACTTGCACCTGGTAATTATCGACAATGCTGTGAAAAACAGACAAATTTAAGCCGAGTCGATCGTCTAGCCAAGTAGACTTTGCGCCCAGCTCAAAATTCCAGGTGCTTTCTGACTCAAATGTCAGCGTTTCGGGGTTACTGGCCCGGTAATTGACGCCGCCAGGGCGATAGCCTCTGGCAATACTGCCATACAGCATAAAGTCAGGACTAAAGCGATACTCTGCCGCAACCCTTGGCAGTAAAACGCTACCGCTCTGATTTTCATTTGAAAATTCAGCTACCGTTTGAGCCGGAAGACCTGGAATAGAAAACAGCTCTGTAAAATCGTTCAGAGCGCTATCAAACGTTTCGTACCGGAGTCCTGCTGTAAGGGTCAAAGGTTCTACAGGTGTGTAGCTTGCCTGGCCGAACAGCGCCCAAAAGCGCTCGCTGGTGTTACTACTGCGAAAATTGGTGGTGCCAGCAGGAAACCCGAAGGTATCGGCGGCATCTGCGCCAAAGGTAATGCCATCGCCACGGGTGATAAACTCTCTCTCTTCTAAGTAAGCGCCCGCTGTCCACTGAAATTTTTCTGCGGTTTCAGGCGACTGCACCCGTACTTCTTGGGTAAAAACAGTAGAGCTAAAATCGGAGCTGAACAAGCCTAACTCAGCAGGCCCACCGTCTAAATCTGCGCCCTGAATAGATTGAGAAAATCGTCTTGCACTGACAGACGTAATGCGATAGTCAGGCTGCGCATAGGCAACGCGGACCGACTGTGCGTTGCTGATTAACTCGGCAAATCCGCCCTCGCTGAGGTCTACGGTAAATGGATCATCATCAATAGATACGAGCGGAATACCGTCTTCGTCATAGCTGGAGAAATTGCTACTGACGTCTACTTCCAGGTTATCGGTGGGCTGCCAGCGCAGCTGTAAGCGGCCCTGACCACCAGAAGAGTCTGCCAAGTCGTCGTTTAGAAGTGTGTTGTCGAAGTAGCCGTCTCTTGCAGCATAGCTACCAGACAGTCGGTAAAATAGCTCGTCTTCAATCAGCGGGCCGCTAGCGTTTGCCTGTACTTCAGCATCGTTAAAATTTCCATAGCGCGCGGCTATGCCAAATTCAGGCTCGTTAGTGGGCTTTTGCGTCACCACGTTGACTACGCCCGAGAGTGCACTCCGCCCGTAGAGAGTACTTTGCGGTCCGCGCAGCACTTCAACCCGTTCTAAATCGTTTAAGTCAAGGCCGATAAAACCGCCGTAGTCGTAGGGAACATCGTCTACATAAAAGCTCACCGCATCGCGGGCTAGAAAGTTGTTGTTGCCCAGTCCACGAATGCTGTAGCTATAGAAAGCGCGACTACCTGCGCCGTCAAATACCGAAAAGTTAGGGGTATTTCTGGCGACATCTTCAAAATCGCCAATGTCAGCGTCTTCAATTTCCTGCTGCTCTAGCACGGTTAAACTAATAGGGACAGTGTTTGCGGCTTCTGGTGTTTTTTCAGCTGTCACAATGAGGCGTATGCTGTTGCCAGTATATGCCCCATTGTTCTCGTTGTTTTCGTTCTCTTCATCGGGCTCGCACTCGTCAGAGTCGTCAGTGCCTTCAGGGGCAGTAGCGTCTTCACTATCATCGACCTCGCTTGGAGCGCAGTCTGGTTCAGCGTCTTCAGCGTTGGGCTCGGTTTCTATGGGGATGTCTTGGGCCGTTTGCACCTGCGCTTCTGAGTGATACAGATCAGAGCCATGCAGACCAGAGTTACGCAGAACTTCTATCAGAGAAGTCTGCTTTTCTATTGCTTCAACGGTGGGAACTGTTTTAGCCGGTGTTACAGACAACAAGGTCATTAAAATGACTGTGCCCAGGGTCTCAGATAACTGCCGAATTCTCATGCTTTTCCACACATCACACGCCAGCTAAAGCAGTTCAACTCAATCAGGAGCTGTTCTCAATTAGCTTGAGCGCATCATAAAAAAACTCACGATTCGGCGTGGTTCCCTGACGGATCTTTTTGACCCGAGGACGGATTTTATAGGGCTGTTTCTGTGAGGTATTTGGAGCTTTATTGCGATCGCCTCTGTCGGTTATGTGTGAGGTAGGCTTTGGGATTGACCCCAAACTTGTGTTTAAAAGCTGCCGCAAAATGACTGCGGTTAGAAAAGCCGACCTCGTAAGCAATTTCAGAGACGCTGAGGTTACTGTTTTGTAACATTTGCCTGGCCTGTTCCATTCGATGATCGCGCAGGCAGCCAAAAACGGTGTTGCTAAATACATGACGAAACCCTTGCTTGAGTTTGTAGTCATTGAGCCCTACTGCCTTAGCTAGTGCCATTAAAGAGGGTGGATTTTCCAGGTCGCTGAGCAAAATCTCTCTGGCGTGGTAGATCCGGTCAATATCTCTGGGTTTGAGGGCTTTTGGTAGACGGCTCTGCTGGGTTTCTGTCAGCTGGTCAAGCTTGAGGGCGATCAGCTCAATGGCTTTGCTCTCTAGATAGATTTGTCGGGTTGGGCCCTGGCAGGGACACTGCCAGGGCTGGTGCAGCGCCATTTGCATAGGCGGTGTTGTTGCATCTAGACGAGCGTAGGATTTCTCGGATTCTCCCTGGAGGATCTGTTGTAGCGCCAGCGGCAGTTGAACCAGGTTGTGCTCAACAAATTGATGTAATAGCCAGGGCTCGACAACAATTTGTACCATTTGTACCGCTTGATTGGCGAAGTAGCGAACAGTTCCTTGCCCAGTTCCACCGTATCCTAAAAGACTTTTTCCGGCCTTTGGTGAGAATGCATGCTTTACCTGGATGTGAGAAAGCGTTGAGCGAAAGTCTCCTGCTAGAACAAACAAAAAGGTAAACGGATCAGAGATTTCGTAGGTTGCTTGTAGCTGCAAGTTATTTTGAGCAGTCAGAGACTCGAACCATACCTGCAATCCGGGTCGCAGCTGAACCATGCGGTTACACCCTTGTGCTAGCCTGGCTGGCCAGATCAGCTCAATATCTGCCTGTAATGGATTTCCTGCGCTTTGTTTAGACGGTACGAGCAGCTCAGCAATATTTTGACGGGTCAGTGTGTACGTCATAGCAGGGGTGCAAAACCGAAAAATTGACTACTTCTACCGTCAGATTATCATTTAACCTAATGAGAGCCAGTGTCATCTAATCGCTTAACCGCTAATCGCTCACCAAGACAATCGATAAATGCGTCTGCCGATTGCTATAAGCCGACCGGTAATTTAGTCAGCGGGTGCTATGCACTGTTCAATATCTGTCAAAATTTGACTTGCCGCTAAAATGCTGCGGCCTGCGATCCAGGTTTCGTTGGGGACTTCGCAAACGTTTTCTTGCTGCACGGCGTTAAGCTGTGACCAGATAGGGTCGCTGACAAACGCTTCTTTCTTTAGGCTGCCTGGGAAATAGGATGAGTACACTAAAAAGATATAGTCTCCATCTAGCTTGTTGAGCGCTTCTTGAGAGAGTTTTATGGCGTAGCGTCTGGTGCCTGCTTGCGCGGGATTGCGAGAGAGTCCGATGTCTTGTAAGACAGCGCCTGGAAAGCTGCCAGCTGTGTAAGTCCACGGCTGGCCATCAAAAGGAGATAAAACGGAGATTTCTAAGGTTTCTGCCTGGCTAAACTGCTGTTTTAACTGTTCTGCTTGAGCCTGATAGTTTTGTATTAGTTGCTCTGCCTGCTCGGACTTTCCGAGGGCTTCAGCGTATAGCCGAAAGTGTTCTGGCCAATCTCCTTTTCGACCACTATCGGTAGATAATACGGTGGGTGCAATCTGGGAGAGCTGAGCGTAGATTTTCTCGGTGCCTGGTTTGGAGCCTAGAATTAAGTCGGGTTTGAGCTGGAGGATGGCTTCTAGGTTGGGCTGGTTGCCGTCTCCGACGATGGAGATGCTTTCTACATTGTTGCCTAGATAGGTGGGTAGCGTTCCATAGGCGATGCTACCCACCGGGGTGATGCCAAGTGCGATCGCTGCATCTAAAGGCGCTGTATCTAAGACCACTACACGCGCAGGTGCTATTGGAACCTGCGATGTGCCGATGGCATGTTCAATCGTACGCGTAGGTCCTAATGGCTCAGCAGAAGGATTGGTTGTCGATAGATTGTTTGAACTGGCTTGACAGCTGCTGAGTAGCAGCCCGACTGCTGCTACTTGTGCGAATCGCTGAGCGAGCGTTTTTGAGAGCGTTCCTAAGAGTGTTCCTAGGAGCGTTCCTAAAAGTGTTCTTGAAGCCGGTTTGCGAGCGTACGATTGGAACATAGGGGCTTTTGAGGCATAAGGGCTTTGCTTAGCAGTGATGGCTAAAAGTCGATGGGCTAAAAGTCGATGGCGTATCGCAGGCTTACTGTAGCGCCAGGTGCGGCAAAGCGTCGATCTTCGGTGCCGCCAATTCGCTCTTGGGAGCTGATGGGTAGGTACTGATTGTTCAACAGGTTTTCGATGCCCAGTGTGAGGGTGCCGTCGCCTACCTGAAAGCGGCTGAGCCAGTCCAGCGTGATGTAGCCATCGATATCAAAGCCGTCTACGTCGTCATTAAAGGCGCGATCGCGTCCACCTACGCCCAACAGCTGTAAGCGATTTGTCCAGCCTGGTGTGGTATCATTTTCTACATAGAGGCCTACTTTGTAAGGCTGCACCTGCAAAGAGCTGAGTGCCAAGAACTCACCGTCGTCGTCAGCGTCGTTTTCACCTTCATTCCAGGTGAAATTGCCGCCTAGCCGCCACTGGTCGCTGGGCTGCCAGTCGAGGGTGGCTTCTACGCCGTAGTTGCGCTGCGGGGCTCGGCTGGTTTCGGTAAAGCCGTCCTCGCCAACGCTAAGGGTCGTTCCCAGATCCGACTCGTTGTAAAAGCCTGCTAAGCTGGCTTGCACAGTGTCAAACTCAGTGCGGATACCCACTTCAAAGTTGTCTACTTTTTGAGGCTCTAGCAGCAGATCGTCGCTGACGTCGGCCTCGGCTGGTACCACAAACGCTAGGGTAAGGCCTAAATCAGGAATTGAGAAGCCTTGGGAAAAGGTCGCAAACAGGCCGACTTCTGGAATGGGTTTGTAGAGTAAGCCGGCGTTGAAAGAGACATCTTCTGCGCTGCCGCTACCGCCTTCGCGGTCTTGAGGAAAGCTAAACGCTAGCGTGGAGTCTTCAACCGAAAAATCAAACCTGTCGTAGCGTAGGCCGCCGCTGAGCTGCCACTGGTCGCTGACGTCCCAGGTAGCTTGGGCAAACAGACCTAGACTATCGAGGTCGTACTTTGGAGATTGAGAGAGAGTCTCCGATGCGTCTAGTCTTTGCTCGTTGTCGAAGGTCGAAATATCGGAGACAAGCACTAAGCGCTCATTAGATTCCTGGGCATAGTCAGCACCCCACAGTAGGCCAAAGCTGTCACTGACGCTTGTATCAAACTGTAATCTTCCGCCCCATTCTGACGAATCTAGGCCGGTTTGCCACAGCAGCGGAAAGAATTCTGGTAGCCCGCGCCCGCGCAAGTCGGCGAAATCCTGGGCTAGTTCTGTATCGCGATAGTACAGCTGAGCGTCGAGCTGGGAGCTGAGTAAGTTGCTGTGGCTGTAGGTGAGGTTGAGTACCTGGCTGAGCTGCTCGGGTGGCTCTGCGTAGTCAATATCGCCGATGTCGATTGCTCTGGCCGGTTGCAGCCCTGGAATTTGTATGATGGCTGGGTCAGAGCCAAACTGGGTGTCGAGTGTTTCTCGGTACAGGTTGTAGCTGAGTCCTAAACGCTGCTGCGGGCTGATGTTGTAGCCTAGCTTGGCGAGTACGCCCAGGCCAGTGACGTCGCTGAGGCCGTTGGGGGGAATGCGATCGCCGTTGGCGTCAAACTGAGCGCTGTTTGCATCGTAGGAGAGAATTATCTGAGCGTCTCCGTCTTCTTGTGAGCCTGCTGCGCCTAGCTGAACGTTATAGCCAAAGCTGTCGTCTTGGAGGGAGGTCAGGCTAGTTGAGGTGCCAATGTCTATGCTATATGCCGCCGGTTCGTCGGTAGCTGAGCGCGTGATGATGTTGATTATGCCGCCGGTTGCGCCGTCACCATAGACGGCGCTGGGACCACGTAAAATCTCGACGCGTTCTACAACGGCTGGGTCAATTGTATTTAGCTCTGTGTTGAAGCCGCTGTTGGGATTTTGAGGGACGCCGTCGATTAAAATTAGCGCGGTGCGTCCTCGCAGCGACAGGCCACGGGTGCTGTTTTGCAGCGTTGGTGGGCCTAAGCCAGGTACGAGCCGTCCGAGAATATCGGCGAAGTTGTCTGTGAACTGCTGTTGTTGCTCAAGCTGCTCTCGCTCAATGACTGTGACCGAACGAGGGATGTCTAGAACATCTTCTTCTGTTCTAGTTGCTGTGACGACTAGCTGAATGGCGTCTAGATTTTCTGGCTCAGCTGTTGCTGCTGTGGGTGTTACGCTTAAGACAATGTTGTTGTTTTCTGTGGTGTTGACCTGAACGTTGGGGACGCCTTCGGTGCCAGTGACAGATAGTTGCACTCGATTATTGGGTAAAGCTGCTAGCTGAACTAAGGCGATGCCTTCAGCTGGACTAAACTGTTCGGCTGAGGTGGGATCGCTTAAGTCTAAAATGGCGTTAGGAATACTTGCGACAAAAGCGTTACCGCTAGATTGAGAGCTGTCAAGGGCGATCGCTTGGTCTGAAACAAGAACAATTTCGAGCCCGTCTGCAGTCGGTCTGATTTGTATATCTGTAATTGTTATTTGCGCGTTGTTTTGAGCCAGGTCGTCTGAAGCTGAGTCCCTTTGTAGCAGCCTGTCTATTTGTGTGATGTCTGTCTGCGCTCTGGTTGTCTGCGCTCTGTTTAATTGAGACCTATCTAATTGAGACCTGTTTAATTGTGCAGAGCTGTCAGATGATTGTTCTAACGTTTGAAGTAGTGTTTGTTCGGGTGTTTGTTCTTTAGTTCGAAAAGATTCTGCCTGTGCTGGCGCTGACGTGCCGAAAACTAGTAGGCCTACAGTTAAAATATGCCAATTGCTCAGACGCTGTCTGAGCGGATGCCTTTGCCGATAGTTAGACCGACGTTTGAGCCGATTTTTAAGAAGTGCTGTTAGTCTACGCATGCCCACACCGTTGCCAATAATTATTCTCAACAAGATATCCCGATGAGTGTGGGCATCGCGGGCGATCGAGTCTTTCAAAAGGACTATCTGCGTCTTTCAGCCGGACTTTTGCGTATTTTTACGGAAATTAAGCGGATCCCTACAGAAGCTCGCGGCAGCGACTGGGTGTAACTTTGAACTGTCGCTTAAACGCTGCGGCAAAGGAGCTACGGCTGGCATAACCAACATATTGAGCGGTCTCTTGTACGCTCATACCGCCTGTTTGCAGCAGCTGTTTTGCCTGTTCCATACGGTACCGACACAGGTAGCCAAAAACAGTGGTACCTAGCACCTGCTGAAAGCCTTGTTTTAGCTTGCGCTCGTTGAGCTGTACCTGTCTGGCTAGTTCTGAGAGAGACGGCGGCTGGCTCATGTTTTGTTTGAGAATGTCTCTGGCCTGGTAGATGCGATCAGCATCGCGAGCTGGCAACTTTTGGGGTGCAGAGAGGGGCCTGGTCAGCATTTGGTCAAGATGGAGCGCTAGCAGCTCTAGGCTCTTTGCCTCCAAATAGATTTGGCGAGTCAGGCCCTGGTAAGTACATTGAAAAAGCTGCTTTAGAATTTGCCGCTGTTGAGGCGTAATGCGGCCCGGGTAGTAGAGGATGGATTGCTTAGGATGCTCGATCGCCGTTTTGAGGTCGGTGGGTAGCTCTTGTAGGCGATCGCTAAAAGCCGTCATGAGCGTTGGGGAAACTCTTAGCGTTACCTGACAAATTCGCTCGTTAGCCTGATACTTTTCAACTTCAGCCGTTTCAGGCAAGCAGTAAAGGTAGCTTTTGCCAGCGTACTCTTCTGCGGGCAGTTTGAGCCCATCGTTTTCGACCAGGCAGCCGCCTGATAGGTAGTAGCTAAATGTTAGCGGCATGGGCTGTGGATGCTGCCGAACTCTGTGATGATGGCTCTGACGCTTTTTGAGGTCTGTCAGAATGAGCTTGAGCCCAGGTCGCAGCTGAATTTCTCGCCAGTAGCCTTGGCCGAGCACAGGTGGTAGCTCAAAAAACTGTTCAGCCCCTTCTACGTAATCAGCGACTTCTCCGTTCTCACGACATGCTCTGAGAATTTCGTTAACTTCAGTCCCTGTGAGGATTTTGGCCATTCAGACGTTACAATCGCACTTTATCCAAGCGTAGCACTATCAGTAATAATTCTCAATATAAAGCTGAAGACCTATCACGTACCAAGGCGTCTTAAATCGTAAGCTTCAAAAAGAGATTCGGGGAAGAAGGCTTGTGCCGTAAAAGGGATCTTAAATAGGACGCGTTCAAGCAGCTAAATGGCTTTAGTTATCGTGAGGCTACATAGAACGGGAGCGATTCCTATTAATATTGTGAAAATGTATCTTACCACCGATATGGGTATTACTCTAACGTTGCAAGCAGCTGCTGAGCTATGGGAGAAGGCTGAGCAACAGCATGTGCCGATAACGTCCATTGATCGTTCTGACTATTCGTACTGTGCCAGCTGAGCTGGGCAGCGGCTTTGTCAGAGATGTCGCGCTGCAGCCAGGTATGGAGCTGTGCATTTTTGATCGGGTCTACCAGGACATAACGTATCGGTTTCCGGAAAGCCAGCATCCGGTTCAGTTTATGGTTTTGCTTTCGGGCGTTGTCGATAGCGGTGATTTTCTCTATCAAGATGCTAACTGGGGCTATATCGGCGGTAGCGGTATTCAGCATCCGGTGAGTTCTTTTTTCCGGGGTCACAGCGTCAAGTTGGTGTGAATATTCATGTGCAGCCGCGCCTGCTAGCGCAGCTCTTTGGCCTGCCGAATGAAGAGTTATCACCTGAGCTAAGGCGTTTGATACCCGGTAAAAGCCATTCTCAGTATGTTTTTTCACCGAAGACGACAGGCGCTATACGGGCGGTGGTGCGGCAGATTATTGACTGTCCTTTTTCGGGGACAACTAAGCGGCTGTATTTGCAAGGCAAGATTTTGGAGCTGATAACGCTTCAGTTATCAGGCGTGATGGAAGGCGATGCTGGCCAGCGGCCCCAAAAGCTGAGGCCAGATACGGTGGCACGGCTGCATCAGGTGGCTGCGATAGTGCGATCGCGTTTAGAAAATCCGCCGAGTCAGACTGAGCTGGCTAGGGCGGTGGGTATGAGCGATCGCACGCTGCGGCGAGGCTTTAAGCAGCTATTTGGCATGACGGTGGTGGGCTATCTGACGCAGCAGCGTATAGAGCAAGCGGAGCAGACGCTGCGGATGGGCAATTGCACCGTAGCAGAGGTTGCTAACCGGGTGGGCTACGCGCATTTGGGCCATTTTGCAGCGGCGTTTAAGCGGCATTTTGGGATTACGCCGAGTCAGTGCTTGCAGGGCAACCCTCAAACGGTGATGACAGAAGCGCTGGTAAGAGAAGTGTTTGGGCTAGACTGTCGCATCGTAGATGATTCGGTAGCTAGTATGTCGCTATGTATTCCGATAGGGCGAAAGGTTACAGCAAACACTCATTTATGATGGATGCTAATTAGATCCAGTGGACTTTTGCTAAGCGGTCAGCGCCGCAAAAGCCGCTGACCGCTTAGTATCTTATTTTCCCGGAATAATTTATTATTAATGAGAATAAGTATCATCTATGGCGAGTAGTCGTATGCCTCTCGATAGCAATAGAACTATTGATCAAGCTGAATTTGACGCGCTTTGGGATGAGGCAGATGCAAGTGGTGAAGCCGTTTGGCAAGAAGATGCCATTGAGTGCCGGGAGGCTGTCCCGAAAAAGCTAGGCAAGGGTGAGGTACGGACGATTGCGCTACAGCCTGGGCTGGAAGTTTGTATTACGACTGTTCGGTATCGGCGATCGCTTCGTTTAGACTGCCATGTCAATAATGAGAGGACGCTCATGTCCAGCTACTATTTGGCAGGTGAGCGTCGCTATATTAATCCTGGGATTCAGATTGAGGAAGACCGGCAAGAAAATGCGGGAGAATCTTGTCTTTGCTATCTGCGTGACGCCCGTATGATCCGGTATTTGCCCGCTGAGCAGATGCTTCAGAATGTGTTAATTTCCGTTAGTTTTGAGAAGCTACGGACATTTGAACTGGAAAGTAAGTCGCCTGTTCCGCTGCTGCGGCAGCTGATACAGGAAGAAACAAAGGATAGCTTTCATCAGTCTCTGAATAACATTACCCCTGTGACGCAGCAAATTCTGCGGCAGATTATTGACTGTCCTTATCGTGGCGTCATCAAGCGAATGTATTTGGAGAGTAAGGCAATTGAGCTGTTGGCGATGCAGTTTCAGCAGCTGAGCGAGGGGCAAAAGGCAAACTCGGCGGTGCCAAAGCTGAGTGCTTCGGATGTGGAGCGGTTGCAGCGGGCGCGGGATATCCTTCAGCGCAGTTTTGCAGATCCGCCGTCGCTGCTGGCGCTGGCAAAGCGGGTAGAGCTGAATGATTTTAAGCTGAAGCAGGGGTTTCGTCATCTGTTTGGGACGACGGTGTTTGGCTATGTGCAGGTGTGCCGGATGAAACAGGCGCAGCTGCTATTGGAAGATTCTGAGCTGAGCATTGCGGATGTTGCGGCTCGTGTTGGCTATGGCGGCACCAGTCAGTTCTGTAATGCCTTTAAGCGACATGTGGGTATGCCGCCTAGCCGCTATCGCCGGTAAATAATCCCGATCAATCAAAAAAAAATCCGTTTGCCTCAATTTTGGTGATAGGCGGCCAACTATGCTCAAGCTTATTGAGAATTAATCTTGATTGGTTTGAGGTGTAATGATATGTACGGTAGAGAACAGCAATACGGCGTATGGTTTCGCGTGGTGCGGTGGTGCTTGTCTGGGCGATGGTCGCCGCTGCTGATGTTGACGGCTGGGTTACTAGGAGCTTCTGGATTTGCTGGTTTGAGGGTGCAAGCAGCGCAGACGCGTGAGGGTGTAGAGGCATTGGCGGAAGAAGAGGTTGTTGCTTCAGTGCGTTCGAGAGAACTTGATGAGGCTGCGACTAGCGTAGAGGATTGGCTGGCACAGATTGAAGCGGCGCTGACCGAGGTGACTGGGTTTCGGGTGGAGGATACTGACACTGGGTTGCAGGTAGTGCTAGAGGCTGATGGTGAGATTACGGCATCGGAACCGCGTTCGGCGGGGAATGCGCTGATTGTTGAGATTGCGAATGCGAGTTTGAATTTGCCGGAGGCGGTGGCGGCTGAGCAGTTTGAGCCTGCTGAGGGGATTGCGCTGGTGCAGGTGTCGGCGCTGGCGGGCGATCGGGTGCAGGTGGTGGTTACGGGGACGGATGCGGTGCCGGAGGTGGCGGTTAGTGCAGATGCAACAGGGCTGACGCTGAGCGTAGCGCCAGGAGTAGCGCAGGTTGTTGAGAATGAAGATGCGATTCAGCTTGTAGTAACAGGGGAGGAAGATGAGGGTTACAATCCCTCAAGTTCTAGCACGGCTACCCGAACCAATACACCGCTACGAGATCTGCCAGCCTCCGTTCAGGTCATTCCTCAAGAAGTTATTAGAGATCAGGGCGTAACAGAACTGAGAGAAGCTATTCGAAATAACGCTCCGGGTGTGCAGTTTTCTACAAATTACGGCGGATTTGGTGGAGGAAACATCATTATTCGCGGCTTCGAGCAGGCCGGAGGGGCCGGGGCAGGTGTCACTTTTAGAGATGGATTTCGCAATTTCGATCAGTTTGCTATCACAGATCTCGCTAATATTGAGCGAATTGATGTCTTGCGCGGACCCGCTTCAGTTTTGTTTGGGCAGGTGCAGCCTGGTGGTATCGTCAACATAGTGACCGAGCAACCTCTAAGCGAACCTACATACACAGTAGAGACTACCGCAGGACAATTCAGCTTTTATCGCTCGGACATCGATTTTTCTGGACCGTTAACAGAAGACGGCGATGTGCTCTATCGCTTGAATGCTGCCTATCAAAACTCTGGCAGTTTTCGAGATCAGGTGAACGAGGAACGCTTTTTTATCGCTCCCGTATTTCAATGGGATATTAGTGAGAACACGTCTTTAGATTTTGATTTTTCCTATCTGTACAATGATCCAGTCTACGATGACGGTTTGAAGCCATTAAATGATGGATCTCTTGTTTTACCCATTGAACGATATCTAGGCTACCCTTCGTTAGATGGTACCTATACAGAGCAGTGGCGAGCCGGATATAGACTGAATCATCAATTTAGCGACGACTGGAGACTTCGTAACGCATTCACTTTCTCTTCTGACTTGTTGGTTACTGACCGAAGTACCTTTAGTTCTCGCGACCTGATTGACGATCGTTTTGTGGAACTTATTTTCAGAGGAGATGAATCATACCTCCGAGAAAACTATCAGCTCCAGGCCGACCTGATTGGAACATTCTCTACGGGCTCTGTGGATCATGAGTTAACCGTTGGTCTCGAGCTATACCGATATGATGTCAACGGTTTTGAAAGAGACTCGTCCGACATACCGCTACTAGACGCTTTTAATCCCGATTACGATGTCGAACGTCCAGAGCTTGGACCTTCTTTTCAATATGGTTATCTGCTCAGTAGCTTGGGCATTTACATTCAAGATCAAATGGACATCACTGATAATCTTATTCTGTCACTCGGTGGGCGACTCAGCTTTGACGAGCTCGAAGATTCTGGTTTTTTCGGATCTGGGACAACCCAATCAGATAGCGCCTTTAGCCCTAATCTTGGCATTGTTTATCAGCCAATCGAGCCAATTTCCCTCTATGCTAGCTTCGCTCAATCTTTCAATCCATCTATCGGGCGATCCCAAGACGGTTCTTCCTTCGAGCCAGAACGCGGCACACAGTATGAAATTGGTATCAAGACAGATATTAGCGAAAACCTATCTGCCAGCTTAGCAGCATTCGATCTGACTAGAAGTAATGTGTTGACAACTGACCCCGACGATCCTGACTTCTCAATTCAGACGGGAGAGCAGCGCAGTCAGGGAATTGAACTTTTGCTGACTGGTGAAATCTTACCAGGATGGAATATCTATGCTGGCTACGCCTATACGGATGCAAAAGTCACCGAAGATAACCGTATACCAGTCGGTGACTCGTTAAGGAGAGTTGCTGAACATACGGCTAATCTGTGGACAACCTATGAGATCCAAGGGGGAGATTTACAGGGATTGGGATTAGGATTAGGATTGCTTTTTGTTGGAGAACGAGAAGGCGACTTACCAAACAGTGATTTTGAATTGCCGAGCTATTTTCGGACTGATGCATCGATATTTTACCGAAAAGAGAATTGGAGGGCTGGCATTAACATCAACAATTTGTTTGACACGGAATATTATGAAAGTGGTAGCAGCTTTGGTGTCTATCCAGGCTCACCGTTCAACGCTCAGGCAACGCTCTCCTACACGTTCTAAACTCAAGCAGTTAGTCATACCTTGTAAAATGATTAAACCTCAATGGTTAAGAAATTACCGTGTCATCATTCTATTTCTACTTGCTAGTCTAATGACCTTTGTTATATCTGCTTGC
>CALDSK010000046.1 GCA_937911865.1 uncultured Synechococcus sp.
TGTAGGCCAAGCGTTAGAAAGAGTGTGGATGTTCCCAAAGTGTATAGCAAACATCTTCTGCAAACGGCCCTATAAATATCTGTGCGAACTATCTGCGCGAACTATCTGTACAAACTGCCTGTGCAAATATCTGCATCTGTGCGAACTATCTGCGCAAACTTTTTAGAGTGGTGGACTGGAAGTGGGCTGGAATAGTCGGCGGCTTGAGTCATTGACCGTTGCTCTCTAGAATTAGAAAGGTATTAAGAAAATTAAAAGTTTCCAAAAAACACCAATCCTAAGGAGGAACCATGGCTGAGCGTCCAATCATCGTTGGCATCGTGGGCGATAGCGCCGCAGGTAAAACCACCCTAACTCGTGGCATCGCGCAGGTGCTTGGTGAGGAGAACGTTGTAGCCATTTGCACCGACGACTACCACCGCTATGACCGTAAGCAAAGAGCCGAAATGGGCATCTCTGCGCTGCATCCCGACTGTAATTACCTCGATATCATCGAGCAGCACCTGAGAGATTTGCGCAACGGTCAGGCGATTCTAAAGCCCATTTACAACCACACGTCTGGTGAGTTCGACGCGCCTGAGTACATTGAGCCCAAGAAGTTTGTCATTGTAGAAGGCCTGCTGGGCTATTCTACCAAGGCGGCGCGCGATGCCTACGATGTGAAAGTTTACTTGGCACCGCCCGAAGATTTGCGAGCAAAGTGGAAGATTAAGCGTGATACGCGTAAGCGAGGCTATACCGATGAACAGGTGTTAGACGCTCTGCGTAAGCGCGAACCAGACTCTGAAGCGTTTATTCGCCCTCAGCGTCAGTGGTCTGATGTAATTGTCTCTTTCATCCCGCCGGCCGATGAAGGCGATGCAGGGAACGATTTGCTGTTAGATGTCAAGCTGGTACTGCGTCCTACCTTGCCTCACCCTGACTTCACCCACATTTTAGATGACAAGGGGAATGACCTGGGCGATGCGATTCGCCTGCTGCTAGATCGTGATATGGGCAAACCGGTTGACGTGCTCTCTGTAGACGGTCATGCCAATGAGGCGCAGGTGCAGCAGCTAGAGCGCATTTTGTGTAGTGAAGTGCCCTACTTAGGTCAGTTCTGTAGCCTGGAAGGTAACCAGGACGTAGGTAAGGTCGTAGGTACGACGGGTGAGACGCTGCAGAGCTACCCGCTGGCGTTGACGCAGCTACTGATTACGTACCACATGCTGAAGGCAGTGGAACGGACGCAGAAGAATAGAAAATAAGCATTAGTTTCTGTTGCTAGATTCTATTTATTGATCACGAAAATGATCACGAAAATCCGCTGTTCTCTTCTATCGTTCATGAGGAGGAAAGCGGATTTTTAGTGGCTTTTGGAGTGCACAAACGGATATGGGCCGTCGTAGTCGTTGATGTATTGAAGGTGCGAGACCAGGCCTGTGTCTTTGTTCCACAGGTGCAGCTGATAGGCTGGCGGCTCTAGGGTAAAGGTGGCGGTTTCGGCTGTCGCTATGAGGTCTAGCGAGACCTGGTGAACAGGGCTAGGGACGGTGTATGCAAGCGTGCCGGCCCAGCGTTTGTTGATGGGGCGGTGGATATGGCCGCAGCCTATGCGCTCAATGCAGCTGTACTTTTTGACGATGGCTTCAAGATCTTTTAGTCCTGTGAGACCGTAGCCGTCCATAAGATTAATGCCTGTTGTGAACGGCGGATGGTGCATAAAGATGAGCGTAGGTCGATTGGGTTGCTCGCTAAGCTGTTTGTCGAGCCAGGTGAGTCTCTCGGCGTTTAGCTCGCCGCGACCTTCGCCTGGAACGTTAGTGTCGAGCATGATTAGCCTGAGGTCTCCGGCATCTACGGTGTATTGCAGGTAGCCGGTGCTGGGTAGATAGGTATAGTCGGTGAAGGTTTGGCGGATAAGCTCGCGGCTGTCGTGGTTGCCGGGGAGCAAATAGACCGGCATGGACAGCTTGCTGAGTAGGCTTTTGAGGCGCTGGTATTCGGCGGGTTTGACCTGGTGAACTAGGTCGCCTGTGATGATAATGATGTCGGGAGAGAGGGACTTTAGATGTGCGATCGCCTTTTCTACCATCGGCCCCGTATCGACAACGCCGTAGGCCAGCTCGCCTGGCACCATCACATGCAAATCTGAAATATGAGCTAGAAGCATACCCAATCAACGAATAACACTTATAAATAACACTGGCAAATAACACTGGCAAACAGCACTGGAATAGGTCCATACCTATAATGTAGCTATCCATATAGCTTTGAGTTTCTGCCATGCCATCTCCTTTTCCCGGCATGAATCCATATCTGGAATATCCTGATCGTTGGCCAACGGTTCATAACCGTCTAATCGTGGCGCTAGCCGACTTGCTGACGCCTCAGCTACTGCCAAAATATCAGGTGGATATTGATAAGCGCGTATACGAAGTTATGGACTTGAATACGGTGTTTATTGGTAGACCGGACGTCACTGTCCAGCAGTCTCGGTTGCCTCGTAACACTTCACAAAAGACGGCTACTAAGCCCACTAGCCGACCGGTGCAAGTAACGCTGCCGATGGCAGAAGAAGCGCGTGAGCCGTACTTAGAAGTAAAAGATGCGCAGACTCGTCAGGTGATTACAACGGTTGAGGTGCTATCTCCTACCAACAAGCGAGGCGAGGGTAGAAAGAAGTATATAGAGAAACGAGAGAAGATACTTAAGACACAGACAAACCTAATAGAAATTGATCTGCTCACTCAGGGTGATCCCTTGCCGCTTAGTGGAAGCAGTATTGATAGTCATTACAGAGTTCTGGTGAGTAGAGCAGCGTGTCGTCCTACTGCTGATCTGTATGCTTTTAATCTGTCAGAGGTTATTCCCACTTTTCCGCTACCGCTGACTTCGGAAGATATAGAGCCGACAATTGAACTACAGAAGCTGCTGGATGAGGTCTACCAAAAATCGGGGTACGACTATTTTATTGACTACCAGCAAGAGATTGTTCTACCTTTACCTAGTCAAGATATTGACTGGATTGAGGCGACTTTACAGGCGAAGGGGCTGCGTTCATAGCGCTAGTTAAGTTGATTGAGCTGATTGAGCAATCCTTCAGATTCTTGCAGCGTGACTAAGCTATTGGCGCAGAGGATAGCTGAAGCGGCAACGGCTGGAACCCCGATCCCAGGAAGCGTACTGTCGCCTACCAGATATAGCCCTTTGACGGGCGTCTTGCCGCTAGGAAAGCGGCCTTCTTTGGCTTTGATTGCGGGGCCGTAGGTGCCTTGGTATCGCCGCAGAAAGCGGCTGTGTGTCAGCGGTGTCCCAATCAGTTCTAGTTCAACGCGGTCCCTCACATCTGGAATAACTCTCTCAACAGCCTTGAAAAGTGTTTCTGCTTTCTCTCTTTTCTTTTGTTCATACTGTTTGTCTTTTTTCCAGCCTTCAAACGGCTCTAGCGTGTAGGCATGAACTGTGTAGTATCCCTCGGGTGCCTGCTGAGGATCTAGTACGGTTGGGATAGAGACCATACAGGTATTTCCAGGCGTTGTTACAGGCAGGTCACTGTTGTGAACAACAACATGGTGAATGGGGACATTTTGCAACCCGTCGGCTCGAATGCCGAGGTGTAGATGCATGAAGCTGTCAACAGCAGGCGTTTCTAGCTTTTGATCTCGGTAGCTAGCAGGCAGCGCTGAAGGATCGAGCAGGTGGCTGTAGGTATCCCAAATCGTCGCGTTAGAGATGACAATGGGTGCGGTGATTTCTGTTCCATTCTTAAGACAGACACCGGTTGCACAGCCCTTTCTCGTTAGAATTTTTTGTACGTGAGCACCCAGCTTTAGCTCGCCTCCCCACTTGCGTAGCCCACGGACGAGAGCGTCTACCAGGGCGCCGCTGCCGCCGATTGGGTAGTCAATGACAGACTGGGCGCGTTCTCCGAACATAAAGGCCATTTCAGGGGCAACGGTTTCATCGCAGGTCATGCCGGAGAGGAGAAAGCATTCTAAATCGAGCAGCCTTCGTAACCAGTCTGAGGTGATGTAGGGCGCCATGACCTCGCCCATGGAGCGGTCTAAGTCGCGTAGAACGGGGATGAGTTTAGCGATCGCACCCGAATACTGCTTCAGTAGAAGTGGTAGCAGCTTCAGGTCAGCTCTAAGTGCCAGGGTTGGAATGGTTTTGAGCGGTGCATATATTTTCAGCAGTCGTTCTTCTAGGGCGGCTAGCTGCGTGGCTCCACCTGGGCAAAATGCCTCTACGGCCTGCTGATATTTTTCACTGTCGCCGTAGACCGGTAGCGTACCTTCAGGGAAATGATAGTAGCCGAAGGGCTCGTAGGGAATGGCTTCTATACTTTCTTCTAAGACGGCTAACACTTGGCTGATCGGATTTGCTGAGCCTGCTTCGCCCAGTCCGCAGAAAAACGAGGGCCCCGAATCGAAGGTAAAGGTCTTGCCCTGATGCGTACGACTAAATGCGTGGGCGGCGCCGCCAGGGAGGGAATGGCTTTCGCACACAATCACCCGGCGCCCGTAGCGAGCGAGCAGCGCGCCAGCTACTAAACCTCCGAGGCCGCTACCAATGATGACGACGTCGGCTTGAGTCGTAGCTGGCATGAATCAGGTCCTTAAACTAGGCACACTGCATTTGCATGAGTGTTTTTTCAATATCTGGTAGATATTGTTTCACAGTGGCTTCTTCGTCGGGCGCAATGTTTGTGAGTGCCTGAAGTCGCCAGCTGTTAGCGCTGTGCAGCTCTTGAATCTCTTGCTTTACTTTTTCGCGTTCTCGACGCTTGGCTGCTTCGGCCAATTCTTCAGCGGCTTCTATCTCGCTAAGTCGCTGGTTGAGCAGTACGGACTCTCGCTGTGTAAAGGCGTGAACGGCTTCTGTCTGCGCTTGCACGCCGCCGGATTTAACCACTGAATACACTTCCATCAGGCGATAGTAGGCCTGAAGATAGGCTTCATCACCTTTGGGCAGTGTAGCGCTCAGATGACTGCGGACACTGGCGATCCGTTTGCGCTGCTGCCACCATTCGAGCAGTAGCGGAATAGTTGTGCTGCTGATAGTTGCAGGGCTAATAGTGGAGGAGTTATGTAGAGGCATTTAAATCTTCTCAACTAGAAAACTTAGAGGGTTGGTTGAGACGGTCATCAGAAACATATGAAGGCTCTTTTTTCAAGGGGGATTGACTTAAGAGCTTCAAGGACATGTAAAAATGCACAGACTGCTAAGAAAAGCGGCTTGTGCAAGTGTTTTTGTGCCTATAGAGCACTCGTTCTTATATTAGAACGTGATTAGCCATTCGTAACCCCCTGAAATCAAAAGAACTTACAAATTTGACGGTGTACCGATAGGTAGTATGCACAAATGCGACAAACCGTACACCGTATGCTTTATGTTCTCTTTACTTCCTTCTGTCACTATTCCCTATGGATGTGAGCTGATAGCGATTAGGTATCCTGTACATTAGGAAGATGGCGATCGCTAATTGCTGTAAATAATCGCTGAGCGAGTATTGACATCTATGGCACTCAAGGCAGTTTTATTGAGCTTTAATGGCATCGTGATCAACGACGAATCTATTCGTCAAACCTTGAGCAACCAGCTTTTACTGGATGAGAATCTTCGCCCCGACGAGGATGACTACACGCAAGTTTGTTGGGGAAGAAGCGACAGAGCGTGCCTGAAAGGTCTTTTGGCTCAGCGTGGCCGGATGATGAGCGATGAGGCTATCGACAAGCTGCTACTAAAAAAATCTGTAGCTTACGAAGCTTGGTTAGAAGGACTAGAGAAGCTACCGCTGTATCCTGGGCTGGACGATTTGATTTTTCGCTGCCGGGCTGCGGATATTAAGATGGCTATGGTTACTGGAAGCCAGCGGCGCGATGTGTTGAATGTGCTGAAAAAAGCTGAGCTAAGTGAGCATTTTATTGAGATTGTGGCTGGCGACGATGTGCCTGCCGATGAAAGTAAGCCTGCGCCGAATGGGTATACGAAGGCGATCGCACAGCTCAATGTCACCTATCCAGATTTACAGCTGCGACCTGATGAATGTATTGCGGTTGAAGATTCCTTTGCCGGCATTGAGGCCGCGAAGCGAGCTGAGATCCCGGTAGTTGGCGTTGCTCATGTATACCCTAACCATATGCTTCAGCGGCGGGCGACCTGGGTCGTGGACTACTTGCGTGAGATTAAGTTCGACTGGATTGGTGAGAAGTTTGGCGGCATGCGCATGGATATAGACGAAAATCCGCCGGAAGCTGAAGTCACTGAGACTTAAAGATTGCATATCGTTTGAGCTGTCAGACTCAACCGTTAGCTTGCGGTTTTGTTACGTCGATTCTGACTGTGACTCATCTGGCTGTGACTCAGCGGTAATACTTTCTTGAATTTCTGTTTGCAATCGCTCTAGCGTAGAATCTTCCTTGGCCTGAGAGAGAATACTTTGCATGACGGTGTTAACGCCCGTTTCTCCCCAGGTGCAGCCCTGCTGTAGGTAAACTTTCGCGGCTTGCCCAACGGCGTAGGTCCCATAGCCTGCGGCCCCTGCTTGCGCACTCATTGCGCCTGCATAGGCAGTAAACCCAGAAAAACTCTCGAAGGCGCTCCAGATAGCAGCGCCACTCTTGCCAAAACCCAACATTAGGCCCGTGCCAAATTCGCTGAGTAGCAGCGTTCCAGAGCTGCCGATGATGGAGCGCCAGAGTCTGCTGGCTTCAAAGCGGGTCATGGGAAAGCCGTACAGCTTAGAAAGAGAGCGAATCATCACAATGTCAGAGCTGACACCGCCTAGAATGTCGAGAACCGCGACAGGATTAAAGGCAACTGCGATCGCCTTGTACTTTGCATACTTCCAAACCAGCTCATCCGCGCTTGCCTGATTTAGCTCAGCGGTCTCCGCAGATAGTTTGTTCTCTATCACGCTTGCCTGACGCAGCGCGTTAAGTGCAACCAGCGTAGAGCCTTCTTCTCGAACAATATTCAACAGAGTGGTTTTAAGCGGTTCTATTTGTGGTGGTGGACTCTCCCATTCTTCGCTGGTGCGACCGTCGGGCCACTCCAAGCGAACTTGCAACGGTGCAGGTTCGGCTGACACCATGACAATGTCATCGACTAGCCGAGCACCGGGCGGCAAATCGGCTTTACTTTCTGCCTTTTGCCAGAGTGCCTGTAGGTTTTCGGCCACGGTCTCCCGGTCAGTCTCTGGGTACAGATCGACTTTGTTGAAGACCAATAGAAGCGGTTTTTTGGTGGCATAGAGCTGTTGCAAGGCGACATACTCTGTCTGGGTAACATCGC
Source organism: uncultured Synechococcus sp. (assembly GCA_937911865.1). GTDB lineage: Bacteria > Cyanobacteriota > Cyanobacteriia > Phormidesmidales > Phormidesmidaceae > Phormidesmis. Next base: position 7,279 of record CALDSK010000046.1, read on the forward strand.
CAGAAACAACAAATAATATGAGATCGGCTTCCTCAGCTACCTGCTGAGCCATGTCACTACGCGATTCTCCTTCGACCTCGTCGAGCCCGGGCGTATCTATCAGTTCTAGCTTTAGTCTTTTTTTATCGCGTTTCTGTTTGTCGGGCTTTTGTGAATCAGCTATGGCCTCTTCTTCATCTGGAATCCAGTAAACAGAACGCGGCCACTGAGTCACGCCGTTGAGAGGGCCTGTCTCTAGCACTTTCTCTCCTAAAAGCGCATTGATGACAGCAGACTTTCCCCGACTCACTAACCCAAAAACGGCTACTCGCAGCAGCGAACCGTCAAGTTTGTTTAGCAGTGTTGTCAGCTGATCGATTCCATTTTTTACAGCAGCCTGACGACCCAGCTCACTGTCCGTCAGCTGAGTCATTTTGAGCTGCGGAATGTAGCGATCGATTGCCTGACGCAGGCTTTCACGCGCCTGCTCGACGATGGGTCTGCGATCGCTAGATAAGTGAGGCTGCTCGGGTGATGCCATAGGATTATTAGGCTGCAGTAGCTGCCTTCTTTGAAGCTGGCATCTCAGAAGCTGGCAGATGAGAAAGTGCCTGTTTTACAAAGACCTGTAAGCCCATGCTTTGCTTGGTCGCTTTGAAGATAGTCTGCAAGCGATCGCCCATTGCTCCAAAGGCAAACTTTTGTGCTTCGGTGGGGAGTACACTCTGTTCTTCAAAGAACTCAATCAGGCTAAGGCCAACGGTTCGAGTTAGGTAGGCGGCGCTGACTCCCTGGAGCGCTCCGCCGGCTACGTAGGTGGCTGCGTGCGTTTTGAGCAGGCTACCGAAGGCCTGCGTAGACAGTTCTACCAGTCCTAGCTTGACGAGGAGTTCTGCTAGTGTGCCCGCCGCTTTCTTGGCCTGCTCTAGCGAGAAGGTTTGGCCGTAGACCGCGCCCAAATCAACAATTAGCTGAGCGTTGATGGCTGTGGCTGCCAGCATGTCCAGGCTAGGAAGCGGACTGGCAAACGCGCTACCGGCGGCAATCCACTGCATTTGTTCCACAATGGGCATGGCTCGCTGCTGGCGCTCAGCGTTAAGAAGCTGTTGAACGTCTGTTTTGAGTGCTTTGGCCTGACGCAGGGCCGTTGTTAGCACGAGCTGCTGAGCTTCGTTGTCAATCAGGTAGTTGAGCTTGTCAGTAAGCCGCGCAATCTGTGGCGCTGGCTGTTCGGTAAATTCTTGAATAGTGCCGTCTTCTAGATGGCGACGAACTGTGATTGGGTTTGGTTTAGGCGCGATCGCACTCACACCGATGTCCAAATCTTCTACTCTGGTTTGAATTCGCTGCACAACAGCCTGCCGGTCAACCGGTACCAGCTGATCTTGCTTGTTGAACGCGATATGCGTACGGTAGCCTGCTCTGAGTAGGCTTTGCAGCCGCTGAAGTTCTGATTGCGTAAGATCGCCTGTGGTTAAGAACAGCACTAGATCTGTGTCTAACGCTAGTAGCGTCTCTTCTCCCTCTATTTCTGAGATACGTGTAACTTGCGAGTGCTCTGGCTGCCACTGATCGTGAAGCAGTGTAGCCAGCGTTGTTTTTCCGGTGGATTTGTTACCAACAATTGCTAGCGTGAGCTTCTCTCTTTCTATGCTAGCGAGTACTTGACTGATGGCCTGCTTCTTTTGTTCTATCTGCGTCCAGATGGCGTGCTTGCAGTCAGCTTTTCTCTCTTCTGGTAGCGCTTCAATCAGCGTGGTGAGCGTTGCTTCTACACCAGCAAGCGTTTTTTCAACAGCTGACTTATCGACTGTCTTGAGTGCGAGGGGCGCTTCGATAGTCAGGTTGGCGCGTTTGCTCTTTTGCAAGAACCAGACCCCGGCGCTAAGTGCGATCGCTCCTATTAGCGCAGACCCATCACCGAGTGCGTGCCCTACAGGTGAATGACCCACGATATTCAAGAGCCATAAACTGGCTGAAAGACCTAGACCACCGACCAAAATGGGACGCTTCAGTTGCATGAGGAAGTTCTCTTGAGCTGCTGTCTTCATTGTATATAGACAGGTTGGATTGGGGAAGTAGTAAGAACCGGGCGGGGCATGTGCTTAATGTATCCATGCTTGTTCGGTTTTCCAGTTCGGTTTCATCCGGATAGCCAGTTCGGTTTCACCCAGATAGTTAAGTGTATTGGTACTTAGCTCTGGTGCTTTCTTAGCGGCATGACGACGCAAGATGTCACAAGTTTTGCTCAGCTAGCGACCAGCAGGCGGGCGGTAGGTAAGCTGATTGGTATCACCTGTGGTGATAAGCAGCCCCTCGCTGACAAGCCGTTTGAGATCGCGTTGAAGCGTTCGTCGCGATCGCTCTGGGCATAGCGCCTCAAACGTCTGAATAGTGAGGTGTCCGTGCTGTTGGATATGAGAGAGGGCGACCTGCTGACGTGGATTGAGGGTGATGTCGAGATATGTGGGATCTGAAGCAATCGGCGCAGCGGTAGAGGGATCAGCTAGCTGAGTTTCGCTTAACTTGTGACATTTTGCGTCGTAAGTTTGCAGGTAGTTAATCAGCAGCGTCTGAAGCTCTTGATATAAATGATCCCTGTGCTGGGGTTCACTTCTTAGGGCTCGTAGGAATAGCGCATTGAAAGAGCGGTGGCAGACTTCGGCGATCAGCTCACTTTTTTCGATAGGTAACTTGGGGTTGCGGATGCGCAGAGCGATCGCAAACCTTCGAATGTAGCTGTAGTCCACAGATTCGTCGAACTGAGCATAGAGTTCTGGCTGGTCGTAATACTGGATGTAGACCACTCTAGGGCCAAGTGATTCAAAGTATTTAGCAAACGTTTCAACCATCTGCCGAATCATATCTGACAGCGGCTGATGAATAACCTCGGGGCTCATCAGCTGGGCTTGAATATCTTCGACGCCTTGTCTATGACGCTTTTCGAGGGCGTGGAAAATAGCCAGCTTGTTTGGGAAAAAACGATAGAGGGTGCCGACCGCAGTGTTGGCTTGTTGGGCGATCGCATGGGTTGTCGCTGCGTCATATCCTACGTCCCAAAACACCTTGGCTGCCGCCTGCAAGATTTTCTCTACCCGCGCCTGGCTTCGCTGCTGCTTGGGATGATGGCGAAAGGATAACGACTGTTTGGCTTTATTGGCGGCTTTATCAGAGACCATGACTGCTCGGGAGCTCTCATCTTGACAAATTTAGAACGGATAGGCTTAATATGAGTAAACGTGAATATTTTGTCACTTTTGTATTGCATAAGAAATCCCAGACTAAAATCCCCGCTAAATCTTGGACGCTCAGTAAGGAGCTATTGCTATGTCTACTGCCGTTTCTACTGTCATATCAACCGATCGCTCTATGCTTCAGGGGGCGCCGTGGTTGCTGGCTCATAAGTCTATGCTAACGGTGAACCAGCCGATGAAGGTGGCGGTGTATGGCCACGACTATGTGCTGTGGAAAGACGCCAATAACCGCGTTCAGGCCCTGCCGAATATTTGTCCGCATATGGGCGCGATGCTCTCTGAAGGGTGGTGTGTAGAGCAATTGGATGGAGCGAGTGCGATCGCCTGTCCCTTTCATGCGCTTGAATTTGACCATGATGGCTGCACGGTGCTGCCCGGTACGCAAAAGGAAACGCTTTCTCAGCTCAAGCCTCTAGAGCTCGTTATTCAAGGCGATTTTATTTGGTCGTACGGTGGCGCTGAGCCGCAAATGGCGATTCCTGACGTCCTGACTCAAATTGCTAATGAGTATGAATTTGTCGGTAGCACAGGCGAAATCAGTGTCGCGACGCCGCTGCTGCCCATGCTGCTCAATATGCACGACTACAACCATCAAAACGGCACGCATCGAGAGATGTTTCGGATTGAAGAAGTTCGCTTTGAGCGCTTCGTTGATACTGGCCATCATTCTGACGCCTATCTGAAGATGCCAAAGGCCTCTCCTACACGGCAAGAGGTGTTAAAAAATCCATCTGTACTGCTGCTGCCTAAGGTGATTGAAGCTCATTTAGAGAACTTTTTTCCCTCGATTGTTCTTTTTCGCGGCGAGAGTGCGGCGGGGCCGATTGTGCAATGTCATCTGTTTATTCCAGAATCTGCTGAACATACGCGTACTTACGTGCTCTTGTTCGCAAAACCAAAGTCTCCAGTTTTTAAGCTGATGAAGCGCTCTCTTTTGAAATTAGTGGCCACTGTCGTCGAGCAAGACGCTGATATTTTGAATAAGCTGTATGCCGACCCACCACAGAAAATAAAGCTCAACAACGAGGCGGGAATGGACTGGGTGCGACGCAACTTTGAGAGCTGGCCACAGGTCGCTGAGCCAAATCTGTCTCGATAACGCCTGTCTCGATAACGCCTGTCTCGATAACGCCTGTCTCGATAACGTCTGATGCCAATAACATTTGAGGTTCTACCATGCAGACTTTGCAAAAGCCGACCGTTCAGCCGTTGCCCAACCTGGTGCCGCAATCTGGCCTCAGGCAGCTGATTAACTGGATTGCTCGTCCGTATGCCTATCTAGACGAGTGCGCTGCGAAATATGGCGATACCTTTACGATGCGGATGTATGGCTTTGGAAATCTTGTTTTTCTCAGCAACCCACAGGCGATTAAAGAGATTTTTTCTGACAAGGGTACTCGATTCGACGTTGGCAGAGGGCAAGACATTATACGGCCCTTGATGGGGGATAATTCTGTGCTGCTACTCGACGGCGACCGTCACAGGCGCGAGCGCAAAATGCTGATGCCTCCTTTCCATGGTGCAAAGGTAAAGTCGTACGCGACTACCATTTGTGACATCACTCAGGAGACCAGCCGCCGGTGGCAGCCTGGTCAGCAGATCCTGTGTGGCGATGTAATGCCAAGCATTACGCTTGAAGTGATCTTGCAAACGGTGTTTGGCCTGAGAGGAGGCAATCGCTATCAGCAGCTCAAGTCGCTGCTGATCAGCTGGCTCGATATGACAGGTTCTCCTGTTGGTGCGAGTCTGTTGTTCTTTCGCTGGTTTCAACAAGATTGGGGGCGCTGGAGTCCTTGGGGCAGAGTACTGCTTCAGCGACAACAGATTTGCGATTTGCTTCAGGCTGAAATAGAAGAGAGACGGGCTGCCAATATGCCGCCAGGTGATGACGTGCTGAGCCTGATGCTGCAAGCTCGTGATGAAGACGGTCAGCCAATGACTGATGCTGAACTAAAAGATGAGCTGATTACAATGCTGGCAGCCGGCCATGAAACAACGGCGGCGGCGCTGAGCTGGGCCATGTATTGGGTGCATAAGCTGCCCGAGGTGAAGGCAAAGCTTATGGCTGAGTTGGAAGGTTTGTCTGAGAAGGCCGATCCGCTTGCGATCGCAAGCCTACCCTACCTAACCGCGGTTACCTCAGAAACGCTGCGCCTGTATCCAATTGCTCCGATTGCCGCGCCTAGAATCTCGGCTCAACCGGTGACTATCAACGGACATACCTATCCGCCTGAGACTTTTCTCACACCCGCTATTTACTCTGTGCATCATCGCGAAGATCTCTATCCACATTCAAAAACGTTTAGGCCTGAGCGATTTTTAGACCGACAGTTTGCACCTTATGAATTTTTGCCCTTCGGTGGCGGCAACCGTCGTTGCATTGGCTATGCGCTAGCAAAACTAGAGCTGAATTTGGTTTTAGCCACGCTGCTAACCCACCATTCGTTTAAGCTGACAAGTGATGAGACGGTAACCCCTCGCAGGCGCGGTGTCGTGCTAGCGACTAGCAATGGCGTGCCGCTCACCGTCGATTCTGAAGTTGGACGATGACACCGCCTGAAATGACAGCGCCCGAAGAAGACAGCTGGTACACCTGGTACAGTGAGTTTGATCAGAACTACAGCCGCGCGCAGCGGAGTTAGTGGTACAACGCAGCGGCTCAAGCCTACAGGTGGGCGCGGCCACACTACCCCGATGCGCTGGTTGATAGCGTGGTGCAAAAAGCTGGGCTAAAAGCGGGTGATTCTCTTTTAGAAATTGGCTGTGGTCCTGGGATTGCAACCACCTCTTTTGCCGCTAGGGGCCTAGATATGCAATGCGTAGAGCCCAGCCCAGCCGCCTGCGAACTGGCGCGTCAGGCCTGTGAAAGTTTCGATAGCGTCACCGTCAATAACGCTACCTTTGAAGACTTTGACTTGAACAATAAACAGTATGACGCGGTCTTAGCGGCGACCTCTTTTCACTGGGTTTCACCTGCGGTTGCTTGCAAAAAGTCGGCGGCGGCCCTAAAGCCTGGGGGCTCATTGATTTTGCTATGGGCCACACCGCCGCAGCCCGACGAAGCCCTTTGCCAAGCCCTACAGCCGATATACCAGCAGTACCCAGAGGCCGCTGAAATTCGCTATCAGTGGCGCCAGCAGCCCTACTATCAGGCAAACTTTGAAAAATTTGCCAAAACCATCAGCGCCTCCGAATGGTTTGAACCGGCAACCGTCGCAATAGAAACTCACCATTCCACCTACAGCATTGAGAAATACCTGGCACTGCTCAGCACGCTGTCGGACTATATTGCGCTGCCGGCGCAGACCCAAAAAGACCTGATGGCAGCGTTGGCCATGCGGCTAAAAGAAGAGAAAGGCACAGAGCCGCTGGCTTTGACCCACTGGTTTGCGGCGCAGGTTTCGCCTTTGGTTGCAGACGCTTAACTCAACTTTGCAAAAGGTAATGATTGGTTTTGTTAGTTCAACAATGTGGCAGCATGATTGGTAAGTTCGCCCTTCGGCGTCAATCAAATCTATAGCAGCTGTCACGTTGCTTAGGACACTTCTGGAGGTTGCTACCTATAGCTGGTCAAGCAACTCGACTAGCCAATGTCCTAATGCACTAGGACATTGGCTATATCTGTGAATTAACCGTTACTAAAGCCCCATGGAACAGCCTCAATCTAACGCCATTATCACTGGTGCCTCCTCCGGTGTTGGCCTCTACGCCGCCAAAGCCTTAGCCAAGAGAGGGTGGCACGTGATTATGGCCTGTCGCAATTTGGATAAGGCAAAGCGGGTGGCTAAAGAAGCGGGCATGTCACCTGAAAGCTACAGCATTATTGAGCTCGACCTATCCTCTTTAGAGAGCGTAAGACAGTTTGTCAGCAACTTTCGCGAAACCGGCAAATCACTAGATGCGCTAGTGGTGAATGCGGCCATTTATAAGCCCAGCTTAAAATCTCCTGAGCGCAGCGCAGAGGGCTATGAAATTAGCGTGGCGACCAATCATCTTGGTCACTTTTTACTTTGCAATTTACTGCTCGAAGACATGAGAAAGGCGGCTCACCCTGAGCCTCGCTTGGTGACCTTAGGCACGGTAACCGCGAATCCGAAAGAGCTAGGCGGCAAAATTCCGATTCCGGCACCGCCAGATTTGGGTGATTTGAAGGGAATGGAACTGGGCTTTAAAGCACCCATTGCCATGATCGACGGTAAAAAGTTTAAGCCGGGTAAGGCCTACAAAGACAGCAAGCTGTGCAATATGCTGACGATGCTAGAAATGCACCGCCGTTATCACGACGAAACGGGCATTGTTTTCAATGCGCTGTATCCAGGCTGTGTGGCGGAGTCTGATTTGTTCCGCGATGCGCCCAAGCTGTTTCAGGTGATCTTTCCATTCTTTCAGAAGAATATTACCGGTGGGTATGTCTCTGAAGAAGAGTCGGGTGAGCGCGTAGCGCAGGTCGTCGCTGATGAAGGGTTTAACAAATCTGGCGTCTACTGGAGCTGGGGTAATCGCCAAGACAAAGATCGCGAAGCCTTTTGTCAGGAAGTTTCTAATGAAGCTGCCGATGCAAACAAAGCTGGCAAGCTGTGGACGCTCAGTGAACAGCTGGTCGGCCTATCGTAGCTGCGCTAGCTAGAACAGTAATGGCATGCAAGTCCCTGCTTCAAACTTGTGTGAAGCTACGACTGAAAGTTCTAGAGGGGAATTGAACTTTTCCGATCTGTTCCGTAATCTTACTGATAGTGTCTGGTAGCCAATTGTTGGCTAGAGGCCGGGTGATTTACTACAGATTTAGGAGAATGACAACATGCTGACTTTGCTACAGTCTGCATCTTCTTTAAAGTCTGCGCTGTGTAGAAAGCAAGAACCCGCTTTTCAGCTTTGGCTAATGCTGGGAAAGCTGACATCTAATTTATTTGCTAATCCTGCGGCTGCGGTTTTGCTAGTAATGGCGATCGCAGCTTTGCTGTGGTGGGTTGCCCGCAGGTATTTGCGACCCAAAGTAATCCGTCTGCTGGGCATCAGCTTTTTAGGTGCGTGCTTACTCTTTATCTCTCCGCTTCCCTCTGCTGTGAGTCAGTGGCTGCTAGTTGGCTTCTTGCCAGCTGATTCTGGCGAAGCGGCTGCCGCTATTGTGGTGTTGGGTCGTGGCCCTAATCAAAACGAGCCAAGAGCGGAAACGGTTGCAGCCCTGTGGCAGGAGGCGCGTGCGCCGCTGATAGTCCCTAGTGGTCGGACAGATGCGCCGATTATTGCGGGTTTATTGAAGAATCAGTCTAATATTTCTAGAGAAGTGATTGTTCAAGAGCGCTGTTCTTTGAGTACGTCGGAAAATGCCGAATTTACGGCGGCAATGATGATGCCTCGGGGATTATCGAAGATTATTTTGGTGACCGATCCGCTGCATATGATGCGATCGCTGCTCACCTTCAAAAGTTTTGGTTTTGAAGTGATTCCGCATCCTACGGCCTTAGCTAACGAGGGCCTAAAGCAAAGCCGATTTATCGCTTTTCGAGAAAGTTTAGGTCTCATTAGCTACGCGATCATGGGTCGATATTCTGATCAGCAAGTCTCTGCGGAAACGATTGCGGAGGCTGATAAGCTGATAGTGCAGCAGATAAAAAATGGCGCTGCGATCGCTATTGAAAACTATTAAGAACTACTGAGAGAATTACTCATAAGAACGACTAGACTTGTGTGGCCTACTTCCTTATAGCTGTCAGGCTATATTGCGAGGCTAATCAAGTCAGTTTTGAGATCAGTTTTTTTAAAGCGAGCGTGGCGACTATTCTGTAACATAGCTATCTGAAGCCGCTTTGCAGATCACCGTTTTTTATGTTTGATCATCTTTCTATCGGTGTCACTGACCTGGACAAAAGTCTAGCTTTTTACGACGCTGCGCTAAAGCCATTAGGTATCAGTCAGATGTTTGCAATGAGCGATCGCGGTATTGCGGCCTATGTAGGTGCCGGGCAAGTCTCGTTCTGGCTGTATTCTAAAGACGCTAATCAGTCTAATCTGGGCGAGCTGCCAACCCCTCCTCGCTTTCACCTGGCCTTTCGTGCGGTAGATAGAGCAGCGGTAGATGCCTTCTACACATCGGCTATAGAAAAAGGTGGCACAGACGAAGGCGCACCAGGAATTCGTACGCAGTATCATCCCAACTACTACGCGGCCTATGTTCGCGATCCTAACGGCTACAAAATAGAAGCCGTTTGCCAGAAATAGAACAAAAATACTTCAAAAGACGCTAGAACAGATCCCCTATGCACTCCAACGCTGGTATGGAACTTGTATCGCTCAGGTTAGAATCAGGCGCGGATATTCGCCGAGATTTAGAAAGACTCGTCAAAAGAGATAAGATTTCAGCGGCTGTTGTATTGGGCGCGGTCGGGAGCCTATCGAATGTTTGCTTGCGGTTTGCCGATCAAAATAAGCACACGACGCTAAAAGGCAAGCACGAAATTTTGACGCTTTCTGGCACGCTAGGCGAAGGCGGTGTTCATTTACACATGAGCGTGGCAGACACAGAAGGTGAATGCAAGGGTGGCCATATGGTGTATGGCTGTCGGGTGAATACAACGTTAGAGCTGGTGATTGGGTTAGTTTCTGGCGTGAAGTTTGATCGGGTAATGGATGAAAAAACAGGATCCAAAGAGTTAGAAATCTCAAAGGATGAAGAGGAGTAACGCGACGCAACTTCGGCTGGTATTGAGTTAGATACTAGCAACAAATACTTTATTCGGTTTGCCTGTAAAAGCTGGGACGCTATTTCTGAGCAAAAAACGGAGGCCGGTTGGGTGGCTAGCAATCGTCTGATTCTGTTTGAATTTGCGAACGCGCCTGACTACTTGAACTTTCAGCTGGTGATTGCGCCTGCAAAAAAGTCTCGTAAGGAGGCTTTCTATAAACCAGTCAAATCGTTGGCAATGTCGGGACATGTAAACAGCTGGCTCAAAGAAGATGGTTACAGCGCAATTATCAGACGTAATCTGCTGCATGGAGAGGATTATCTTGAAGAAGACTGGGCAGGAATTGAGAAGAAAATTAGGGACTTTTGGGATAAGTTTGTAGAGACCGACCTAGAGCGAATTTCTAAATCTGTTTTGGCAGCTTTCTCGACTTAGTACTTTTCCCTGAATCTTTTATGCCAGACTCCACGCAGCGATTCTCCAGCCGGGTAGAGACATATCTAAAGTATCGCCCCCACTATCCAAGTGCCGTGATTGAGACTTTAGTGGATCGCTGTCAGCTATTGCCAGCTTCTATTGTGGCGGACGTGGGCTCGGGGACAGGCTTTTTAAGTGAGTTGTTTTTAGCTAACAACAACCTGGTGTATGCAGTAGAACCAAACCGTGAAATGCGACTCGCGGGCGAGACCTATTGTCAAGGCTATTCTAATTTTAGGAGCGTAAATGGAACGGCGGAAGCGACGACGTTAGCTGAGGAGAGTGTTGATTTCGTAGTGGCTGGCCAAGCCTTTCACTGGTTTGACCCGAAGCAGGCTCGCCGAGAATTTTTGCGAATTCTGAAGCCCGGTGGTTGGGTTGCGGTGGTGTGGATCGATCGTGACCCGGACTCCACGCCTTTTTTATGGGCGTACGAACAGCTATTGCAAGACTACGCGACCGACTATCGGCAGGTGACTCATAAGAACATTCATGAAAGTGTGTTCTCTGATTTTTTCGGAGAGGGTAACTGGAGTCATCAGGCGTTCGACTACCGTCAGCTGTTCGACTACGAGGGGATAAAAGGGCGACTGATGTCTTCTTCTTATGCTCCGCAGAAAGAACACCCAAAACACGCGCCAATGTTGGCTCGGCTGTCGAGCCTTTTCCAAACCTACAGTACCGATGACTTGGTGAGTTTTAAATATAAAACGCGTGTGTTTTACGGGCAGCTGCTGTAGATTTGTCCGAGATAAGCCATTTGTGCTGTGAATCCTCTTTTCAGATGAGTTCTGGTTTTGGAGCGATCGCAACCTAGATGACTAATGCCAAACGGACTAACGCCAAACGCAGAAAATTTTGGATTCGACTCAGTCTCTTTCTATCCACGATTTGGTTTGTCTTTGCCCTGTGGCAGGCACCGGTTGTCTCTCCCTTTGCCTCTAATCAAATTCGCGGCGTCTGGATGACAAATGTGGGAGCTGCGCTCTCTTACTACACCATGCGCACTGACGAGGTGATGGCAACCATGGCCAAGCACCATTTGAATACACTGTATCCCTGCGTTTGGAATCGAGGCTATACGCTGCATCCGAGTGCGGTGATGCAGGCGGCGGGCGGTCCTGCTAAGGAAATGGTGACCGATATTCCATTGTTGCCAGGCGACGATGTCCTAAAAGGGCTGGTGCATCAAGCGCATCGGCAGCATCTGCGGATTGTGCCCTGGTTTGAGTATGGGCTGATGATTCCAGAGACTAGTGCGATCGCCAAAGCCCATCCCGATTGGCTCACCACAACCCAAGCGGGTGAAACCGTCGAAACTCGGCTGAGCCCAAGTGCTGCGCTGCCTCAGCCACTGCAAAACTTTCAGCTGGAGATGGTTGGCGGCAACCTAGCCTGGCTCAATCCTGCTCATCCAGACGTTCAACAGTTCCTTACTGACCTGATTGTAGAAGTCGTTGCGCGCTATCCCGTTGACGGTATTCAGCTAGACGATCATTTCGGCTTGCCCGTTGCTTTTGGCTACGATGCCTATACGGTCGAAAAGTACAAGTCTGAACACGGCGGCGCGGTGCCTCCAAGCGATGTGAATGATGCAGAATGGGTTGCGTGGCGTGCGGGGCAAATCACTCAGCTTTTAGAGAAGATAAACGTTGCGGTGAAGAACGCGAATCCGGACGCTATTGTTTCCGTTTCTCCTAATCCACCTGCTTTCGCTTACAACAAATATCTGCAAGACTGGCGACGGTGGGTTGATTTGCGCATAGTCGACGAGGTCGTTGTTCAAGTTTATCGCGACGATCTGGCTGTTTTAGAAAACGATCTTTACAACAGTGGTTTTTATGACGTGCGCGAGCAGGTGCCGACAGCGATTGGACTGTATACCGGGCCTTTTTTATCCGCTAAACCTATTGACCGTTTAGATGCTGAAATTCAGACGGTGCAGGCCGCAGGCTTTGGCGGTGTTGCTTTCTTTTGTTGGGAAACGACGCTGTGGTCATTTAAAGGCAGTGAAACGCAGGCCGTTTTGACCACGCTGCTGAGCCGATTCTCGTAAGGCTCCGAGCTAAGTGCAGATGGCTGTAGCAGCTTAAGATGGAGATATGTTGTTTTCGCGACTATGCCATGATATTTCACATCACAGACCGCGCCGCCTGGCAGCGCGCGCAAGTCGCTGGGGCTTATTGTGCGCCTTCTTTAGAGACCGAGGGATTTATTCACTTTTCACAAGAACATCAGGTGATTGCGACTGCGAATCGATTTTACCGAGGGCAGTCTGGACTGGTGCTGTTGGCTGTGGCGTGCGATCGCCTGCAATCTGAACTGCGCTATGACGACGTTCTCGCTCACGGCACTTTTCCACATCTCTATGGCCCTCTAAATCTAGATGCGGTAGTTGCCGTTCATTCATTCGATGCTGGTCCGGCTGGACAGTTTGTTATGCCAGCGTTGACCGCCTCAGATTCAGCTATTTCAGATTCGGCTACTCCACATTAATCTACTCCACATTAAGCGCATGATTCTCCTTGAGCCAGGCTTTTTGCTGCGTTGAAAGGCCAGTGACACCGGTAAAGATAGCTTTGCGAACCTTACAGCCTTCCAAGCAGACGCCTTCCATGTGTGCCTTTTCAAAATCAGCTTCTCTCAGGTCGGCATTGGTAAAATCTACCCCTGATAAATCCGCAGATTGCAGGTTGGTATTAAACAAGGTCGCCCCTTTCGCTTTGGCGTTAGTGAAATTGGCCTCTGTGCAGTTAGCCCAGTCGAGCTGTGTTCTGACCAGCGTGGTGTTTGAGAGAATTGCCTGATGAAAGTCTGCGTTCAGCGCATTAGCGCCTCCCAGGTTTGCGCTGTTGAGATTAGCGTTTTCAAAGATCGCTCTTTCTAGGTTGGCAGCAATAAATGACGCGCCAAGGAGATGGGCATTTTGCCACTGCGTACGAAATAGATCGGCGCTATCGAAGTTTGCCCCTTCAAAAGTAGCGCGAATAAAGGACGCGCTCAAACAGCTTGCCTTTTGGAATTGAGCCTGTAGTCCATCGGACTCTCTAAAGTCTGCTTCGTCTAGTGTGGCCTCTTCAGCGCTAGCCCCTGCTAAAAAAGAACTAGAAAACTTAGCGCCGTTTGCTTTGATGCTTTGTAAATTTGCCTGTTCTAGATGCGATCGCGTCAAAACAGTATTCACCAGCTGAGCTGTCTGCAAGTTCGCGGCCTGCAACGACGCAAAAATTAGCGTTGCTCCTGAGAAATTAGCCCCTACACACGACGCTTTTGTTAAGTCAGCCCTTCTCAGATACGCTTCAGTAAAGTCTCCTTCGTCAAGTGTCTCTCCAGACAAATCAATTGCACTAAGCTCTGTCTGTTTTAGAGATTTTCCTGCTTGAACATAAGATAGAACAGTTTGAGCGGTGAGTTGAGTCATGGGTTAAATCAATCGCATACGCTGATCGGTATTCTATAGCAGCCAAAGGGATCTGCTTGATATTTGAATATTTGTATGTCAAGAACTGATGAGTTAGCTGAACACACACACTCTCCATTCAATTCTTACGTCAGCTGTAGAAGGTCTGTAGTGTCCTTTGTTACTAGCAATACGTCCATGTGTGCTGACTTGTCGGAACTGGGCATATTCATTTCAGAATTAATCAAAATTGCTTGTGATGCTTGAGGACTTCGCGTGTTCTCGGTCTGTGCCGATATACCGTAGGGCCCATCCTTCAAGGCAAACTGTCCTATTAAATTACAACAGTTGGAGAAATTATGGATTGGTATATCAAATGTTTCAATCAGTATGCAGATTTTAGCGGGCGAGCGTCGCGCTCAGAATATTGGTACTTCACGCTGTTCAATTATATTGCGCTGATTGCTATTGCTGTAGTAAGCGCCATTTTGAGCAATATCTCTGAGATTTTCGTTTTCCTTATTCCTATATATCTCTTTGGTTCGTTGATTCCGGCGATCGCAGTTTGTACCAGACGTCTGCACGACACAGGCCGCACTGGTTGGTTACAGCTAATCACGGTGATTCCCTTTGTCGGCATGATCGGTGCTATTGTCCTTCTCATCTTTCTTTGCCAAGACAGCAGTTTCGAACGCAATCAGTACGGTCCCAACCCTAAGCATCCATCTGTAACCGTATAGAATTGAATTTCTGTTGGCGCTAACAGAATCATATGTCTAAAACAAAACTGCTGAAAAGGTTGCCTTTTCAGCAGTTTTGTTTTGTTGCGCTTTATGACCCATGATCAATGTTTATTTCTAGTGTTCTATGTCTTGAAAATCATTCGAAAGATAGCGATAAACCCAGGCCGCAACTTGTCCGCCCAGCATAGGCGCGGCCCAGTAAATCCATTGATATTGCCAGATGCCACTGACTAGGGCAGGGGCAAAAGATCGAGCTGGATTCATGCTTGCGCCGGTAATGGGTCCCATAAAGGCGGCTTCTAACCCGACGGTGAGGCCGATTGCTAACCCTGCAAAGCCAGTGTGCGATCGCCTGTCTAGGCCAGAGCCCAGGATAACGGTGATAAGTAGAAAGGTAAGAACAGTTTCTAGAATAAAAGACTGCTGCCAATTGCCGCCTAGCGGTAGTGTGGTGCCTAGTTTGGCAACTGGGCCCAGTGAGAGAGCAAGAAGAATTGATCCGAGTATGCCGCCCAAGACTTGCGCGATGATATAGGGGATAACGCGCGATCGCGCCAAATAGCCACTGCTCCAAAATGCGAGCGTCACCGCCGGGTTAAAGTGCGCGTCGCTAATATGGCCAAACGTATAAATCATCGCTGCTACGACTGCGCCAAAGACAACACTAATGCCTAGATGCGTCAGCGCGCCGCCGCTGATCTCATTGACCATCACGGCCCCGGTGCCTGCAAACACAATGGCAAATGTGCCAATAAACTCAGCAAGCAGCTCGCGAGAATAGGTTGCGCGGCGCGGCGTAGTTTTCTTTTGAGCCTGGATTAGCAACATTGATCACTATCAATATAGATGTGTATCGATATTGTGAAGAGTATATCGATGTATGTCAATATACAGAGCATGGAACGTGCCGACTCAACCGCGCCCTGCTGTCCGCCCTTATTGGCAGGTAAAATCACCGCCGCCGAAGCCAGTCAGCTAGCGGCGCTATTTCGTGTGCTCGCAGAGCCCGCTCGACTACAGCTGCTTAGCTTAATTGCGGTGCAGCCTCAGCAAGAAGTCCGTGCCTGCGAACTAGTAGAAGCGCTAAAGCTGTCTCAGCCAACGGTGAGCCATCACCTAAAGGTGCTGTATGAGGCTGGTTTGCTAGAAAAAGAGCGTCGGGGCAACTGGATTTGTTATCGAATTGTGAAGGATCGCTTGGCGCAGCTGCAAGCGACACTGGGCGCTGGATAGCGACTATTCATAATACTTTTTGTGTAAGGCTTGGCAAGAATCATCAGTATTTATCGATTTAGGGCTTGTATAGATTAGTTGGGTGTACCAATAGTCGAAATAGTCAGATCTAAGGATAGATTTAACAGTGCTGCTTGCAACAGATATTCAGTATGGTGACGATAGTGCGATCGCTGCTGGCGTTTTGTTTTCTAGTTGGCTCGATGCAGAAAGTGCGCAGACCATTACCCGACAAATCCAAGGGATTGAGCCCTATGAGCCCGGTTCTTTTTACAAGCGCGAGCTTCCCTGTCTTTTAGAGCTGCTGTCCGACGTTGACCTCAATGCGTTGACGGCTATTATTATCGACGGCTACGTGATGCTGGGCGAAGCACAGACGCCTGGGCTAGGCATGCACCTATACGAAGCTATTGACCGAGCTGTGCCAGTAATCGGCGTTGCAAAAAACAGATTTGCCGATACACCCAAGGATTGTGAGATCCTTCGAGGAGATAGTCAAAGCCCCCTCTTTGTCACGTCTGTGAACATGCCGCTGGAGGTTGCTAAGGCGAATATTGCCGGAATGCACGGCGACAACCGGATTCCGACGATGCTGAAAAAAGCCGATCAGCTGTGTCGCGGTAATGTTCTGGCGTAATGTTTTTGCGTAGTGTTTTTGCGTAATGTTTTTGTATAAGGGGCTACCATTGCTCCTCTCCGTACTGTAGCGGCGCTTCGCCGTGCGCTTCAATGACTCGGCCAATAGCGGTCGGCGGCTTCTTTCGGCCTCTGGTGCTTTTGACTTTGGCAACGCCTTGCTCTGGAATCGGCTCTAGGTCTTCTAGCAGTAAAGAGAATCGCCAGTTTGCCCCAAAGTCAAAGTGATACTCCAGAGTGTCTCCAACTGAGAGCGATAGGCTGCCGATGGTCACTTCGTCTGTAAACAGCTCGCTCACGCCGTCCAGGTATGGATGGTCGATAGTGATTCGACGACCGATTGGGTTGGTGTAGGTAAACTGATCGAGATGGTCGTCGTCGAAGCTGACAGCATCGCGGATCAGATTGCCTAGCTGATCCATCGTCGCGCCGCCTTTTATTTCAATGCGCCGCCAGATCTCTCCAAGGGTGACCTTAAAGATGTGATTCTCAGGAGCGAACGGATAGTCGAGTGAGGCCAGCGTCTGTTCCCAGGCTGGAAAGTAGTCTTGCAAGATGGGCTGTAGTTCGTTGAAAAGCGCTGAAGGATCGTCTGACGTTTCCCAGATAAAGCCTTTAGCGATGTAGGTATTGCGCATCAGCGTCATCAGTGCGTCGCCAAACGGTAGGGCCTCAACGCTTTTGATGCGCCAGCCTTTTCCCTTGGTAGGCTTGCCCGCAGTGATTTTTGCCAGGCCAAAGAGTTCCATCAGGGCCAGGTTATGGTATCTCGGGTAGTATTTGAGGCTGTGTTGATAGTCGTAGCTTTTATAGGTGCGTTTTTTGGCCGCAAAGCCTGGCCATCCCTGCAGGCAAAAATCCCCTTCTCCGTCTGGGCGGTATTTGTCGTCGTCAATCATCTCTTGCGAGCTTCTGATCATCCAGGCTTCTAGCAGGGTGCAATAGCGCTCAGTCGGATTTAAGGTTTGCCAGGACTCATAAATGTCAGTATTGAGGACCAGACGGTGCTGCTTCCCTTTTCTGACAATGCCAGCTAGCCCAGTCGCTCGCAGCAGCATGTACAGCCCATGAATGTTGGGATAAGACTTTTGCTGAGGCCGCTGAAGATCGATTTTGATCGGGTTTGTCAGCTGTTGATTGATTTCGGCAAGGTGCTTGCGCGGAATTTGCTGACGTTTGCCGCTAACGCTAAGGCCTTTGGGCCCAACGGCGTCTAAGATAACTTGAAAATCTTTTACGATGGGCCCAGGCGCTGTCTCCGTGAGATTCTGCGCTTCTAGAAGCTCAATAGCCGCTTCTGAAAGCGGCGTAAGATCGATGATTCCGCCTTCCTCTATTTCTGACTGTAGCGCTCTAATTTCGTCTAAGTCAGAATCGGGTAGGTTGAGCGCTTGGCCCATCTCCTCCATAGCGCCAACCAGTTTGCCAAAGAAGGCAGATGGATCGACCGGTGTACCTTCTTCTGGGATATCGACACCCATCAGGTTGAGGAGTGCTTCAGCACCGGGTGGCGGCGCGGTCATGGGTACCGTATTGGGACTAAGTGGTGTGATCTTAGATGAGGTCTCTGTCGCGTCTCCTTGTCTGAGGGCTCTAAGCTGCTGATTGTATTCGGCTTGAAAGGCTTCGACGTCTGCTTGATTGCTCATGTCGTAGCCCGCTTCTGTGCCTTGGAGAATAAAGCTTTTAGCAATGCCTCCTTTGGCCGGATCAAACATCCACTGGGTGAATTTGTCTTCAATAGAGAGCAGGTATTTGGCGATCGCACCTGCACTTCTCAGCTTATATTCTGCTTTCAAAAAATTCCAAAATGCCACCAGCTCAGGAATCGCATCTTCTGTATCTTCGGGGTCTAGAAGCGTTAACTTACGTGGCAAAATGTATTCCATCACCTCCTGCGCGCTGCGCTTGGTCATTTTAGGCAGCGTCATTTCACCATACAGATAGGCCATCTCTATAAAGGTGCCAATCCAATTGCCGCCATCTGGATAGTTCTCAATATGCGCCTGACCAATCTCTGAAACGGCAAACAGATTAATCAATTCAACAATGTAGCTCTCTAGTAGTGGCTCTACGTCATCGTAAGAGAGATTGTCGAGCTGACGAATGTTGAAAGCCATGGCGATATGCTGCTAGGTGAGCGTTTATGGGATGGGGACGGGAGCGTCGTATTACGATAGCGAAGAGATAATCGCTCTCTCAAGGCTTTGTAATGGGTTTGTAATGGGTTTGTGATGAGGTTTGATGAGTTTCTAAGGGGACAACGATTGTGGGAACGCCGCCAGCTGAGGTGAGCCTAACGGTAGATTGGGTGCGATCGCTGCTTCAATCTCAACATCCAGACCTGGCTGACTTGCCGCTTCAGCTGGCAGCCTCTGGCTATGACAATGTGATGTTTCGGCTGGGTGACCGGTGGGCCGTGCGTATGCCCAGACGCAAGCTCGGCGCAGTGCTTATAGAAAAGGAACAAACCTGGCTGCCGCTGCTATCGCCCCAGCTGACGTTGCCTGTCCCGCAGCCGGTTCGTTTGGGCGTGCCGGGCAGTGGCTACCCTTGGCGCTGGAGCGTGGTGCCCTGGATGCAGGGACAAACGGCGGACCTGGCGCCTTTGAACGTGGGAGAGGCCGAGCGGCTGGCTGCGTTTTTGCGATCGCTCCACACCCCAGCGCCAGATAATGCGCCGTTTTCTCCTCATCGCGGCGTTCCCTTAGCCAGTCGTTCTGAGCATGTAACCCAGTGGATGAGCGCTCTAGCCCAATCGAGCAATCTGATTACGCCTGCTATCAAAAAGCTGTGGCAACGTGCGTGCAGAGCGCCTGCTGCAGCAGACCGTTTTTGGCTGCATAGCGATCTGCATCCGCACAATGTTTTGGTGGTAGCTGGTAGGCTTTCGGGGGTGATTGACTGGGGTGATTTGACAGCCGGTGATGTGGCGACAGACCTGGCGACGATTTGGATGCTGTTCGATTCTCAGGGCGCTCGTCAACAGGCTATAAAGGCTTATGGCGCAGATGATGGGCTGGTTCTTAGGGCCCAGGGATGGGCAATCTTTTTTGCTACTATCCTATTGAAAAACGGGCTAGTCGATAATCCGAGTCACGCGGCGATTGGCCGCAATACGCTGCGACGTTTAGCCGAAGACAGTTCCTGAAGGGTGTAAAAACAGACTATGGACGATATTCAAGGGCACTGGGCGCAACCCTGTATAGAGATACTGGCTCAGCAGGGGATTGTATCGGGCTATCCGGACGGTACGTTTCGGCCCGAAAGTCCGGTGACTAGAGCAGAATTTGCCACCCTGATTACGCTGGCGTTTCCAGGCGTTGCTAGTCGTCCCCCGATTCGCTTTAAAGATGTTGCCGCTGACTACTGGGCGGCTGAGAAGATTGAAAAGGTCTACACGACCGGCTGGCTGACTGGCTACCCGGGCAATCGGTTTAGACCTAACCTGCCGATTCCTAGAGTGCAGGCAGTGGTTGCGCTAGCAGCGGGCCTGGGCTATTTGGCTGAGCGTGATATTGAAGCTACGCTCAATCAGGTATTGGTAGATGCGATCGCCATTCCTGCCTACGCCCGCAGCAAAATTGCGGCTGCGATAGAACAGCAGCTAATTGTCAACTATCCAGACGTAAAGCGCCTACGGCCCAACAAGCCTGCAACCCGAGGCGAGATTGCCGCGCTCCTCTGCCAGGCCCTAGCCAGACAGAGGAGCGCGGCCAGCCCAATTTCCTACCGACAGATTGCGACGCTCCCCAACAGCGAAATTCGCGGTGTGTGGCTCACTAACGTCGATAGTCAAGTGCTCTTTTCTAACGTAGGGCTGGTGACCGCGCTAGATCGACTGGCCGCTTACAACTTCAACACGGTCTATCCCACCGTTTGGAACTGGGGCTACACGCTTTACCCTAGCGCCGTAGCCACTCGCGTATTTGGCTACAAGCAAGGGCTGTTTCCAGATACTGACAATCAAGGGCGAGATGATTTAGCCGAATCTTTGCAAGACAATCGGGATATGTTGCTAGAGCTGATTGGTCTGGCAAAACAGCGTGGGCTGAGCGTGATTCCCTGGTTTGAATTTGGCCTGATGGCACCCGCTGATTCTCCTTTGGCGCGGCAGCACCCCGATTGGATGACATTGAGAAAAGACGGCACCCGCATTGAATTTCAAAACAACGGCAAATATGCACGGGTGTGGATGAATCCGTTTCACCCAGAAGTACAACAGTTTCTCGTTGATTTAGTGACAGAGCTGAGCGCCAACTACGAGATAGACGGCTTCCAGCTAGATGACCATTTTGGTTTGCCCATAGACTTTGGCTACGATACAACAACCGCCATGCTCTATCAGCGCTCCACCGGAAATCCGCCCCCGGCTAACGCCAAAGACCCCATTTGGATGCGGTGGAGAGCAGATCAAATTACCCAGCTAGTGGGCAAGCTGTTTCGAGCAATGAAAGCCTATCGTCCTGGCGCTGTGTTTTCGGTGTCGCCAAGTCCTGCTTGGTTTGCCTACGATAAGTATCTGCAAGACTGGCCTACCTGGGAGCGTAGCGGCTATGTCGAAGAGCTGCTGGTGCAGGTCTATCGGCGTAGTTTGGAAAGCTTTGTTTATGAGCTGATTCGGCCAGAGATGGTGAGTGCGCGCGATCGCATTCCTACCGGTATTGGTGTTCTTAGCGGCCTGCGCCAGGACCCTATGGACAGCGCTCTGATTGAAGCGCAGGTAGCGGCCACTCGTCAGCAGGGATACGGTGGCGTGGCGTTCTTTTTCTACGAATCGATTTGGGACCCAGGCAATGAGACACTTGCCCGACGAGAACAAATGTTACGGCAGCTCTTTTCTGAGCCAAAGCCCCGGCCCGTTACCTCTGAGGATTGAAGCCTCAATCAATAGCTGCCTACAATAGCTGCCCATCGGTTGCTTGGGTTACGCGATAAAGCGGCCGCCTGCGTGCTGCAAATTGCCGAACATACGGCAAAATGAGTGAGACAGTCGTCAGTTGGCTTCGCCTTATCGCTATACAAAATATGGCGTAACATCTGTGGCGTAAGCTATATGACAGTTTGCAGTTGCTTTAGGACACGCGTCAATGGATACCGGATTGGATACCGGACTGACCTATGAAATTATTGGAGGCACGTTAGGTGCGATCGCCATCCTGATCGGGTTGATTGGCGCGAATCGTCAAAGAGTCCTGACGACTAAGAAAACAGAGTCTGAGCAGACGAAGCTAAAAGCGCAGTTGGAGTCTTTGACACAGGAGAATCAAAACTTTGTTGAGGCGCTGACGTTTGCTAAAAGTGCGGTTAATGATTTTGAGAAGCGGTTAGAGCAATCGACTCAAGATTTAAAGCGTAAAGAGAAAGCCAGTAAAAAGCTAGAAGCAACGCTGAGTGAAGTGCGTACAGACGCGTCAGCCGCGCGGTCGAAACTTAGCCAGTTAGAAGCTGACCTGCAAACGAAAGAGCGTGAGTATAGCCAGCAGGTGCAGGCCTTACAGCGCGACTTTGCGGATCAAGAAAGTGCTAAGGCGAACGAATTAACGGCTGCACTGGCCGATGCTAAAGCAAAGCATCAGGCAGAATTGAGTGATTTACGATCGCAAATTCAAACCCTAGAACAGGCCGCTGAGAAAGCCAAAGCAGTCAGTCTCAGTCAGCTGGAGGCGCTGCAAGAAAAATTGGGCGCAGCAGAAACAGAGAAAGCACAGCGCAGCGCTCAACAGCAGGAGATACAACGAGATACCCAGGCGCTGATAGCAAAGCTAGAAGCCCAGATTAGTGAAATAGAACAAAACTCAGCGGTTCAACAGCAACAGAAGGAGGAAGTCTCTCAGCAGGTATTAGAATTAAGAACAGAGCTAACAGCCGTTACTGAGGCAAAAGAACAGATTGAAGCGCAGCTGCGAGAACAGATTGAAACCCTACAGTCTCAGGCACAAGCTCAGTCTCAGGCGGCTGCACAGACAGAATCGAATGCTCAATCTGCTTTGAGTGATTTGCAGCAGCAGATTGACAAGCTAAATAAAGAGAAGGCGGATGGCGAGAAAACGCTAGAGGACCAGGCCGCCGAGGCGACAGCGCTACGCAGCCAGATTACAGAGTTAGAGCAGCAGCTAGATACTTTGTCGAAGGCGAACGACGAACAGTCGGCGGCCTTGATTCGCGATCAGGTTCAGCCCTTACGAGAAGAGCGTGATGCCGCTCAGCAGGCTATCAAAACGGCAGAAGCAACCATTGCAACGCTTCAGTCACAGGTTGAGTCGCTAGAAGAAGAGAAGAAGGCGCTCACTGAGGCGGTGAGTCAATTAGACGATATTGAGCCGCTTCAAGACCAGGTGCGATCGCTCACCGAACTAAAAGATCAGCTGGCTGGAAAACTATCAGCGTCTGAGCAGGCCATGACAGAGGCTCAGCAATCGACAGTTGATTTACAACAGCAGCTTTCGGCGCTGGCAGCTGATAAGGCTGCACTAGAAGAAGCCATGGCGCTCAGTCAGGAAGTCATTGCCGCACTACAAAAAGAAGTCGCGAGCAAGACAGTGTTACCCGAGCGGCCAACACCTGATAAGAGTCAGGAAAAGCCAGAAGAGAAACAGAACGTAAAGCCCAAAGAAGTCTCGAATGAGAAGCCGCCAGAAAAACTATCTTCTCAAAAACAGAAGGTAGAGAACGATCGGCCTAAAAGTAATCAGTCCAAAAACAGCCAGTCTCAGCCCCCTACGGATGCATCCAAGTCCGAAAAAGAATCTGAGAACCCCGCGCCCGTTAAACCAGAGCCTACCGCTGCAGAAGCAGGTGGCCTAACCGGAAAAATATTTGTGCTAACTGGCAAGCTCAGCAAAATTACCTACGAGCAGATTACCGAAACGGTGACTAAAGCAGGTGGGCGAATTAATAAAATGCCTAGCGCTAAGACTGACTATATTGTGGTGGGTGAGAATCCGGGTAGCAAACTTAAAAAAGCGGTGAAATGCAATGTGCCGCAGCTCAACGAGGCGCAGCTGCTAGAGCTGTTCGCCTCGCTTGAATAGTGCACACTACTGGAATAGTGCACACTAACTGATTCCAAACCTGACTTCAAACCTGACTCAAAACGCCTGTCGCTACAGTTACAAGGACTGCTCCATTGTTTTGATATCAATGGCGTTGATTTTCTGACGAATGCGATCGCTCAATCCATTCAGCCTCAGCCGCCGAGCGATTAAATCTGCTGACGTTAGCGGTAGCCCGTATCTTCCGGTCTTGCGGCTCAAAATACCCAGCTTGTTCTGAATCTTTAGCCACAGGCGTCCCATCTTGGACACCCTCAGATGAGGCAGCCCGCTGAGCGGATAGCCTCGCTCTACCAGCAGGGGCGCAATCCTCGACTCAATCAGCTGAATTTCTCTTTTAGAAAGCTTGTCGTGCCATTGATTCACTAGGCTCGCATTGGGCAGCTCATAATCTGTAGCGTGCGCATAGTTCATCATATCTGGATGGTAGCGCTCACCCATAAACTGACAAACTTTGTCCAGCGTGCCGACATTGTCATAAATCAGGTTCTCAAAGCGCACCTCTAGCCGCCGATGTTCTGGTACCTTCGCTTTTAGCCGATCCCAAAGTCTTTCCGCGTCCAGCCAGTGCTTTGCACCGTGCCAGCCATCGCCCGCCCAACCCATTTTCATACAGGAGCGAGTGACGTCGCGGCCGTCGCGCACGATGTGAATAAACCGGGCATCTGGCCAAATTTTGAGCAGGTGATCGAAGGGATGGTGAGCGGTGGCCCCCTCTGTTGGCTTATTCGTCAGTGCCTGAAACTGGCACAAAAAGCTATTGACGAGCTCTGGATAGTTCAATCGGCGGTCAATGCTCGGTCTGTCCATCAAAAAGCTGCTATCGGTCTGAAGCCACCGATAGTAGTCCACCAGCTCAGGGTAATTACCGGCTGAGTCTATACGTTCTACCGCATATTCAAATCCTGCCCAGAATCCAATATTGGGATGATGGTCCAGCATCAGACGGAGCAACCTGATCCCAGAGCGCTCAGAGCCTACCAAAAAGACGGGCTGCTGGATCCTCTCGAAAGGGTTAGTGCGCGCTTCTGAAAACAGGCTAGCGTTGCAACCTTGCTTAGCTATCGTGCTTGCTGATAGGGGGTTGACCATTGTGTTTGTCTAACTTGTGCTTATGTATCTGCAGAAGGTCTGATCGATTGCTCCTATATTGACCGAATATTTACGGACGCGAGAAGAGCGGGTCTGCTATGTAAGTTTATCTTCACTTAAACCATAAAGGCCGCTACCTAAAAGTAGCGACCTTGACGGTGTTTTATGAAGTTTCGATGAGCCTGACAGTCAGCTGTGGTCAAAGAAAGGCCGTAGTCAGGAAAGGCCGTAGTCAGGAAAGGTCGTAGTCAGGAAAGGTCGTAGTCAGGAAATGCTGTAGTTAAGGAAAGATAGCCCGCGTGAGTTAACTTTCCTTTTCCACTGCTTGAATTAAGTGGTCTGAATTAAAACCAGATCGTCTTCAATTTTAGCTTCGTACGAACCGAGCGCTTCGTTCGCCGGACCGTCCGTAACTTCACCATCAGTACTGAACTTTGACCCGTGGCAGGGGCAGGCAAATTCGGTATCGGTCCAGTCAACATGGCAGCCCTGATGTGGACACATAGAGTCTAGGGCGATAATGCCGTCTGGGTTAGCCGGGTCGCGAATGACGATAACAGCGCCTGCCACAAAATCCTTGTCGGCAAGAAAACCAGCATCATCTAGTTCTGTGACTGTGCCAAGGGCAGCAAATCCATCGTCACGGACACTGCTATCGACTTCCTCGGTAGCGGCTTCTGTTGCACCGCAGGGATCGGCGGCTTCGGTGACGTCTTCAGCAGCGTCTTCGGCAGTATCTTCGGCGGGAGAGCAGGCTGCGATCGCAACCGGCAGCGATGTGGCCATAAAGCTCACACCCACCCAATTCATAAAGGCACGACGTTTCATAATACTTCTCTCTCATTTCTGGGGCGATACCTGAATCAATATACCAAACAGAACAACAGAACAACGGCACTGCGGTCTTTACAAAAGCGATTTCTTATGAAGACGAATTGGCGCTCAGTTCTGTTGTTGTCGCTTCTCCTAATAGCTTGGCAAACCATCCTTTGTAGCGAGCGGTTGCTGCGAGTACAAACAACAGGTCCGCGCCGACAACGCTCGCAATCATCCATTCTGAGCCGCCTGTCCCAAAGCCATAGCTATGTAGCCCGGTCCCCAGTACAAAGTTCACACCGTACCAGGCCATCAGCACTGCGTTAAAAGCGACCACGCTGGCCACACTGATGCCAAAGTTGCCAATCCAACCAACCAGGCGACCGTGTAGTGGTACAAGGTAACCGAGTAGCGCAATCAAGGCCCAGGTCTCTTTGGGATCCCAGCCCCAGAAGCGACCCCAGGAGAAATGCGCCCAGATGCCGCCAAGAATAATACCTGCGGTCAGAAGCAGTACGCCAACTTGTAGGACTCGGTAGTTCAGCTGTGAGAGCAGTTGAATGCGAGACTTTGCCTCAGGTGTGAACAGGTAGCTGCCCAAAGCGACGTGCCCAATTCCCAACGCCAGGGCAAAGCTAGCGTAGCTGAGTGCAATTGTCGGAACATGAATACTTAGCCAAAAGTTGTCTCTCAGTACAGGAACCAGCGGTGAAATGCTTGGATCTAGAACTGCCGGTAGGCTGTCGGCCAAAATCAGACACATAATAGCCAGCGGCGCAGCGGCCAGTAGGTAGTATTTTGCCCGGTAGATGAGTTCAAAGGTTAGTGCGATCGCCGCAATCCCAAACCCAACCCAAATGACGGACTCGTACATATTGGTCACCGGTGGCCGCCCGGCAATCTGCATCCTTAGCCAAAATCCGTAGGTCTGCAAAGCAACGCCGCCTACAAACAGCCCGATGGCACTCCAATACAGCTCCAACGGTTTCACCCACAGCGTCAGCAGCATTACCAAGAAGGCTAGCCCATACAGCTTCCAGGCTTTAGCAAAAGGATGAAAGTGATTGAAGAACACCTCTTGATCCATCGCGCCGATCGCCGGATACACCTGCGGGCTGAGGTTTCTGAGCCCAGCCTGTAGCTCAGCTGCTGTAGGTGTCAGCGCCGAAAGATGACTGGCCAGATGATTGGCCAGATGACTGGCCGGATAACTGGCACCGCTTTGAGAAGCCTGAAGAAACATTTGTTTCATCACCGCAAAGTCAGCAATCAAGGGTGCTGTAGCGCTCTGCGTATAAAAAGTTTGCTCTTCTGAAATGCCCAGCCATTTCCCCTTCGGATCTGTCGGATGGGGCACGATGGCAATCGTATTATCATCAACTGAGCCCAGCATTAGCGTAAGTCGATCTTCAAGCGTTAACGCTTCTCTCTCATCGCGAGAGAGATCGATATCTTCTAGCTCTTTACGGTGCGCCTCTCGAACGACCTCACCCAGCGCTGAGTTTTTCATCAGCGTTTGAAAAGAAAAATGCTTTTGGTCTGGATCCAAGCCAATTTTTTCTTTCAGTGGACGATAGCTAAAGAGCACAAACGGCTCTTCGTTCCAGTTACGGCTATTGAGCCATAGCGACATAAAGGTTGTTGTAGAATCTTCTGCGATACCGTCGTGCTTGTGCGTTGTAGACCCGTGAATCTTAGCAACCGTTTCTTTCGCCACGGTATCTAGCGGTTTTTTGCGCCCGCCTTGTTGAACCACGATAGTTTCGAGTGGGCTCAAGGGCGAGGGTTGAAATTGGCTGAAGGGCAGCGCGATCAGCAGCAATCCCAGACAAAGGCCGAGGGTGAATTTAACTAATTTCATAACAAAAGAACAAGATTTTAAGGATTTTATCTTCCCAGTAATGCATTCAACAGTGGAATGGAGGGACCCGATTCCGCCTCTTCCTCCGTCTCTGGTACGTCTAAAAAGTCAGAGACTTTCTTAAACTTCTTCGCAACGGCGCGACCGTAGAACATGGTTGCAACGCCAATGGTCACCATCGTTGAACCCAGCCAGGTGAGCCCTGTGACCCACCAGGGTTCACGCTTCACTTGCAGGGTTGACTGGTTCAAATCACCCGGATTCCAAGCTGCTTGAGCAATTTTCCAGCCCTTGAACCAAGTGGGATGGTTCATCCAAACTCGTCGATGGCTGGTCTCTTCTACCTGGGGATCAATTAAAGACACATCGCTAGTCCACATGGCTACCGATTCGCTCCCCTCATTGCGCTCCACGATAAACTCGTTCAGCTTGAGGCTAAAAGGCAGCTGCAACAGCTTTGGGCTAAACGCGACATACCAGTCGCCCTGCTCACTCTCAACTGTTGTTGGCTCGCCCCAGCCCACCCAGGTGGGTTGGCTATGCTCGCCAGTGGATACCAGCAGTGCAGGACTCCCCTGTTCTGGCGCGCCTTTGGGTAAAGGAACAATTTCACGCTCTACGCGGGCATTGGGAATATACTCGGCAAGGGTGACTTCAAAGTCTGCCCAGCCCGGCGTGATAGACTCGCCAGTGGCCATTTGACCAGATTTGAATCCTTTGGAAGACTTCGCTGCGTAGTGAAGATTGTTTTTGGCATCTACAACGATTCGGAAGAAAGCGTCCGGGCCAGCATCAGGTGCGATGTTGTAAGAGAGATTGAGCGCGATCGCATCGCCTTCTATTAGGTTGCGAATGGGTTCAAACCCGGGCTTCCCAAAAACAAACCAGCTTTCGGTAGATCCCTCGCTTGAAACCCGTAGCTGAACTGCTGGATTTCTTAAGAGATTAGTAGCACTAGTGGGCTGGCGGTTGCCATCTAATCGAAAGTCAGGCCAGAAACCTGTTGTTTGTATCGTGAGAGTCTTCTCCTCAGCGTTAATTTCAAATGGCTGATTGGCGGCCTGATTCAAACTGCTTTCTACATCAATTGTGCGAGTAATTCCTTGCCAGCTGATGTCTACCGTGCCCCATTTAGCCGTGCCCCATTTAGCGGACGCTGTTTTTTCTGCAGGTGCTGCCAGAGCCTCTGCTAAAGCCTGCTGATCTTCTGCCTTCACAATTTGGAGTTCTGCTGGGCCAATGTCCATGGTGCCGTAGGCCGCAGGGGCCACAGCGAGCCATCGTTCTAACGACTGACCCATACGATCACTCTTTAAGACCAGCCGCACCGCCGAGTTCTCAACGCGGCTACCCGGCTCAAAATGAACCGTGTTGACTGTGTTGTCACTGTATCCCAACAGCGATAGCCCACCTACTTTGCTTGGCACGACGCTGCCGTCTGCCTTAATAAACAAAGAAGCCTGCTCAGTCATACCTTCTGATATTTCTGTTGATACGCCTGTTGGCATTGCGACTTCTATTAAGTCTCCTTCTACGCGTAGCGTGCTGACCGGGCCCGCGTCAGTTCTAGCGAGCATCATGCCCTCTACGCTGAGGTGAATAACCGCCGCCGAGCCTGCAATAATAACGACCAGACCCCAGTGGGTAATGGCAAAGCCGATTTTACGAGCGCCTTTCCAGGGATAGCGCAGCAGTGTAGAGGTGCCCAGGTTAAGCGCCAACAGAAACATGAGTCCGCCAAACCAGGGACTTTTGTATATTTCTTGCTGTACGACAGCGGAGCCCACTTCGGCTTCGTAAAAGGTTGCGCCGATTAAGATAGCTGCGATCGCAGCTAGCAAGGGCACTGCCAGCCTGATAGATCCTAACGCTCTGAGCAAGCTGCCTGTAGCGTCAGTTTTAGGCCATTTGTGGATGGAATGAACCGTCATAAAGAGGCGCCCCCTTTAAGGACAATAAGGGAACAGAGTAGACAAACAAGACAAAAATAAAAACAGAGCCCAAAAGAATCTATATAAGAGAATCCTTAGCCAGAGAGAAAGCCAGAGAGAAGAAAGCCAGAATAGAAACGTCTATCTCATGTTTCGTCTATTACTTCTCTATTAATTACTTCTCTATCAATAGTGGTATTAGGTGGCAGCTATGTTTTGTATCTAAAGTTGCAAAAAAGCTACAAAAAACTACTGAGTATTCGAGTTCGGCATGCTTCCTACGCAAAAAAAGCATAGGCAAAAATAAACAAAAAGCATTTCTTAAGCTTCTTTGTTTTTGGTTTCACTTTCCAACCCACTTCCCAACAAGATAAAAGAATTCAAAAAAAGAAGTTATTTGAATTCACTTGTATATATCGTCAGCAATCTTTAATAACAGATGCATGCAAATGCTGCGGACCCTTTATGCAATTCTTCCATTCATTTTTTGTTTTTGGTAACGCTGAGTACAAAAAAAGAGTTTGAGTCACTCTAGTTTGTGTAGTACCACGGAAGAGAGAGTCTCTTTTCACTTATATGTCTGCATTCGGTGCCTTTCTTGTACGTTGATTTCTTTTGTGCGTACATTCTTGCGGACTTGCTCAGTCTTTGTTCGCGCTCTCTTCTGTTGTGGTTCTAGTTGGGTGTGATTATTAGTCAGGGACTTCTCAAACCAACGACCCCTATCCAACTTTTTTTTGGAGTGCACATTAGCAATGCCTTTAAATGTAGAGCTTCTAGAGCAAAGCTTCGAACTCGTGAAGCCAAAAGCCGACGAGCTTGTTGCCAGCTTTTATAACAACTTGTTTACTGACTATCCAGCGGCTAAGCCGTTGTTTGAGCACTCAGATATGGCCGGACAGCGAAAAATGCTGAAAGGTGCACTGGTAATGGTGATAGAAAACCTGCGTAAGCCAGAAGTGCTGAGTCAATCTCTAAAAGGACTGGGTGCGCGCCATGTAAAGTACGGTGCGCTTCCAGAGCACTATCCTCTAGTTGGCAACAGCTTGCTAAAGTCCCTGGCGCAGTATGCGGGTGATGCTTGGACGCCAGAGCTGAAGCAGGCTTGG
>CALDSK010000047.1 GCA_937911865.1 uncultured Synechococcus sp.
GAAGGAATGCTCACCAAGACAGCGGTGAGAGCCTGCGTCGCTTTGCGGCGCTAGGGAATGACTACAAAGACAGCATTGGCAGGCTAGCCGCATATAACCGCTATCTTTCTGGGGGGTTGCCGTGCTCAAATGGATGAATCGTATCGCGATCGCTGCTGCTGCGATACTCTTTTTATTGCTATCAATGGGCTTCGTCTACGAGCAGTGGTCTCGCCGAAGTGCAGCTCAGGCCTTTCCGCCCCCCGGCAGACTTGTCGAGGTTGACGGCAAGCTATCTCACCTTTATTGCAGTGGAGAAGGGAACCCGACGATAATTCTAGAGGCTGGTATTAACGAAGGAGGATCGCTTACTTGGGACAGAGTGCGTCCACAGATCGCCGCATTTAGTCGCGTGTGCGCGTATGACCAAGCTGGCATTATGTGGAGTGAGCGCCGCGATCACCCTAGAGACGCGGACCACATCGTAGAAGATCTGCACAGTCTGTTGACTGCTGCCGGTGAATCTCCTCCGTATGTGATGGTAGGTCATTCGCTCGGTGGGTTGCTGGTCAGAGTCTTTGCCGACCATTACAGTGATGAAGTCGCTGGGTTTGTTTTTGTCGATTCATCTCACCCCGGTCAAAACCAACGATTCCCTTTGGATGTGCTGGACGTCATGGCCTTTCCGTCACCGCTGCTGCTCAAGGCGATCTCCGCATTGGGTATTCTTCGCCTTGAGTCTCCAGCCGCTCCAAACGGTCTGCCTAAAGAGATCGGTGAGGCAATTCGCAGCCACCTGCCGCAAAGCATGATCGGCATCGCTGATATTATCGAAACAGTGGACAACATTTTTGCTCA
The DNA here is from genome assembly GCA_937911865.1 of uncultured Synechococcus sp. Taxonomy (GTDB): domain Bacteria; phylum Cyanobacteriota; class Cyanobacteriia; order Phormidesmidales; family Phormidesmidaceae; genus Phormidesmis. The sequence goes on from CALDSK010000047.1 coordinate 838, forward strand.
GGCACAGCGTACTGGGCCGTTTGGCGATCGCCCTATAGTGGTTCTCACGGCGGGCCAATTCCTGGAAGAACTACCCTATCAGATAGATGCGGCCACAACCGCGAGATTACGAGCCGTGTGGTCAGATATCTGGCCTGAATTACAGGCCGAACTTACAGCGCTATCAACGAATACAGACTGGCGTGTTATTGAAGGAGCATCGCACTACATTCCTCTAGATGCTCCAGAGGCCATTGCAGTAGCAGTGAGCGATGTGGTTGTTGCGTACCGTGAAAATATGCCTGTCCGGCAGGCTGAGCGATGAGACATTAAGACTTACAGACATTGCGAAGAACAGACTCGACTGCTGGTCGAAACTTCAGGGACTGGTGGCTTTGAACAGACACGGACGCTCTATCGAAAAAACGGCTATCAGGAGGAGGCTCGAATTCTCGACTTCTACAAGCAGGGCGATGATAAGGTTATTTTCCGCAAAGCGCTACAGTGACGTCCCTAGGACCGAGTGTCTGTAATGAGTTGTGCGTAAGTTGTCGGTACGCGCCGCTAATCCGCCTTGTTCGTAGTGGCTGTATTAGCGGCTTTATGCCGCAGGGAGGCGGTATGAGTTCTATTAACCAAAGATACATGCGTTTAATATCGAGTGTCTGCTATTGGTGTAGCAGTGTACAGAAGGGCTCATGATATCTACGGCATTTACCTTTATTGGCTTTGTAGTTCTGTTTACCGTTGTGGGTGTTTACTCTTCGACTCAAAAGCAGGACACTACGGCTGATTACTTACTCGCTGGAAGGGCCGTTGGGCCCTGGTTAGTGGCACTCTCGGCACTCTCTACTGGGCAAAGTGGTTTTTTGTTTACCGCGCAAGTTGGGTATGCCTACACGCAAGGCCTGTCTTCTATTTGGCTCGCAATTGGCTGGGCAATCGGTGATTATCTCGCCTGGTTATTGGTTTTCAAGCAGCTCAGAGAGACGTCAGAAGCTTCGGATTCTGAGACGGTACCGGCTTTTCTGGCTCAAAAGCAGAAAGGCCATCGCCTGATTTCGAGCATTGCCGCGCTGATTACCATTTTCTTTTTGGGCGCTTACGCCGCTGCGCAGTTACTAGCCGGCAGCAAGGCGCTCAATAGCGTCTTTGGCTGGGACTATGCTTGGGGTATTATCATTGGCGCGATTATTGTTGTTGCTTACTGCTTTTCGGGTGGCATTCGCGCGTCCATCTGGACAGATGCGGTACAAACAATTGTGATGATAGGTGCGCTACTGGTGCTCTCGGTAGTCACCTACGGCGCAACCTCTGGATTCAATAATCTTTTTGCAGAACTAAGCAACGCTGACAGTAGCCTAGTCGCTCTATTCCCACCTGAGCTGGGATGGGGATTTCTGCCTTTCTTTGTTGGTTGGTTGATAGCTGGATTCGGCGCGGTGGGCCAGCCGCATATTGTGGTTAGAGCGATGGCGATTGACTCTGCCGACAACATGGGAAAGGCCAGAGATATTAGAACAATTTGTGGTTTGATCACCGCATTTGCAGCTATTTTCATTGGCTTAGCTGGCAGGGTTTTGCTGCCAGAACTCGCGGCTCCTGGCGCAGATGCTGAGCTGGCTTTATTGGATCTTTCAATCAATCTATTGCCTGGGGCTTTGGTTGGCGTCATGCTAGCTGGGCTTTTTGCTGCGACTATTTCTACTGCGGATTCGCAAATCCTGTCTTGTTCAGCCGCCCTAACTCAGGACTTGTTTCCCGGAATGGCTCACTCTTATCGCTTGGCGAAGATCGGCACTTTGGTGGTTACAGCAATTGTGCTGGCGATCGCACTTATCAACAACGAAAGTGTTTTTAGTCTAATTATCTTTGCCTGGTCGATTCTAGCGTCTGGATTGGGTGTGTTACTGGTTCTCAGATCATGGCAGCAGCCCGTTTCTACTCTATGTGCGATCGCAATGATGCTATCTGGTATTGCCGTTGCTGTTATCTGGAGACAGGCCGGACTGTCTGGAAACCTGTATGAGGTGCTGCCTGGCATGGTAGCGGGGCTAGCCGTGTATGGGATTTTTCGTTTGGTAGAGCCAAAAGCGGTCGCTGACAAGCTGTAGCTCTATTAGAAGATGTATCAGGGCGTACGCTGACAGAGCAGCAGCCCGAACCATTCTTTTTCATCGGTGTAGGGGGCTATTACCTGAAGCCGGTGCTTTGCGAGAGTTTTCTCCATTTGTAAGCGGTTGAATTTTCGAGAGATTTCGCTGAGGATGCGATCGCCCTTCTCAAACTCAACCGCTAACCCCAAATCCTTCAAGCTCACCTGCTGAGATGCCATACTCTCTAAGTGCATCTCAATCTGTTGCTCTTTTTCGTTGTAAAATGCCACATGAGAAAACTTACTCACGTCAAAGTTTCCCTCAAACTGTTGATTGAGATGTGTGAGCATATTGAGATTAAAAGCAGCCGTCACTCCCTGACTGTCGTTGTAAGCGGCCTTTAAAGCAGTACGTTCCTTTTGTAGATCTAGTCCCAGTAGAAAATAATCTCCAATGTTTAGGGTTTGGCTGATCAAGTCTAGAAACTGGTCGCACTCCTGCGATGACAGGTTGCCAATAGTGCTGCCAATGAACGCGATTAGCCGAGCGGGAAGCTGCTTGACGGGTAAGGCGCTCAACGCAGGCTCATAGGTGCTCGCCAGCGCATGGATAGAGAGGTTGGGATACTCTTTCAACAGTTTGTTGGCAGTTTCGCTCAGCATGGTGTCGCTGACATCAACCGGCAGGTATCTTAGCGGATAGCCGGCCGCTTGATAGGCATCTAGTAGAATGCGGGTTTTTGTAGAACTGCCACTGCCGAGTTCGACAATTTCACAGGGGCCGGTTTTTTCTACGATCGCCCCTCCAAACGCTTTCAAAATCAGTGTCTCCGTCCGGGTTGGATAATACTCCGGTAGCTCGCATATCTGTTCAAACAGCAGCGAACCTTTTTCATCATAAAAGTACTTTGGCGGCAAAGACTTTGGCTCACCCGTCAAACCAGTAACAACATCTTTGCCCAGCTCTTTCTCTCGGTCATCTGCTAGCAAATTTTGCAAGACCAGTCTAGATTCGCGCTCAGATACAATCTCACCCACACCAAACCCTCAAGCTACAACAACAGCAAAAAATAACAGAATATGAAAGCAAAAACAGGCTCAAGCCGCGCATCGAAATCCGGCAAATAATTCTCTTCTATGTGGGTGATACCAGTTGCGAAAACTGGGACGAATGATGTCTTTGGGGCTTGCCCAGCTGCCGCCCCGCAGTACCCGGTGTGCACCATCAAAGTAGGTCTGCGAATAACCTTCGTAAGGGAAGGGGCGAAACCCTGGGTAGCCAGCAAACCAAGAGTCTGTCCATTCCCATACGGTGCCTAACATCTGCTCGCAGGGGGTTGTCGCTAAGCCAGCTGCTTTTTCCCATTCTGTTTCTGTCGGCAGTCGCTTCCCGACAAATCGAGCGTAGGCATCGGCCTCATACCAGCTCACCCCGCAGACTGGCTGCTGGTCTTGGTCGTTTGTCTGGTTGTCTGCCCGGTCGTCGGCACAGGGTAAGGGCCAGTATAAAGGCGCTTGAACCTGCGCTGACTGTTGCCACTGCCAGCCAGCCTTGCACCACCACTCAGGCGTTTGATAGCCACCCGCCTCTATAAACGCTCGATATTGCCCGCAGGTGACAGGTGAGCGGTCTAACCAATAACGGGCAGTTGAGCAATCGTGAGCGGGCCGTTCGTTGTCAATCGCTTCTGGCCCATCGTATCCCTGCTGAAAGTTACCGGCTGGAATCAGCACCATGTCAGTGTCGCTATCTGTAGCAGAAGCTGCAGCAGAAACGGCTTTAAGGCTTAGATGCCCATGGTTATTCTGCCTGCTGTATAAATCGATGTTGCCGTTCTGCTTGAGTCGTTGCATGGCAAGGACCATCGCTATGGTTTCAGCGTGTTGGCCTTCGTGTTGAATCAGCCAGTGCCAGAGATGAGCCGCGCTGCTAGCAGACTGAGGGTTGTTCTTTAGATAGGTAAGAGTGTGCGATCGCACTTCTGCCAGATAGTCTAAAACTTCTTTGATTCCCGGTAAATTTTGCCGCTGTGATTTTGGGAGACCATCGGCGGCGAACAGCTTTTCATACTGCTGAAATTGCGGCGACAACCCGGCTAAATGCTCTGCAATCCATAGCGATTCAGTATAAGCGATATGGCCCAGGTGCCAGCCCACCGGGCTAAAGTCTGGATGTGACTGGGTGCAAAAAAGATCGGGAGTGATGCCTTCAACGAGCGATCGCGTGTGCTGACGGCAGGCTTGAAGTGCAGATGGAATGGAGGACTGCTGAGTGGAGGGGTGAATGGGGGCCTGTTGACTGGAGTCCTGGTGAGGAGCGATCAGAGGAGAATCGAGAACCTGTGAATTGCGCAATGAATTAGTTGGGCGAGACTTCAACGGCCATACAAAACGCCATGTTGCAGCGGCTATGCCACCGTTGCGTAGGTTTTGATATGTAGCTCGCTATCTATACTAACCAGTTCACTTTGATTGTATGGCTGCCAATTATCTTCAAATAGCCCTTCTGAGGTGAGAATCACAGAATTGGGAAACGACTTAGAGTTTTTGAGCAGATAAAAAGAAGGCGCTTTTTGCTGATTGTCGTAGCGCAGCGCAATCAAACGGTTCCCCGTCGATAAGATAATGTTGGCCGCAACCCTCACCCCAGCAGCATTTGCCAGCGATACCACCATTTTCATTGTCTGATGCAGGGCCTCTGCCAAATCGATGCCAGGCTGCGTCTCCAGATGGTGAACGAGTAGGGCAAACATGTGCTCTGAATCGGTTAGCCCTTCAATCAATTTGTATGCCTTGTCACATAGCTTTTCACGGATGGGGCGGTAGAGTGTATCAAAAAAGTTTTCAATCAGTCCGTTGTGGACAAACAGCATGTCTTTATAGGCAAACGGCTGGCAATTGCTGATATCTACCGGCATTTTTGCCGTCGCGCTACGCAGGTTTACTAAGAAGTTCTTCGCCTGAACATATCGGCAAAGGTCACCCAGGCTGCGATCGTTCCACATCGGCAGCACGTTCCTGTAGACAAACGGGCGACCACCAGGCGCTCCATACCAGCCCATGCCAAATCCATCGCCGTTGAGCACAGCCGCATCTAATTCTCTGGGCTGATAGCTCTGTACCAGCATGGAGTGCTCTGGCTTTAGCATCAGCTGGTCAATTGAAATCTGTGGACCCAGGTATCCTAAAATTCGGCACATCGTCGAGTCCTGTGGTTCTATGAGTAAAGTGCTGTGAGTAAAGCGCCATAAAGCAATCAACTGCGCTAGAAAAGCTACAACAATTTAGCACTCGACCACGCCAGACATATCCACCCAGCGATAAAGGCCGCTCCGCCGAGTGGCGTCACTGGGCCTAACGCTTTGATGCTTGCAAGACTAAGCCCATACAGGCTGCCTGAAAATAAAATAATTCCTGCGATGAAGCACCAGCCAGCAGTGACTAAGCCTTTGACGTCCGGGTATTGGCTGATGAACAGAGCAACGACAAGAAGAGCGATCGCGTGGTACATCTGATACCGTATGCCTGTCTCAAAACTCCCCAGCGCTGTTTCAGTGAGCTGTCCTTTCAGCGCGTGAGCACCAAATGCGCCGCCTGCTACAGATAGTGCGCCCAAGATAGATGCGATCGCCAAAAATACACGTGCCATAGAGCGAGCTACAAGAGAATTGCTTACACATTAAAGCAATACATGATCACGCCCGCCTCATCAACATCAAAATCAGCGTTCATCGGCCCTGCCCAAGCATCTAGGCAATGCTGCGCTTCGCTCAGTGAAACCTCTGCTAGCATGGCAAACTGAATTGCGTTGATTCTACCGTCGTTGGCTTTGAGCGCTTTGTAAAACAGAGCCTGCAAACGTTGAGAGTAGGCGAGCTTGCGATCGCGCTCTAACGCACTGAGCATCCACAGCGCACCAGCGGTAGCAGGTAAGCCCAATAGCAGTCCTGCGGTGATCGTTTCTCTTTTATTTTGCCGGGCGGGATCGCTATCGAATGCGGTTTCTACCGCTCGGCCCAAACATAAAAATCCTAATACCAGGCCAAAAGCCGACAGGCTGAATCCCAATATCCGTTTGCTAGCAGTCATTATGGCCCTCAAAACTTTAATACACTAGATGCACTAGCCAAGCAGAAACGAGTTGACTATTGAACTCCCTTTGCTCATTTCACGCCTGCTTATGCACATCACAATCGCACATCGCAACAGGCATGACAGGCGTAAAATGAGCTGTCGAAAAGTCAGGTTCGAAAAGTCAGCTTCATAGAGCCGTTAGGGTCGCGGCTTGGCTGATGATGGTGGCGCCGCTGACAAACAACAAAGTCGTCACCTTGTTCGTACTCACAGCGTAAGATACCAACACAGCGTAAGATACCAACAAAGATAGTCGCCACTAATATGCCCACATCTTGAGGTTTATTGATACATTGTCAGCTATCAGCACGCGTCGCTTCTAGTAGCCGAGAGAAGTAGAAAGGGGCTTTGTTGAGCGCTCGTCGCTTAATCGCCCATCCGTTTTCTTCTAGTGCCTTTACGACATCAGACTCCCTATGTAGGTAAGCACGCGTTGCCTTGCTTGGTCCGGGGAAAAAGTCACCAACTTTTTTGAGCGTGGCGTAAAAGCAGGTTTTGGGCGCAAAGCTAATCATGATGCGATCGCTTGCCAAAGAGCTCAGATGCTTAATCATTGCATCCGCCTTTTCCTGCGGGTAGTGAATTAGTACGTCTAGACACACCACCGTGTGATAATTACCCTCAATCGCTTCTAAATCTTTTGCCTCAAACTCAGGCATTTTGTCAGCACTGAGCTCATCTGCTAACGCTGCTTTTGCCCGCACGTCAGCTTCGCCCGCCATCTTGTCGGAAATATCGCTGGCGTAAACCTTCGCGCCCATCTTAGCGAGCGGAATGCTCAGACTCCCCACCCCGCAACCAGCATCACAGACCGTAATTTCGGAGATATTTTCATCTTCAGAAAACCATTCCAAGACATTGTCAATAGTTTTCTGATGGCCGGTTCGAATATTGGCCTGTACCTTGTTAACCTCGCCATCGCCGTAGATTCGCTGCCAGCGGTCAAAGCCTGTCGCGTTGAAATAATCGCGAACAATTGTCTTATCGTCCAAGGTTGAGTTGGTCATAGCCGCTGGTTATAAATATAGCTGTTTGCACTTAGCTTGTAGCCTCATCGGTGGCTACAACCCTTGCTAAGTCAAGCTAAGCGCTTACGCACAAGCCTGCGACCTGATTCTATTATGTTTAGCCTGGCTTTATCCATGCTAAACCCGCAGCGTTCTTTCTCTGTCTTAAGAAGCCGCATGGAAAAGCTGCAAGGATTTGCCTAAGACCACGAACATTCAGCTACGGAAAGCCAGCTACGGCAAGTCAGCTATGGAAATTCGTAGAAGGCATAGTCTGACGAATGACCATTGCTGCCATTCTCGGTTGCGTAGGCCTGCGGTATCGGTAGAAAAGACTGGAACGAAGTTTGACGTTCTGGCTCTCTGTCTGGTTCTCTGTCGCCTCGTTCTACGGCCTCGGCTCCCGTTTTTATCAGCTCCTCGGCTGAAGGTAGCTCGGCTGCTTCGCCCGGCTGCTCTGTCTGTGAAGTGGCCGCCGGTAGCGTCCACTGCTCTGCGGGCAAATCGCTCAGCGGCGCCTGGTAGGCCTTTTCAAATTCTTGTTCAAATTCTCGAATGTCTTGAGCGATCTCCGCGACCTGTAAAGACTTCTCTGCTTCTGCGGTGTCATCTAACTGCTGTAAACCGGCAAATCGCAGCTTTCGCCCGAGTAATCGACGTTCATCGTCCGACATCGACAGTACAATCTGCGCCACCGACTCTACTAAGCGCTGGTTCATAGCCTCCCTCCTCTCTCCTATAAACACCTTACAAGCCACCTCTGCACATCCAGGGACAATTGGAAAAGTGTCTATCAATTTGCTTGCTCCTTTTCTGCGTCAGCGCCTTTCCTTGTGTCGAATTTGTGGCTTCTTCTGTGGGCCTCTGCGGGTCTCTTGGTCTGCTAACTAAGCTCTATGCGCTGCCAGGTCAGCTGGCTTTGAACGTTCTGAGACCAGCGTATGAGCTGCGCAGGCTGGCCGATAGACAGTATGGGTAGGCCAATAGCCTGGCGAGGCGCCTGGGTAACTAGTGCGATCGCTTCTTCTGCACTACAAAGGTCCCATGCCACCAAGTTCTCTGCGCCAGCAATCAGCGGCAGTGTCGTTCCAGAAAGTGTGCCATCTGCTAGCCTCGCTGTCCCCTCTATTACCTCAATTTCACGGCTGTCCCAGGGATACGTCCCATCGGGTAAACCCAGAGGCGACAGCGCATCGCTCACTAAAAACAAACCGCCTATGCGCGTATCCTTGCTACCTCGCTTTACCCGTAGCAACAGATCTAGCATTGACCGGCAAATGTGCTGCCCATCGGCGATAAACCCACAAAAAACGCGCGAGTCAGTCAACGCCGCGCCCAGCAGCCCCGGCTGACGATGGTGCAGACCTGGCATTGCATTAAACGCATGGGTAACCATCGTGGCCCCTTGGTCAAAGGCCCAAGTAGCCTGTTTTGCGGTCGCTAACGAATGGCCCAAGCTCACCGTAATTCCCTGTTCGGTAAGCCAGGGAATTACCCTGTCATCGGTTGCCTGTTCAGGCGCTAACGTCACGATGCTGATGGCTTCAGCAAACTCGCCTACGACTGCTTTTACGGCTTCTAGGGTTAGTGGCTGTAGGTATTCTGCCGGGTGTGCGCCTCGCTTAACCGGGTTGAGAAAGGGCCCTTCTAAATGAGCGCCTAACGCGATCGCACAGTCAGCGGGTCTATCTTTGGCCTGCTGCCGTTGAAAGGCCCGAATAGCGGCCAAACTACCCTGAAAATTCTCAGGAGACGTCGTCACCAAGGTCGGGCAAAAGCCGTTGACGCCCTGTTGCCACAGCCGTTCACAAATCTGCTGAAGCTGACCCAGTGTTTCCATGCGAAGGTCCGGAAAAGCCAGTCCTAATGCTCCATTGATTAGCAAATCGATGGCTCCTAGCGTAATCCAATCGCCGTTCACATCAATGACGGTATCTGGAGCGACGGTATCTGTAGCCGTGGTGTTTTTGAGGACCGCAGTGTTCGGAGCAGTCGTCTTTGGAGCAGTCGTGTTCGGAGCAGTCGTGTTCGGAGCAGTCGTGGCTGTCTCTGCCGGTTCGAGCTGACTGATTTTTCCAGCTTGTATCGAGATTTGATACAGTCCTGAGCGGTGAGGCAAGCGAGCATTGAGAATGACAGTACTATCTAGCATGACTCTCTAACATCGCTTGAAACCGGAAGTCGCCCGCGGTTGTGTTTTTACCATACGCGCTCATTCTACGTAACTTGCGCCGCCGAAAGTCATTCCTTTTAACCCAAGACATTTCAATCCAAAATACTCCTACCAGGCTATGACCACTTCTCAACAGCAGGCCAGCAAAAACGATAGAGGCTCAAAAGTGGATGTCGGCATCATTATGGGTAGCGATTCAGATTTGCCCACGATGATAGATGCGATCACTATTTGCGAAGAATTCAGCATTCCTCACGAAGTGGCTATTGTCTCGGCCCATCGCACGCCGCATCGCATGGTGACCTACGCAGAAACGGCCCACACGCGTGGAATCAAGGTCATCATTGCTGGCGCTGGTGGAGCGGCTCATTTGCCGGGCATGGTGGCTGCTCTAAGTCCGCTACCTGTAATTGGCGTCCCGATCAAAACCAGAACGCTCTCTGGTGTCGATTCGCTGTACTCTATCGTGCAAATGCCAAGGGGTATCCCGGTGGCTACTGTCGCCATTGGCAATGCCAAAAATGCAGGCTTACTGGCCGCGCAGATACTGGGTGCTTATGACGTTGATTTGCAAAGTAAGGTTCTAAACTATCGCCAGCAGCTCAAAACCATGGTAAGCGATAAGCAAAATCAGCTCTCTGCACTAGGCGCGCGTCAATATCTCAAACACATGATCAATACGTAAGCGAATAAGCACGTCAAGAAAGTTCATCAATATTCAGTCTTTAAAGAAAAAATGAAAAACTAAAGGCTGCAAAAATACGTAGAAATGCTCATGTCTCTGGTTATACATAAGCAAACTATGAAGTGCCGGAAGTCGGCTGTGAAAACCCTTGAAAAAGCGCGTGAAATCAAAGCTCTTTGATGTTTAGAAATGATACATAGCCTCTCAAATGAAGGTGTCAAATAAGACGCTGTGTAAATTTTCGCTAAAACCTATGCAAAAAATCAGGAGAGAGAGCGGCAGTCTCCTATTAAAAGTATCAGGCGATACAGAATGACTTGCTCAGACTTGATGGAATAGGTGCCATCAGTTTGACAGGTGCATAAAGGGCCTAGATCAGGTCAGGTCAGATATAAAACTGATGGAAAATGGAGCAATGTTGAGGGCTGTATGTAGGTTGATTCGCACTTTTACACAGCTGCCTAACATCTGTTATTCCCAACTCCAGACTTTTTTTATCTATCTAACTCGTGACTGATTTCTATCATCAGCAGTGCCTCAAAGCCGTGGATTACTGTCGAAATTGCGTTAGGAACGCCAGACAAAAATGTCTAACTTTACAATGAGAAAAAGAAAGCAGTCGAGGCGAGCACCATCGCCTTGGTCTGCAAATGTCCCTCCCTTTACAGAGATGGCAAAGCGCACGCTAAACCGTGCATTTGGCCGTCGGTTTGCTTGGGGCTGGTTAGCCTGTGTACCCTTAGCCTTCGTCATTGTGGCGACTTGGGGATTCGCAGCCCACGCCCAAGAAACGACTGCCGATGATGTTCAAATCGTTTTGGATAACATCTGGATTGTTGTTGCCTCCGTTCTAGTTATTTTCATGAACGCGGGTTTCGGCATGTTAGAAACTGGCTTCTGCCGACAAAAGAATGCCGTCAACATTCTGACCAAAAACCTGATCGTTTTTGCCTTAGCAACCGTTTCCTTCTGGGCTTTAGGGTTTGCGCTGGCATTTGGTGAAGGTAACGGTATCTTGGGCCTAACCGGCTTCTTCCTCGCAGGCTCTGATCCTGTTGAGCCGGTGTTTGGCACACTAACGACGCCTGTATTCTTCCTGTTTCAGGCTGCGTTTGCTGGGACGGCTGCAACCATCGTTTCGGGTGCGGTCGCTGAGCGCGTTAAGTTCTCTAGCTTTATTATCTTTAGCGTATTGCTCACTGCCATTAGCTACCCCATCACGGCTCACTGGGTCTGGGGTGGCGGCTGGCTCTCTGATATGAGCTTCCTCGGCGAAGGGGTGGCTTTCAGTGACTTTGCTGGTTCCACCGTGGTTCACTCCGTAGGGGGGTGGGCTGCGCTGATGGGGGCTATTTTCCTCGGCCCTCGCATTGGTAAGTACCAGAACGGCGCAGTCAATGCCATTCCTGGCCACAACATGAGTATCGCCACGCTTGGCTGTCTGATTCTCTGGATTGGCTGGTTTGGCTTCAACCCCGGTTCTGAGCTAGCAGCTAGCTTGAACGTGCCTCAAATTGCGCTGGTGACTAACCTTGCTGCTGCTGCTGGTGGCATTGCTGCGACCTTCACGGCGTGGGCGCTCAGTGGTAAGCCCGACCTGTCCATGGTGATTAACGGTATCTTGGCCGGTCTGGTTGGTATTACGGCTGGCTGTGGCGGTATTGGCTACTGGGGCGCGCTCATCGTTGGCCTGATTGCGGGCGTGATTGTTGTCTTCTCCGTTGGCTTCTTCGATAGCATCAAGATCGATGACCCTGTCGGTGCGACATCGGTTCACCTGGTCTGCGGTATCTGGGGCACGCAGGCTGTAGGTTTATTCGACGGTACTAGCGGCCTGTTCTTTGGCGGTGGCGCTACCCAGCTAATTGCTCAAATTATCGGTATCGTTGCGATTGGCCTTTTTACCGTCGTAGTAACGTCTGTTCTGTGGATTATCGTCAAGTCTCTTATCGGTATTCGCGTGTCTTCCGAGGAAGAGCTCAAGGGATTGGACATCGGCGAGCATGGCATGGAAGCCTACAGCGGTTTCCTCAAGGACACTAGCGACATGGGCGGTATTATCTAGCGCTTGACTAGGTCCTGCTGATTAAACGCAAGTTCTTCGTATCCATCGCATTTGTCAGGTTGCTTAGAACAGTGACATCAATCAAAAAGTGGTCTCAGTGGTTTACCTGCTGGGACCACTTTTTATGATCCCCCACGCATTTCTTTGACTCATTTCTTTTAGTTAACTTCTGAGCCGCTGCCCCTGATCTGCCTGCTATGGTGACGGTATTTAGAATTCGCTATAAAAAGACTCCCGCTTAAAAACTATCGCACTGGGTGAGCGCACTAAGCGATCGCACCCAATGACACGTTTTAGTCATCTCTGGGTTTCAAAACTATGAGCCTCAGAGAGCCTTAGACCAAAGGCAAAAATAAAGACAAGTCAGCCCTCATTATTATTGTTTAAGCAAAAGCCCGCTGCTACGAAGGAGGCTTTTGCTAATAAATAGATAGCGCGAAAAATTGCGCAAACGAACGCATGGGTAATCCAACTTCCATCGTGGAAGAAATATTTGAAGCGTTGCCGACACTGCGCTTTCAAATGTATTTCAAAACATCGCTGACGGCGCTCTCCCATGCTATGGAAGATCAGGTCCTAGCCGGATCGGAAGAGCAGCCGTTGATTATTGCCAGCTTTCAGCAAGAACGGTTTTATCGGCAGGAAGCTCATCGCTACGTTCGCATTGGAGGGGTTAGCGATCAGGTGTATGTACTCTCCGCCACTGAGACGCAGTTTAACCAGACAGAAAAAGGGCAGGTAAAGGGCTACGAAAAAATCGATTTTGACGAGGAAGATGCGCTTACCGAAGAGTGGCACCTCGTTGTGATTGGTGAGAACTACAGCGCCGCGCTGATTTGCCGAGAGCATCAGCCAGTGGCAACCAAGCCGCGTCATATTGTGACGGACAAAATGTCGAGCGCAGCCAATCTAGATCAAAGTCGTCGATTTGAGGGCATTTGGACCTTGGATCGGCAGGTCAGCCTGCGGGCAGCAGATCTGCTGCTGACCAGAATTCAAGACTATCGGCCAGAGCTGGCTGACAAGATTAACGTGGCGCGCGATCGGTTTATTCCTCCGGTGCTCAGCAGCCACTTAGAAGTTGAAAAAGATCCCTTTGCGCAGCGGCTAATTACTTACTTGCAGGCCGGACAGTACAAGCAGCTGAAGGCGTACCGGGCGATCGCCCTACAAGAGCAGCGGGCTCGTTTGGTCAACTCAATCACCACGGCCATTCGAAAGTCGCTCAACCCGTCTGAAATATTTGCGATCGCCGCCGCCCAGCTGGGTAGCGTTCTCGACGTAGGTCGCTGCATCATCTATCGATGTGCCGATAGCGACCCCGACGCCACGATTCATCACGAATACCGGCAGCCCCATATCAACTCGTTAGAAGGCGCTACCTGGCCATTAAAAAACAACCCGCTCTACCAATGGGTTAACCACAACCGTGCCACCCTAGCTGTAGACGACATCAACACAGCCGGCGACCCCGAACAGACTCTGGATATTGCCAGTGCCCGTACTCGGCTACAGCGCTGGCAAATACGTAGTTGCCTGCTGGTGCCATTAATTCATCAAAGCCGTCTGCTGGGCATGATAGAGCTGCATTTAGAAGGCAGCAGTCATCACTGGAACGACGATGAAATTGGCCTGACAGAGGCCATCTCTAACCAGCTGAGCGTGGCATTGATTCAGGCTGAAGCCTACGCCCATTTAGAAAGCTTTAACCAGCAGCTCGCCGACCTAGAGCGCACCCGCAGCAACCTGATTGCAATTACCGGTCACGAGCTGCGCACGCCGCTTTCTACCATTCGCGTGTGTCTAGAGAGCCTGCTGACTGAGCCAGATATGTCCGCTGACCTGAGACAGATCATGCTCGACACCGCCTTGACCGATGCCGAACGCATGCGCAAGCTGGTGCAAGACTTTTTAACCCTGTCTCGGCTTGAAAGTCAGCGCGTAGAGTGGAATCTGGAGTCTCTTTCTCTACAAGAATGTGTTGCCCTAGCGCTGAGCAGCCTGCGCTGGCAGCATTCAGCTGACGCGGCTCCGGCTATGCAAATAGAGTCTCAGCTGCCCGAAGATCTGCCGTTTGTTCGAGCCGATGGGGAATGGATTGTTGAAGTACTCTCAAAACTGCTCGACAACGCCTGCAAGTTCACAGAAGCTAATGGTCAGGTCAAAATCAGCGCCCATATGCGAGATGAAAAAACGGTAGAAGTGACCGTTTCTGACTCTGGTAGAGGCATCGAGTCTGACCGTTTAGAGACCGTCTTTGAACGCTTTTATCAAGAAGAAGGGGCGCTTCGACGCTCTGTGGGAGGTACCGGCTTAGGACTAGCCATTTGCCAGCAGATTATTGAAGGGCTAGGCGGTGAAATATGGGCCACGTCTGGCGGCAAAGATCAGGGAACTCAAATTCATTTCACCCTACCAGCCGTGCAAAAATCGGCCCGCTACTCCACCGGAAAACGGCGCTCATCAGCCCGTAAGGTGGCAGCTGGTCAGGGCCGTAAGACATCGGCGGCTAAGACCTCTAAGACCACTAAAAGCCGCCCTCGCTAGAGTTAAAGAACTATTACGCTTCTCTTTACACGCGTTAATGCAGGCAGCCTACGATGCTACGATTTGGGTCATCAAGGTTGAGAGATATCATCCATGGCACTAACTGGTTCAATGCCTAAATTTGGAGGCAGCACCGGCGGTCTTCTGACTAAGGCTTTTGTTGAAGAAAAGTACGCTATCACCTGGACTTCTAAGAAAGAACAGGTTTTTGAAATGCCGACAGGTGGCGTTGCCACTATGAACGAAGGCGAAAATTTATTAGAGCTTGCTCGTAAAGAGCAGTGTTTGGCGCTGGGCAAACAGCTTAGAACCAAGTTCAAACCCAAAATGACCGACTACAAGATTTATCGGATCTTGCCTAGCGGTGAAACCACGCTGCTGCACCCTGCAGACGGCGTGTTTCCTGAAAAAGTCAACGAAGGTCGTGGCTTTGCTGGCAAGAAAGATCGTCGCATTGGTGAGAACCCCAACCCAGCAACGATTAAATTCAGCGGTAACGAGACTTACGAAGCCTAGTCGTTATGGCTCACGGCCGTACTCTCCAGGACCGTATGCTCAGAGAACCCTCTTGAAAGATTCACCCTTTGAATTCTCTCAATTGCCGAATCGATTCAAATAAAAAACAAACGGGCAGCTCTCGCAGTTGCCCGTTTGCTTTGGAAATGGTTCTACCAGACAACTGATTAACTCTCAATCAACTGCTATAGCTGCCTTTTTGCACAACGGGTACGTTCATGATTCTTCCAGACTTTGAAACTTTTTGCAGCCTCGCTGAACAGGGAAACTTTGTGCCGGTCTACCAGGAATGGGTAGCCGACCTAGACACGCCTGTTTCTGCCTGGTACAAAGTTTGTGCCGGTCAGCCCTATAGCTTTTTGTTGGAGTCGGTAGAAGGAGGAGAAACCCTCGGTCGCTACAGCTTTCTAGGCTGTGATCCGCTTTGGGTGCTGGAGTCGAAAGGGGCTACAACGACCCAAACTTTTCGAGACGCTAGTCAGGAAATCCTAGAAGGCAATCCGTTCGACGTTTTGCAAGATTGCCTGGCAACGTTGAAGCCTGTCCAGCTACCGCAATTGCCACCTGGCATTGGTGGTCTCTTTGGGTTTTGGGGCTACGAGCTCATCAAATGGATTGAGCCAACGGTGACAACCCATGAGCGCAGTGACGCTGACTTGCCAGACGGCCTGTGGATGCAGGTGGATAACTTGCTGATTTTTGATCAGGTGAAGCGGAAGGTGTGGGCGATCGCCTATGCAGATTTGCGCGATCAGTCTGTCGACATTCGAGCCGCTTATGAGGGAGCGTGCGATCGCGTTCAAAACCTCGTAACCAAACTCCGCGCACCGCTCAGCGAAAAGGACACCCTGCTTAAGTGGACCTCCCCCGAAACCAGCAGCGCTCCACCGTTGGAGTACACCAGCAACCGTACGCCCGCAGAATTCTGTGAGAGTGTTGAACAGGCCAAAGCCTATATCCGCGCCGGTGATATTTTTCAGGTGGTGATTTCTCAACGGCTGCAGGCTAGCTACAGCGGTAATCCTTTCGACCTGTATCGCTCTTTAAGGCTGGTGAATCCGTCTCCCTACATGTGCTACTTCAACTTCAACGGCTGGCAGCTGATTGGCTCTAGCCCCGAAGTGATGGTAAAAGCGACTCAGATGGGTGCCAATAAGCCTATGCAGGCGACACTTCGCCCGATTGCAGGCACTCGGCCTAGAGGCAAAACCCCATTGGAAGACGCTGAGTACGCAGCCGATCTGCTGGCGGATCCAAAAGAGATTGCCGAGCATGTAATGCTAGTAGACTTGGGTCGTAATGATTTAGGGCGCGTCTGCACTAGCGGCACGGTAGAAGTAGACGAACTCATGGTGATAGAAAACTATTCCCATGTAATGCACATCGTCAGCAACGTGGTCGGTGACCTTGCACCCGACAAAACGGCCTGGGATTTACTCAAGGCCAGCTTCCCTGCGGGGACCGTCAGCGGCGCGCCAAAAATCCGCGCGATGCAGATCATTAAAGAGCTAGAGCCCGACTACCGAGGGCCTTATTCTGGTGTCTATGGCTACTACGACTTTGAAGGCCAGCTGAACAGCGCAATTACAATCCGTACGATGGTCGTACAGGCCGCAGAAGATGGTAGCCAGACAATTAGCGTGCAGGCTGGCGCTGGTTTGGTCGCAGACTCAGTGCCTGAAAGTGAGTTTCAAGAGACCTTGAACAAAGCGAAAGGCATGCTAGAAGCCGTCCGATGTTTGAAGGGATAAGCTGGAATTATTCTTGTCCACCTAGAGCCACTTCTAGGTTTTCTACGTTTTGGGGCAATGGCGTTTTGGGGCAATGGCGTTTTGGGGCAATAGTAAGAGCGTCCCCTTCCAAAAGGGCATCAGCGAAGCAGTCGAATCGAGTGATTTAGCATGGCAACAGGAACGATAATCGTTATCATTCTTGGGATTCTAGCTTATGTGTTGCTGATGTTTTGCTCTGCCTGCTCACGCATTGCTGCAATGATTTGACTATTTGCTTTGGGAAACGGATATTCGTCAATTTCATCTAGCGTGACCCATTTTACTTCGTCGCATTCGATAGGTTTGGGATCACCGCTAAGGTGCTTGCAGTTAAATACGTTGAGCGTCACTTTGAAGTGAGTGTAGGCATGTTCGATAGTAATGAGCCGATCGCCTACTTCAATCTCAATGTCTAGCTCCTCTTTTATCTCGCGACTGACGCAGTCTTCTACGGTTTCTTCGGGTTCAATTTTGCCACCTGGAAATTCCCACAGGCCGCCTAGCAAGCCTTCTTGCTTGCGCCGGTCGATGAGTATTTTACCCTGCTCGTCAGTAATGACGGCAACACCGATTTGCTTGTGAGGAAGAGGCTTGCGAGATTCTGTCATGGGAAAACGGGATACTGCATTTTGATTGTACGCCGCGCACCTGCTTTGCCAGGGGCATAGTAAGCAGGCAGGATTGTGACGTGTGCACAGGGTTGCACCGAGGTCCATAATGGCCTGGTTGAAGTCTCTAGGCTGCTGACGATCTACCAGTTGCTCAGAGAGCTTCCACAGCTGATTAAGGGCTTTATTCGGTACGGCTGGAAAGGCAACAAGGCGAGCGAGCACCCGTTTTACATTGCCATCAAGGATCGCGACCGGTAGGTTGAATGCAGCGCTAAGGATGCCGCCTGCGGTGGTGCGGCCAATGCCTTTAAGGGCGATCGCCCTCTCCAACGTTTGCGGAAACTCGCCATCGAACTCACTGATGACCTGCTGCGCGGCGCTGTGCAAATTCCTCGCCCTAGCGTAGTACCCCAACCCTTCCCACAGCTTTAATACCTGCTGCTGCTGCGCCTTGGCCAGAGCTTGAACTGTCGGAAAAGCCTTCAACCACCGCTCGTAGTACGGAATGACCGTTTTAACCTGCGTTTGCTGTAGCATAATCTCCGAAATCCAGATTGCATAGGGATCTCGGGTGCGTCGCCAGGGTAAATCTCTACCTTGAGTGGCGTACCAGCTGAGAAGCGATCGCCGCAACTCTTGTACCGTTTCCTCAGACAGCACAAAACTCGACGGAGAAGACTCCATCGAGCTCTGGTTTGTCGAGTTTTTATTTTGCGAGCTTACTGCTTTCGGCTTCTGGCTAGGACCTCTTTTGCGATCAGCCCGTTTGCCCGTCATAACAGGCTATGCCTGCTCATCTTCAGCGGTCTCTTCATCAAAAAAGTTAGTGCTAAAGCGCTCTTCAAAGGCCAAACGCTGCTCAGCGCCGCGTAAGAAGTAGCCACTCATCATCGCAGAAGCCAACAGGCGGCCTAAGTTCTCACGATTGGTGGTGACTGATACGTCAAATTGGCCAGAGGGTAGACCACCGAGTAAGCCAATGACGTTGTGCTCCATTACCTGCATCACATCGTTGGAATCTGGACGCGATAGTTGAGTGATGGTATCGGGATCCATCGTCTTGACATACTGAAGGAGAGGATTTTCTGTCATAGATTTTGAATCCGTAAATTCTGGAATCTGACCGGTTACTTCATCCATGCTGTTACCTTCTATTGATCGTTTTAGAATGCGATTCTAAAAAAGGGTCGCTATATGTTTCGTAAGACTACTTTAGCAAGCTGCCAAAGTCGCGTGTATGGGGATAAACCGAATGGAAAACCGAACAGTACTGCTACCAGGCATTGGGTGCCCCATTTTCAGGTAAAAAGTTAATGAAGATGATAAAAAGTAACCTGTCGTACTCTTTCGCCTCATTAACTCGCTTGAGTCCACCGATGAACTCGCTTGATGAACTAGCCCGATGAACCTGCCTAATGAACCTACCTGATGAGCTAACCGTGAGCTGAGCCTACCAGGTTGGATCGTCCATCATACTGATATCAATATGATCCGTACCTTTGGGCACAGCTGTCATGCAGGCCAAGACGATCTCCTCTTCACCTGTCATTTCTACTTCACAGGCATGACATGAGCCCATCAAACACCCTGTAGAAATGTGGACACCCGCACGAGCTGCAACCTTTAAAAGAGGCTCTCCAGCCTGCGCACTGATAGTTACATTGTCAGGCAAGAAGCGAATGCTAACCGTCATAGATGACACTGTTTTGAAATAAATTTAAAGGTAAGCGCTGAGAAGACGAGGGCTGAGAAGATAATCGCTGAGGATATGCTCGCGAAAGCCAGGAGAGGCAGCATATCAGTCTTTGAGCATAGCCACGAGGGTGGTGTGTGCATCTGCGGCGTCTTTGAGCTCGTGATCAAAAACGACACGTACCGGTAGCGTTTCTCCTTCGACTTCAGCGGTTAAATCCATGCCTTGGTTGTCGATGGCCGTGAGCGTTGCCGCTGTGGCTGCGGTTTGCTTGCCGTAGCGCTGAGCGTAGGTGAGAACGGCCGCCGCGTGGTCTTTGTTCATGTGTTTGCAAATGCGATCGCTCACTTTGCCATCAATTGTCTCTGACTTTTTTCCTGTTTTGTTTTCTGCTTTATTTTCAGGCATAGCTTCCTTCTCGCGTTCTCTCACCGTATAGTTAGCGTGGCAATAGCTGGCCTGTTGCTACGGGCCCATTGCTATAAATGATACGATACGCTACTTTTTATGACCGCTCATTCTCAGTCGCGATCGCTTAACACCTCAGCCCATCCCTGGCCAACCGGTTATCTATTTGAAAGCCCTGGTGCTCATCTAACCTATCGAGTCGTTGGCCCCTGCTGCCGCTTGTATGATCGCGAGCAGCTGCCCTGGCCCTGCTGTCGGATTCAATGGCACAGCAAAGAACCTAGCTGGCGGCGGATTGGCCGACGTTTCATTGCTGACTTGTCCACCCGCAAGCATCCCTCCTACTGCGTCGAAATCGTTGGGCAAAGCTATCGCAGTAAGCCGATTATTATGACGCTTTATACCTTTGAGCTGTCTGCGCAGCAGCGCGACTGGTGGCACACAAAGCGACTTCACCCCAAAGAAGCAGAGCAGTGATGAAGACCAGCAGCAGCGTAGACCTGCCGCTATCTAGCCTGTTGAACCGGGATAAGTTCTGTTTTTATCTTCTATAGATATCGTCGATCTCGTCTGGAACTGTGACGTTGCAACCCTGGCGATACTCAGTGCCTGCCCAGGTTAAGACGCCGCACAGACTCGCTTGAGAAAAGTCAGCGTCGAAAAAGAGGGTATCGCGCAAGTCTGAACCGTTCAAAATAGTGCTGATCAAAATTGGCTGGTCGATGTATGACTCGCGCAAGTCGGTTTTGATCATAGAAGTGCCGGTCAGATCGGTATGGTCAAAAATGGCATAGCGCATATCGGACCCATCTAAGAACGCGCCGCGCAGACTGGCGTAGCCCAAATTGACGTCAATCAAGTTGGCGTCTTGTAGCTGGGCACCGTCCAGATTGGCATAGTAAAAGTTGGCCCCTTCCAGGTCGGCTCCGACCAAGTTTGCGCCTGAGAGATCCAGTCTTCTAAGGTCTGCTTCGTGCAGGTCGCATCCCGCACATTCGTTGGTTTGTATCAATCTTTCAATAGCCGCTTCGTCGGCGGCTTCGGCCGCAGGAACCATAGCAATCAGGCCGCCCAGAAGTGTGCCGACTGTGAAAGCGACCCTGCGAGGATCGCACTTACGAATTAAATCCATTATCTCTATATACATGAAACAGAGCGACTTCCAAGGCTTTTTCTTTGGCCCTTTTATCGGCCTTTTTACTGGCCTTTTTCCCATGGTGTCATCACACCCAGGAACGTGGCAAGCGACCTCTGAGAATTCTCTATGAACTGCTCAAGAATTTTTGATGCAGTTTGCCCCCTTCTCAACATACATTGGCGACAATTGATGTCCTGAAATAAAACGCTACTCACACAGTTGTTTTACGTATACCCTGAATCTTGTTTTAAGGTGATTTGATTAATTTCACGGGTACTCTGTGAACTAGTTGAATCAACAAAAATCAATCTATTAGCTAAACGTACATAGCTGATAGTTAGGAACATCCTTCCTGTGTCAGGTGTGCAACGCAGACGCTGTCGCCAACCATGTGAAATCTACTATAAGGACATGCAGAAGATGAAATCACTCCAGTTTACCCTCGCCGCTCTCGCTACGGCTGCGATCGCAATCAGTGCTCCTGTTGCAACGGCGCAAACAACTATCGAAGCAGCGCCTAAAGCGACGCCCACGCTCAGTGCTCAAAACGGTGCTCAAAACAAGCAGGCTATTGGTGCTCAAGAAGTCGATATGAGCCGCTTCATTCTATCGACCAACCCTACGAGCAACTTCGGGGGTAGACAGCGCTACGGTCTGATGATCATTGAGCAAAAGACGAACGCTCAGCCCTGCTACAGCACGTCTGGTTCTGCGCCAACGCAAGTGAATCCGCTGCTGAGTACCTTCGACTTTAGCGGTATTTGCGGCCGGGCAACAGATACTAACGGCTATGCGATTCGCGCAGCGGGTGAACAAATTCGTTACGACCCCGTCTTTGAAGAAGAAGATGGCGTGCTCGTTCTTTATGCTAAGCCTAGCCGCTTCTTGCGTGGCGCTGAAAAATTTGTCATTGGTCAAACGGATGGTATTTCGCCCACAGGTTACACCCAGGTCTTCCTGAAGCCTGGCTGGCGTCTAACTCGTAAGACGGTAGACGGCTCTCCTAAGGGCCTGATGTATCTCACCAACGATTTGACGGTTGCTGAACTCAGCGGTCAAGATGTAGCGATTGATCCGGGTACGGGTACGCCTGGTGGCGGTGTTGTGACCCCTCCTGGCGGCGGTACACCTGCACCTGCTAGCTTCCCCGATGCGCAAGGTGATATCTACGCCAGCGAAATCAACCGTGCGGTTCAGCTTGGCTTTATCTCCGGTTTTGCTGAAGACAATACTTTCCGTCCGCAATCTTCTCTGACTCGTGAGCAGATTGTCTCTATTGTGGTCGAAGGCTTGGGCATTACACCAGATGCGTCTGTTACATCCTCTGGCTTCTCGGATGTGACTGCTAGCCGCTGGAGTGCAGCAAAAATCAAGAAAGCTCAAGAGCTAGGCTTGGTTACCGGTGATGGCAACGGCACCTTTAGACCTGCCGATCAGGTAACGCGAGCTGAGCTGATTGCGATTATGAACAAGGCCGCTCAGTACAAGAACGGCACGACGACGCTGGTTTCTAATCAGCCGGGTGGCGCTTTCACTGACATCCAAGGTCACTGGGCGCAATCTGCGATTGCTGACCTGTCTGGATTCTGCGGCGTAGCCACACCGCTAAATGAGACCGGTAGCTCTTTCTATCCTGACCAGGCAGCTAAGCGCAACTACGCGGCAGCGGCTATGGTTCGGTTGATTGACTGCTCTCAAACTACGACAGCGCAGTAAATCAATTTGTCTGATGGACTGTTTTTCCGTGAGTAAGTAGCTTCAAAAGACCTGGTTAGAAAAACACTAGCCAGGTCTTTTTCTTTATTGATACGTCTATCACTGTGGTGTTTATTTGGAGCCGCGTAATATGCCGTAGCGGATTAAGCCTCGATTGAATCCTGTGGTCATGAGTGCGATCGCCGCTGTCCCTCGAATCGTTTCTGAGCCTGCCTGCAAAATTCCGGCCACCACATTTAGATCCATCGCCGAACGCACCACATCTTGCCAAAAGAACTCGACCTGCCGCGACCAGTCTGCCAGCTTGATGTTGTTAAAGCCAACGGTTGTTGCCAGGTCACTGTAGTCGTTAAGTGAGATGACATAGGGCAAATGGTACAAGTCGTACAGCAAATCTAAATGGTTTTGCTCGCTGCTGGTCAGCGGGCCCGCTAGCGTGTGGGTGGGGCGATGACACCAGGTGGCCATCAAGAAGGTGCCGCCCGGTTTTAGCAAGCGATAGCATTCACGCAAAAAGCCCTGCTTATCCGGCATGTGCTCGCCGCTCTCCATCGACCAGATAAAGTCGAACGAGCCGTCTGGGAATGGCGTGGACAGCGCATTCGTAACCTGAAACTGCACGGCCGGTTCGTGCGTATCATCAAAATTTTCCCAGGCTTGCAGCGCAACGCCTTGCTCTGCCGCTCTTTCCCCCGCTCTCTTTGCCTGTACGGGGCTGAGGGTAATCCCTACGGCCTGCGCGTCAAACTTTTTTGCTAGGTACAGCGTACTGCCGCCGATGCCGCAGCCAACATCTAGAATTGTCTGCGCTGAAGACACGTCAGCCCAGCGCAGCAGCTCTTCCATCAGATCAATTTGAGCCTGCCGACGGTCTTTTCGATGCCTGCCGTCGTGGCCGTAGAATCCGTGGTGCATATGCTCTCCCCAGGTACGCTCCCACAGCGGCGAAGAGGTGTCGTAAAACTGCTGAATTCTTTGGGCGAGGGGCGTCGTCTGGGTCATAGCAGGTTGCGTTTATCAGTAATGAGAAGCGTTATGAAAGGTTGTCAAAGGAGTTCGTCTCTGTCGCAGCTATTCTAACGAGAAGCAGTTGGCACATCATCCCTCATGATGAAAGGATATGGTCTGATACCTTTGGTTACATCCATCCGCGCTGCGCCGCCCATCCACCATGATGACCGTTCCCAGGACTATTTGCATTGGCTTTCTTGCCCTGATTACCGTGGGTACAGTGTTGCTAATGCTGCCGTTTGCAACTGCTAGCGGCGATTGGAATAATCCGCTGGTGGCTCTGTTCACAGCGACCTCAGCGGTTTGTGTGACTGGCTTAATTGTGGTGGATACGGGCAGCTATTTCTCTTCTTTTGGCCAGGGGATTGTCCTCACGCTGATTCAGCTGGGCGGGTTGGGATACATGACAGCGACTACGCTGTTACTACTGTTGATTGGACGAAAGCTTTGCCTTAAAGACCGTTTGGCTATTCAGCAGGCGATGGATACTGCTGAGCTATCGAATGTGAAGGCGCTGCTGGTATCGATTATTTCGATGACGTTTATTTTTGAGCTAACGGGTGCCTTTTGCCTGATGCCGACGTTTACTGAAGACTTTGGCACGGGTAGGGCCCTTTGGCTGTCTATTTTTCACAGCATTAGCGCTTTCAATAATGCCGGGTTTAGTTTGTTCTCAGATAGCCTGGTGCAGTATGCAGAAAGCGCTTGGCCGATGGCGGTGATTTCGGCGCTGATTGTGCTCGGCGGGATTGGCTATCAGGTGATTATGGAGGCGTTTCGTTGGATACGCGATCGCCTCTACCGCCGCAAAGAGCACAACGTTTTCTCGCTGCACTTCAAAATTGTGACGAGTACAACCCTATTTTTGCTGGCGATTGGAACGTTAGGATTTTTGTTTATTGAATACGACAATCCGGCGACACTGGCTAACAAAAGCGTTGGTGTGAAGATGTTGCTAGCTGGCTTTCAGTCGGTGGTGATGCGTACGGCAGGGTTTAATTCAATCGATATTGGCGCGATGGAGACCAGCGCGCTGTTTGTCGCGATCGCCCTGATGTTTGTTGGTGCTAGCCCAGGCAGTACTGGCGGTGGCATCAAAACCACGACAGTTCGCATTTTGCTGATGAGTACTAAGGCGGCACTTCAGGGTAAAGAGCAGGTCACCTGCTATCAGCGTCAGATTCCCACTGCCCGTATTCTTAAAGCCCTTGCTGTTGTTGTTGCTTCTGCCATCAGCGTAGTGATTATCACGACCTGCATTTCTCTAAGCGATCCTGAGCTCACTTTTATCAGCATCTTGTTTGAAGCGGTTTCTGCCTTTGCTACCGTGGGCCTATCTACAGGCATTACAGCCGATCTTTCTACGATGGGTCAGTTGTTTATTATTGTGACTATGTATATTGGCAGAGTCGGTATTTTGCTACTGATGTCTGCGCTACTGGGCGACCCTAGCCCAAGCGTTATTCGCTACCCCGAAGAAGATTTGCTGACAGGCTAATAGCTTTAATCCGAAACCTGTAAATTTAAAGGCGCAAGCTTGTTGGACTAAAGAGTACAGACTTTAGAGAAATCAAAAGAGGCGAAAAGATTAGCCCCTCAACTTTTGGGTGGTCGTTACCAAGCTTTGAGCAAAGCTATCTAGTCGCTCAGAGAGTTTGGCATCAGTGAGCTTGCCATTTTCATCAAAAGCTTTCCAGGCTTGACCGATCGCGATTTGTTCTGGGATTGACCAAGCATGAACCCACCGCATAATAATGCGCATTTCGTTAAGGGCGTTGCTGTTGGGTTGGCCACCCAACACGCTAATAAATCCGGTGACTTTGCCGCTAAATTCATCAAAACTCATCAAATCCAGAGCGTTTTTAATAACGCCGCTAATGCTGCCGTGATACTCAGGCGTGGCTAGAATAATCGCATCGGCACCTTTCACTGTAGACTTCAGCCGTTCTACATCTGGATAGTCCGGGTAGTCGCTACCGCCATCGACAAAGGGCAGATTCATTTTTTTAAGATCCAGCACCTGCGTTTCCGCTCCCAAGGCTGCGGTTCGCTCAATGGCTAGATGCAGTGCCTGCATACTGTACGAATCTTTTCTAAGGCTGCCGCCGATGCCAACTATTTTCATGAGGTTGAGTGTTCCTTATCTAAGAGAGCAATAGGTGAGAGCAGTAGGTTGAGGCTATTAGCTTAAGACGGATAGTTCAAGATTGGCCAACGGTGCTAGCAACCAGGCGGCAGACCTGCTTTTTGGAGGTCCATAGTATTGTTGCAACAACAGCCAGTAGCACGCCTGCCAGACCGTAGGTTGCGGTTAATCCGAAAGTCTCGGTCACTGGCTGTGACGCTATCGGAGAGAGAAACTGTCCGAGAAACATAAAAGTGGTCAGGCCGCCGAGAGCTCTGCCTCTAAGGGCATTAGGTACTTCGTTGGAGGCCCAGACGTTTAGGTTTGGCATGATGAGGCCCAATCCAATACCGACAGGCATGAGTACTAGCAGCATGAGCCAGTAGCCACCAGCCAATCCGATGCCGATGTAGCCCAGCCCCATCAGGCCGAATGCGATCGCCAGTATGCTAATAAAGCTAAAGCGTTTTTTGAGCTTGCCGTAGTTCATAGATGCGATCGCGCTAAAGAAAGTGCAGAGTGCGATCGCGAGCCCTGTTCTTGTTCCGCCTGCACCGGTCAATTGCTCTAGGTAAAATGGCATCTGCACAGGGATGAGATAAAACACCACCTGTTGCAACAGGGCCGCACCGTAAATCAAAATCAACAGCTTGATTGGCAGTGATTCGTGAGCTGTTGTTTCGGATGTGCTCACACCGACAGAAGCTGCTGTCTCCGGTTCGTATAGCGACAGAAATATTGTTGGTATAAGCAGCCAGGAAAACAAATAAATTAGAAACGGAAACCGCCAGTCCAGATCGGCAATGAAGCCGCCGACTGATAAGAACAAGACGCCACCAAACCCCATAAAAGCTGCCTGCAACCCCATAAAGTTGGCTCTGGCATCTCCCTGGTAATAGTCTGCAATGAGAGTTGTTGCACTGACCATTACACCCGCGACCGCTAAGCCCAATAGCGCTCTGCCAGCCAAAATCGCAAAAATTGAATTTAGCCAAAAGCCAGAACTCCCAGCTAGTCCATACAAAATCGCAGACCCTAGCAGCAGCGGCTTGCGGCCTATACTATCTACACCCTGCCCCGCAAGCGGCGAGCCAATAACGATAAATAAAGCCGGTACGGTCAGCACCAGCCTTACCCAAAAATCAGAATTCGCTACTTCAGAAAAATGCGTTTGCATAGCCGGTAGCGAAGGCGCAATGGTTGCCCCGGACATTACCGTTAGCGTGCTTACGAGCAGTAAAGTCGCTCTGATTAACCAATTGTCAGGGTTGTGTTTGTTTGGCTTGTTAGCGGTAGCATCTGCCATATAAGCTTTGCTATTTGTTTTAAGGGGACTTAGAGGTTTTATGGGGGCTTAGAGGCGCTCAGAAGGGCTTAGAGAAGCTGGCAAAAGGCCTACAGCTACCTCCTAAAGATACTTATATCGGTTGCCAAGAGAGAGATTAATCTCTCTAATGACACAAACCTAAGGTTACGGTTCTGACATGCCGCTATGTAAGTTGAGAACAGCCATAAGGACTGCCGCAAGAAAAAAGCGGCTACTCGTAAAAGTAACCGCCTCTTTCTATTATTTTGAAGTGTAATTCTCAGAGTCTATGAACAGAGTTTATAGACTTTTAGCCCTCAGTCGCTAGCTCCGTGCTGCCACGGCGACGGCCACCGGTTAGGGTGTTGAACAACATGGTGCCAATTGCCTTAACAAGGTTACCTTCTAGCTCTTGGAATAGCTCCATATTGATACCAAAAGCATCGTTAGCCTCTTCCACAATAGCGTCAGCTGTTGCATCATCTACAGGAGCTTCACCTAAGGAGGCACGGTAGTTGTTCTTGAAGGCTTTCTCATCTTCGATAGTAGGGAATTCATAAAAAGCAACGCCATCGCTGCCGTTCAGATTCATTGCCCGTTGCGAAATGGTCTTAAGGATTTGACCACCGGAGAGATCGCCCAAGTAACGCGTGTAGGAGTGACCAACTAGCAGCTCAGGCTGAGTGGCTGAAATCTCACGAATGCGATCAACGTACTTTTGGCCGCCCTTGGACAGAACGATTTCATCGCGCCAATTAGGACCGTAGTAGAAGGCTAAGTCTTCTTCTAGGCTCTGCTTGCGGTTGAGTTCAGGGAAGTAAATCTTAGAAACAATCGGATGGTCTTTATGCTTTTCTAGCTCTTCTTCCATTGCGCAATAGATGAAGTAGAAGTTTCCAACAAGCTTACGGTAAGACTTTTTCTCCACCACACCGCGCAGAAAGCATCGAACAAATCCGACGTTTTCGGCCATAGTGTGAGCTTTTTTAGTGCCCTCACGGAGCTGGGTCGCTAAATTGTTGCTCATGAGTGTTAATACGTGTTTGATTAATTTAAAGCTTAGAATGAGCCTCTATCTAAGGAAAGATTTCGCAACATTTTTTCATGCTTGGCAAAATATAGCGTATTCAAAACCCTTCTAACAGCAGTTTGTTAGAAGGGTTTTCATCACTTACATCAAGACATAACAACCGGACGTGTGTTCTCAGATGCTGTCTTAACTATCTCAGCGTCTCAGCGCATAGTTATCGGCGTCCTCAGATACAAACGTACCTAGATATCTAAACCCTAGATATCTAGGGTTTAGATATCTAGATCAGTCATGTTTAGTTTTGGACCGTAAGTTTCAATAAACTCGCGGCGAGGTGCAACGCGATCGCCCATCAAAACCGTAAAGATCCGATCGGCCTCTGCCGCATCCTCAATCTCTACTCGCTTGAGCGTTCGAGACTCAGGGTTCATGGTGGTATCCCACAGTTGCTGAGGCATCATCTCACCCAATCCCTTAAATCGCTGAATGTTGTATTTAGCGTTGTCGGGCAGTGCGGCAATACCGTCTGCTAGCTCTTTTTCGCTGTAACAATAGGTATGGTTTTTACCCCGCTCTAGCTTGTACAGCGGTGGGCAAGCAATATAGATATAGCCCTGATCGACCAGGTCGCGCTGATAGCGGTAGAAGAAGGTGAGTAGCAGCGTGCGAATATGCGCGCCGTCTACGTCTGCATCAGTCATCAGGCAGATGCGGTGATAGCGCAGGTTGTCAGGTGCAAAGTCTTCGCCTTTAATCCCGAGCCCTAGTGCGGTGATCAACGATTGCACTTCGTTGTTCTTATAAATTTTAGAATCGTCGGTTTTCTCAATATTGAGAATCTTGCCGCGCAACGGCAAGATGGCCTGGAAACGGCGATCGCGTCCTTGTTTTGCGCTGCCGCCTGCAGAGTCCCCCTCTACGATGAAGATCTCCGATTCGGACGGATCGCGAGAGCTACAGTCGGAGAGCTTGCCGGGAAGCGTAGAAGACTCCAGCACTGACTTACGACGAACCAGGTCACGTGCTTTTTTCGCGGCTTCTGCCGCATTAAAGGCCTGAATCGCCTTTTCCAAAATGGCGTCAGCCACGTTGGGGTTAAAGTCTAAATATTCTGTAAGTGCCTCTCCGACCAGAGAATCAACAATCCCGCGAACTTCAGTGTTGCCGAGCTTCGTTTTGGTCTGACCTTCAAATTCAGGCTCGGGTACTTTAACCGATACCACTGCGGTTAAGCCTTCGCGAATGTTTTCGCCTGCCATGTTCGATTCACCGTCTTTACGCTTTTTGCGCTTGCGGGCAATCACGTTCATGGTACGTGTGAGTACCGCCTTGAGGCCTTCTAAGTGGGTGCCACCGTCAACGGTTCGAATATTGTTGGCAAAGCCCATTAGGTTGTCAGAAAAGGCATCGCCGCACCACTGCAAGGCCGCTTCAACCTGCACGCCGTTCTTATCCGAATTGACGTATATAACGTCGGGATGAAGCGGCTCTTTGCCATTGTTGATGTAATCGACGTACTCCTTAATGCCGCCCTGGTAGCAGTAGTGAGCAACCCGAGGCTCGTCTGTCTTCGTTAGCTCTAGTCGATAGTCCGTAAAGGTGATATCTACGCCAGCATTTAGATAGGCGAGTTCTCGTAGGCGTCTAGCCAGGGTGTCGTAGTCGAACTCGACAGTATGCGTAAAAATAGTGGCATCTGGCTTGAAAACGACCTGTGTGCCGGTTTTGCTGCTGCCTTTTTGAGTTTTGAGTGTCCCGATTGGGTTCCCCCGCTCGAAGCGCTGCGTGTGAATTTTTCCCTCACGCCAGACGGTGACTTCTACCCATTCAGAAAGGGCATTTACTACAGAGACGCCCACACCGTGCAGACCACCCGAAACCTTGTAGCCGCTGTCGCCGCCGAACTTACCGCCAGCGTGCAGTACCGTTAGCACCGTTTCTAGCGCCGACTTTCCGGTGGTGGGGTGAATGTCGGTGGGAATGCCACGACCGTCGTCGGTTACCGTAACCGAGCCGTCCACATTCAGCGCCGCTGTAATATGCGTACAGTGTCCGGCCAATGCCTCATCAACGGCGTTATCGACAACTTCGTATACTAGGTGGTGCAGTCCTCTTGGACCGGTGCTGCCGATGTACATCCCCGGACGCTTCCGTACAGGTTCAAGTCCTTCTAAGACCTGAATTTGCTGAGCGCCGTAGTTATTCGCCATGCATTTTTCTCCTGAAGTCAATAGTGGCTGACGGGCTGGTGGCTGCCAAGGCCGTCTTTGGTTGCTTTAGCGGCTATGTACCTTATGTAGATACAGCCAGTTTTTTATAGTTTCTCTAGCCGGGTTCCCGCTCAGACCACTCTTCATTTTTTGGGTTGTTTTTGGGTAGTGTCTTTTGGATATCAGACTAAGCTTTTTCCTGGGCTTTTTTGCTAGGCTTTTTCCTGGGCTTTTCGGACCCGCTTGTAGCTCACAGTTTTTTTAGACTGCTGAGGTCCATTTAAGCAGGCAGATAAACATCAAAATGATAAATCTGTCTACGGATTCTAACACAAAGGCGTTAAAAGCGATTTTAGAGCTATCTCAGCGCGATTCTAAAATGAGGGTCGTAGTGCCTTTTTAAAGTGTCGTCTACGTACTCTCTTTTTTACCTCCTAAGCAGTTCTTTTGTACCAGTTGAAATCTTCTTTGATTATAGTCGTTGGACCGACGGCTTCGGGTAAGTCCAGCTTGGCGATGGCCTTGGCCCAGCGATCGCAGGCCCGAGCTATGCCTACTGCTATTTTGAGCGCGGATTCACGGCAGGTGTATCGGGCGTTTGATATTGGTACGGCGAAGCCTTCTGTATTAGACCAGGCCAAGGTGCCGCACTATTTTGTGGATATTTGTGAGCCAACAGCGGTATTGACGGTAGCTGACTATCAGCAGCGGGCTCAGGCGGTGATTGCCAGGATGCACCAGAGCGGCGAGCAGCCAATGCTGGTCGGTGGAACGGGGCTGTATGTGAATGCGATCGCTAAAGGCCTGAAAATTCCGAGAGTCCCGCCACATGCTGAGCTGCGATCGCAGCTAACAACTCTGGGTCAGCCACTGTGCTACAAGCTGCTAAAACAGGTGGATACCGCTGCGACTGAACGCATTCACCCAAATGACCAGGTACGGACGCTGCGGGCGCTCGAAGTGTATTACGTCACAGGAAAGAGTATTTCGAGTCAGCAGGGAGAAGATCCGCCGAGCTATCCGATCCTATATATAGGACTAGCGTGTGCGCCGGAAGTATTGCGCTCACGCATCACCCTCCGTACGCATCAGATGATTGAACAAGGACTGGTGGCAGAAGTGTCGGACTTAATCGAAAAGTATGGCGCAAAGCTGCCACTGCTGAGAACTTTGGGTTACGCAGAAATAGTGCAGCACCTAGCAGGAGAGATGTCGCTGGAGAAAGCGATTGAATTAACGATTCAGCACACCTGCCAGTTTGCTAAGCGTCAGCGAACGTGGTTTCAGAAAGAGCCTAGAATTGAATGGTTTGCCGCAGACAATCCGGCCCTAGTAGACCAGGTTTCTACGCGGGTTGATGAATTCTTGCAGCTAGAGCCGCGCGGCTAAGCGCAGTGCCTGTTACAGCTTCTTTTAATTGCAGTGATTACAGCTTCTGTTGATTACAGTTCTTCGGTGGTCAGCTCTGGAATCACCACCGATTCTTTGCGCTTGAGCGGCTGTAGCTCTTCTGCCTTGGCGGGGACCAATTCCTTCTGCCGCTCTTCGGTCGGCTGCCGTTCTTCTAGCTTCAGCGGTAGTCGCATGGGCTCTTGAGTCTTCACGGCCTTCGTCTTCGGTAGGCTGCGTTCTAGGTCACCGAGTGGACGAGGAATTACCATCACGGAATTGAGTTCGCCGATGCGTTCGGCTTCATTCATTCCAGCTTCGACTGCGATCGCCACATTAGAGAGCGACCCTTGAATAATAATAGTGCACAGCCCTTCTCCAATTGTCTCGTGAGAGAGCAGCGTAATTTCCGCCGACTTGGTCATGGCATCTGCCGCGCCCACCATCGCCGGAAAACCTCTGGTCTCTAGCAAGCCAATGGCACTGCCGCCCATCATTGAGCCCGCACCTTCGAGATCTTCCATGCGAGCCGCAATTGGCAGCACGGCTTCCAGATTGGCAGGCGGTCTGGGAATGAGCGTGGCAGAGACGAACTGTCCAAATTGTCTGGCGGTTTGCTCCCCCGCATGAACGGCCATGCGTACGTCGGCTACGCCGCCCCGCACAATCGCTGTGCAATGTCCGCCGCCTGTTTTTTCGTAACCAACCAAAAATACGTTCGACGACTTCATCATGGCGTCGGCAGTCCCAATAATGGCCGGAAAGCTCGTGGTAGAAACCAGTCCCAACGCTGTATCGTGCAGCCAATTTCGGCCGCGAGAAGCTTTAGAAGCCTTCATCCGAGCAGCTTGATTCGGTCCAACTGGAGTGGCGTCTGATTGCATGAGGAGCCCCTAGAAGGGTAAAGCTGGAGGGTTAGGCTGGCCGATTTGGAAACAGGGTGGCAATTAGCTGGGTTACCTGGTCTTTGCCATATACCCGACTGTTCCCTGTAACGGCGAGCGCAGAACCGTTAGCAGAACCGTTGGCAGCAGTGTGACTATTGTTTCCATAGCCATTATTCAATTGTACGCCATTGCTCTGGTTTAGCGGCTGAGCCGAAGGATCGACATACTGACCATTCTGATCGCTCAAGCTAGGAATTTCTATAGGTTTGGGCCCGACGGGCGGCGGCTCCACAAAAGTGTTTACAAAACTATCGTTTTGTTGGGAAGTTGTTACCTGCGGTGGGCCAGACTGAGTATCAGACCGAGTGCCATTCTGAGCGCCGTTCTGAGCGCCATTCATGAAAGCGAAGCTGGCCGGGTTGGCAACGTAGCTGCCCGAGGTGAACCCGTTTGATTGGGCATTTACATTGGTTGATGCGCTGGCTCTCGTGCCGGCCCCCGCACTGGCCCCCACACTGGCCCTCGCACCGAATCCCGCATTGGCCGCTGCATCAACCAGTGTGCCCGGCTGTAATAGCGCCCCCGCTTCTATCTGTGGATTCATTAGCGTACTGCCTGGGCTGACACAGCTATTAGCCCCTACAGTGCCATTGCCCACTACCAATACGTTGGCACCCAGACTGACTCCCGCGCCGATGGTGAGTACGCCGTTTCGAGACTGTACACAGACGCCCGCAGACAGGCAGGCCCCAGCTGCAATCACAATGCGGCTACCTGGAGAGGCCTGAAGCACAACCCCAGGTGCGATCGCTACTCCATCAGCAACCGTCACATCGCCCATTACACAGTAATGAGTTTGACTCACGAGCTTGGGCGATTTGTATTGGACCAATGGGTCATGAGGCGTGGACGGTTGCATATGAACACGCTGTCGCTTGCTGGAGACAGCTTGACTGGGTATCTAACTCTAAGGGCGCTGAATAGTGGCCTCTAGAACCCGGCGCTTCGCTTGTGTGTCTGTGCCCACGAGTCGAACGTACTCCCCCTGATGCCGCGCTAGCTGCTTGCCTAGTTCAGAGATGGCTTCGGCCGGGCGACGAGCGGCGATCGCATTTCCCGTCTTCCAAATGCCGCTGCGATAGCGACGCTTGTCAGCGTACTCCAAAGAAATTTTATGGCCTTGATTCATCAGCTGAGTGATCTGATCCATCACCTTTGATTCCATCCCACTGTTGCCACCACCGGCAGTATTCTGGCCTCTAGCGGCGCGGTAGCCACCAGACTGAGCGGTGCTAGCATGACCTGACGACGCGCTACCAGCCTGTCTGCCACTGTTGGCATTGCTTTGCCCAGGCCTATGAATGGTCACCTCTGCAACGCGGCGCTTAGCCCCAGAGTCAATGCCCACTATACGCACGTAGTCGTTACTGTGGCGAGTTAGCTGCTGGGTCAGCTCCGAAATAGCATCGGCCGGCCGACGGGCCTGAATAGAAGGGCCGGTCTTCCAAATGCCGCTACGGAAGCGGCGCTTATCAGCGAATTCAATCGAAATTTTGAGACCTTGATTGACCAGCTGCGTCACTTGCTCAATCGCAGCGTTGTCCATGCCACTGCCACCGTTCGAGGCGCCATTCAAGAATGCTGGATCGTCGTAGTGAGGTGGGTTGGCGTTGATCGGATCGCGAGCGGCTTCTCTGCCGTTGGTTGAAGCGCCAGCTCCTTTAGACGGACTGCTGTTACTTTGACCAGGCTTTTGCACCGTAGTCGCAGCACCCCGGGTTTTGACCTGAGAATTTATGCCGAAGATTCGCACGTACTTGTCGGCATGCTGAGTGAGGAAATTCTGTAGCTGCGCGATCGCCCCGGACTCGCTGCTCGCTTTAATAGAAGGTGCTGTCTGCCAAATACCGCTGCGGAAGCGACGCTTATCTGCAAATTCAACGCCAACCGTGTTGCCGCCTCGGATAATTTGGCTCACAGCCTGCGCCACTTCATCGCCTACCTGGCTTCCCTGACTAGAACTCTGACCGTAGCCACTACTAGGAGAAGACTGTCCGCCACCCGAGCTGGCAATAGCCTTTGCAGAGACTTCAACTGGCTTGCCGTCAGCTCTTTGTATCGTCGTCGTTGCCGTGCGGCTGTTGGATTTAGCGTTGATGCCAAACATCCGAATGTACTCGCCGCTGTGCTCCTGAAGGCAGTGCTCTAGTTTGGAAAATACTTCTCTTTCGTTACGAGACTCAATCGGAGAGCACACCTTCCATACGTTACTGCGATAGTGACGAGGGCCCGCATGCTCTGTCCCAATCTGGTAGCCAGCGTTCAACAAGTTGCGAACTTTCTGAGCCACACCAGCCTCTAGCCCGCCGCCGCTTTGCTGAGCGTTCCCATTGTTGCTGTAAGACGCGTTGCCATAGGACGAACTGGTGCCGTATGAGCGGCTGCCACCACTACCAGACGACTGTGCAACAGGCTTATCACCGGGGCGCTGCACGGTGACCATGCCGACGCGCTGTTTTACTTTGGGGTCGATGCCAAACATTCGAACATACTCCCCTTCATGCTCTGCCAGGCATCGCTCTAGCGCTTCAAAGACAGCTTGCTCCCGGGTGTCTTTAATCGGCGTGCAAGTCTCCCAGACACCGCTGCGATAGCGGCGCTTGTCGGCATGTTCCATGCCAATTCGATAGCCAGCACTGAGATGCTGACGTACCTGTTGAACGATTTCTGAAGAGAGTCTTTGGGCTTGCATATGGGCTCCTGGGTCGAGTGGGAATTGACTAGATTGGCTAGGTTTTCGACCAGCGCGACTGGCCTTTGATGAACGATTTCGAGTGGTGCTAGCTAGGTTGGATGAATGACTAGCTAGGTTGGATGAATGATTGGTGCCGTGGACTGATACCAGACGAGCTTTTGAGCGATTTTGGGTGGATGAATTGTTGGATGAAAACGAACGGGTGTTGGCGACTGAGCTGCCGATAATCTCTTTTGCGTAAGCCAAGTCTTCCGGCCGAACCTTTGGCAGCTGATCTGCCTGATGCTGAGAATTGATGACTGCTCCTGATGGCACGCAGCGTCCCGGCGGAATTTCGACATCCTGCACCAGCGCGTGCATAAGAATTACGCAGCCTTGACCAACTCTGGCATTGAAGACAGTGGAGCGAAAGCCCACAAAACAGTCCTCGCCAATAAAGGCAGGACTGTGAATGAGAGACTTGTGCGCGATGACAGTGCGATCACCGACATAGATAGAGCGGGTTTGCGAGCCAGCGTTGCCCATGACCTGAGCCCCTGCGATCGCCTCGACAACAACGCTCGGCAGCAGGTGACACTGTTCGCCGATTGAAACAGAAGCACCTGGCTGAGCGGTAATTGCAGTCCCTGGTGCTACACTCGCCCCCGATTCAATTTGAACATCGCCTTCTACCAGCGAAAACTCATGAACTTCTGCTGAAGTGTGAACCTGAGGATTAGCAGAAAGATTCAACCTCGACCTAGCGGAGCTTGATCTTTGGGTTGAACTGTCAGCTGAGCTATTGACTAAACTGCGGGCTACACTCTGGGCTACCATCTGACTTCTTGCCTACCTAGCGGCTTCATCGGTTTCGCTCAACTTAAGAGCAAGGGCCGAACCCGATAGGGGCAAGGCACTTATCTGAAATCTTCTCGCTTGTCATAAAGCAGACCCGAATCAAGACTGACAGTATCGATAATGGCGATAATGGCTGCATCTACCGGTTTATCGCTATATCTCTGCTGCTGCCTAGCCGCGCTACCGCGACTGACTAGCACCCATTCGCCCACACCTGCTCCGACCACATCGGCGGCTACTTCATACTCGCTCTGGAGGTCACCTGCTTCATCAATTAGTTGAATTAACAGCAGCTTAACCCCCATCAAGCTTTCGTCTTTGACGGTACTAACGACCGTTCCTCTGACCTTTGCTAAGCGCATAGCGCTTGTCTATATCTGTTTGCCACAAGCGCTTATCTACCGTAGGGACGAATACCACTAACGCTCTCGCGGAACTGCTCTACCGCTTCGGTGTAGCGAAT
>CALDSK010000048.1 GCA_937911865.1 uncultured Synechococcus sp.
TACATATATTGTGGTGCGATCGCGATAGCATGCAATCGCATCATCGCGATATAGTAGCGATGTCCTCGTGGCCTTAGCAGGCTAAGCAGTTTGACATATCCTAAAAAAGGATCGCTTCAAGCTGAATCAACTGGGCTATGCAACCAGCACGTATTCAGTTCGCTGTACTCATGACCTATCTTCTCTTTTGGATTTTTGGATTTGGCACGCTCTGGGCAGGGCTAAAGCTGTTCGATGACGAAGTGCTACTCATCGTGACCCTGCTCATCGGTTCGGTACTGGTACTCGCAGGCCTGCTCTCTTCTCCTATGGCGATAAAAATAGGGGTTGAGGTGGCTTTAGTCGCTAGCGTGTTCCATGTGTGTATGGAATGTATTGGTCGAGGCGATCGCGCCTAGCGGCTCAAGACTGCGACTCAAGACTGCGACTCAAGACTTATCTGAGTTGAGTCAGTCGTAGATGGGACAAGGTAGCTCTTCTCTTTCTAAATGAGCTTGCACT
The DNA here is from genome assembly GCA_937911865.1 of uncultured Synechococcus sp. GTDB lineage: Bacteria > Cyanobacteriota > Cyanobacteriia > Phormidesmidales > Phormidesmidaceae > Phormidesmis. Next base: position 502 of record CALDSK010000048.1, read on the forward strand.
TTGTCATCTATGCAGTCGCATTCAACGTACGTGCTTATTAGATAGCAGAGCACAGGCTACAAAGCATTCTTATGAATCGATTTTGGTGGATGACATAACAAAGCTTCTAATGATTAGGACGTTTGTGGGTTGAGTTGCTTCGTAGCTGCGGGTTGTCGCTATCAGCAATGTCCTCAAAAGCCAAACAAAAGCTATAGTACTGATAGTCTTCTGTACAGTAAATATCTGGCGCTATGAGTCCACAGCTTCAATGTTCTTTGGCTAAAGCAACCTGTCCTAGTGACATAGCGCATCTCAAAGCATGGCTAGGCAAAGGAAAAATTCGCCTCGACAGCTGGAGTGTCGATCATGCGTTACAACCACCTGACACCATAGAGATACCAGCTTTAGCAGAACATCTTCTAGTATTTTCAGCGAGAACCAAAAACAAGCCAACAACTCGTCAAATCAGCCGTTTCTTAGAGCAAGAGTACGACGGACCTGGATACCACAACCAGTTTTTTATAGTTCCCGCTGGGGTACCCAGTGAGTTTATCTGGAATGGACATGATGAAGCCATTGCTTTCGGGCTAACGCCTCAATCTCTATATCAAACTGCCCTACAGGCAGAATGCATTAATCCGAACAATATTGAGCTAAAACCAATTCTAATTGCAGAAGACGAACAAATCGTGCGCATAGCTTATTCCCTCCTACACGAGATTTATGCAGGTGGTGAAGGCGGTCGGCTATACAGCGAATCGCTACTTACCTGCCTTAATATTCATCTGCTACGTCACTATTGCACCTTTCAGGCCAAGCTAAAAGGCTACCAACAGGGACTGTCCAAACGGAAGCTAAAGAGAGCGATCGACTACATTCAGGCTCATCTTACCGAAGAAATTCGTCTTAATGACATTGCGCAAAGATTAAACATGGGCAGCTACTATTTCTCTCGCCTATTTCAGCGGTCAACGGGCCTGCCACCTTATCAGTATGTATTACGAGAGAGAGTAGAACTAGCGAAGAGGCGACTTAGAGACTCAGAAGACTCTATCTCTGACATTGCACTGGACTGCGGTTTTTCTAGCTCAAGCCAACTATCGAGACACTTTCGTAAGTTCGTTGGCACTACGGCCAGTCAATACAGACAACAGTAATATCTTTATGCTTACTGACAGCCGCAGTTGGCATTGACCAGCGCTCAAAGCACCTCGCTGCGTACATCGCCTAGCTAACAACCGCCACAGCGATTAAAACTTGCTCAGACGCTGAGCATACGGCTAGTCCTGGGCAGCATCATGAAGCTAGAAAATTTTGACTATAGCAAACGTCCTGATGCATTAGGACGTTTGCACAGAAGAGTTGATTGACTGATAACGGTTGCGGCCTTTAGCAAGTGGCCTAAGCAACTCTTCAAAAGCTATAGATACAATTCTGTTCAAAAATCTACTATAAACGGCAACATTCAACAAGAAATAAAAAAGGCTATGGCTTACTATAAGACTGACTGTTTTTAGTCTCAGGCTAAGGATCACAGCACAGGTTAACTGGAATAAAGTTCACAGATAGTAGACTACACTCTTCAAAAGACTGCAGGGTGCCGTATCCAGCTTTTCTAAGTGCATCCCAATCAAACACAAGCATGATTAATTTTACAAACAAAACCACCATTATCACTGGCGGTAGTAGTGGCATGGGCCTAGAAACTGCCCGATGTATCGTACAAGCGGGAGGAAATGTTGTTATTACAGGGCGGACACTTTCAACGCTAGAAGATGCACGATTGAGCCTTGTCGAAACCAGTGACGGTGCCACAGAGCGCGTAATGATACATCAAAATGACACCAGCAACTTGGAGTCAATCGCTAACCTGTTGGAAGAGACAAAGCAACGGTTTGGCAACCTGGATAATCTGTTCGTAAACGCTGGCATTGGGATTTTCAAACCACTCTCAGAACTCACAGTAGAAGACTTTGGTAAGCTAGTCGCCATCAACTTTAAAGGGCTGTTTTTTACCATTCAAAAAGCAGTGGCTATGATAAATGACGGTGGTGCAATTTTGATGACATCATCGTGGACAGCACATCGCGGCCTTGCAGGCGCACATCTCTACAGTGCGACCAAAGCCGCTTTGCATAGCCTTTCACGAACGCTGGCGCTTGAGCTGGCACCGCGCCGCATCCGCGTCAACTCAATTAGCCCGGGCTACATCGACACGCCAATTGTACAAAAAATTGACATGAGCAAAACAGCATTCGATGCGGCTGCCGCCCAGGTACCCTTAAACCGCTGGGGCAAGTCTGATAAGGTCGGTGCGCCTGCGGCCTTTTTACTCTCTGATGCAGCTAGCTATATCAGCGGTCAAGATCTGATTGTGGACGGAGGCTTGGTCGGTGCTCACAACTTCAAAGGTGCTGAGGTGTAGCATCAGCCATTTTGTGCTGTGTCCTATCGAACTGGTGAGATGGTTGTTCTAGTGAAGTTGTTCTAATAAATGAGTGAAAGGAGATAAAATATGCCTTCTCGGCAGATGAAAGCTGTTCAGATGCGCGATTTGGTCATGGACAGGTGAAACGAGGTCAGCGCGTTCTAATTCACGGCAGCGCGGGTACGGTGGGCAGCCAGGCCGTTCAGCTTGCAGCGCTTGAAGGAGCCGAGGTGCTCTCAACCGCGAGTGCCAAGGATTTAGACTTCGTGAAAAAGCTGGGTGCTAATCAGGTAATTGACTACAAGACTCAGCGTTTTTAGGAAGAAGTGGCACCTGTCGATATGGTTTTAGATTTAGTGGGTGGCAGTACAACTGAGCGCTCCTTCCAAGTGCTAAAGCCGGGTGGTCATCTGGTCACTGTGCTAATGGATACCTCGTTCCTTGCAACGGCCAAAGCCCAAGGGAAAACGGCTCATGTTTATGTGGTTGAACCATCTGATGCAGAGATGGAGAGAATTGCTGGCTACATCGAGTCTGGTCAGCTCACGGGACGTATCGACAGGACCTGGCCCATCGAAGAAATTGTTGACGCTCACGCCTATGTAGACACAGGTAGAACACGTGGCAAAGTTGTGCTAACGGTTGAAAAGGGTCTGTTATAGCTACGACAAGATCACGAATAGTGAGCAAGTAGCGACCAACACATACCCACTTCCTTTCTAAGCCTCATTCTTTCGAGGCTCTTCTACCCCAAGGTTTTATGACCGAGATCCCAATAATGACGAGTAGAAAGATAACCTGAGAAAGCGTTCCAAATAGAACACCTTTAGCATCAAAACTATAGATCGCATTGTGTAGCGCCTCTATCCCTTCTTCTGCAACAATCTTCTCAGACAGATTGCCCCAGGGGAACAGCCAAAAGGTACCAAACACTATCAAACTACTAGAGAGTATCCACTTGGTAATTACCCAGTAGAACTTTGCGAATCCATAGTTTGTTCCCCAGCAAAGAACGGTTGCTGTAACCACAGAGCCAATGGCAGCAGGAATAACAATTAAATCGTCCAGCAAGTTAATAGCTGAGTTCAAAGCCGATAGAACCTCTCCACTCGTAGAACTCATATTTCTAAACGAGATAAGAAACATGCTGAGAACTGCACCTGTCCATAGCGCTGCAAAAACAATATGGGCTGACAGCCACCACTTCCGCTGGCTGATACTAAGTTTCGCCATTTTTCTACCCTCCTAGATATCTTCTGAGTCAATGTCGATTAATCCTGCTCTCGCAGCACAACAAAATACTTAGCGTATTAACTATTAATATATTAACTAATTGCGAAAAAGGCAACGACCGGCCGCACAAATTCGCTATAAGCTCGCTGCACAGAAAAGCTACGTCAGATTTTCGATCACCTTGCCGAGTGATGCCAAAATAGCCTTCTGCTCTGATTTTGGAATACCCTCGGTCGCCTTGTCTATTGTCTGTGCGCCGACTGATGGCAGCACATCGGCTAGTTTCTTCCCTTCCTCAGTAAGCCATATCCGAACAATTCTGCGATCCTTAGCATCTCGCTCTCGATACACCAGATTACGAGATTCCATACGGTCTACGACCCCTGTTAAGGTCGCTCCAAGCTGCTTCAAATTATCTGCAATGCCCGAGGTTGATAAGCCATCTTCTTCCCAAAGGCAGCACAGTACTAGGTAGTGAAAAGGCGTAAGTCTATAGGGAGCCAGTCGCTCTAAAAAATCCCGATACATAAGCTGAGACACAAGCTTGACCTTATAGCCTAAATTATAGGGAGCTAAGGCGTAGTGCCATTCTTCAAGCGGTCTTTTATTAGAATCAGACTTAGGCATCTCAACAGCAGTAGCCGGAATAGCGACTTACAAAGGAAGATATTTAATTCTACGGCACGCAGTCGCTATAACCCCTGATTGTAAGGAAAGCCTATCCACAGCTAGGCTTAAGATCTTCACGTATGCACACTTTGCCTAATCAGGCTGTGCTCGTAGCGCTATGTCTATCTAGACAGCGGTGGCAGTCTTCTGCTTACCGGAGAAGACTGTACGAGAGAGGTATTTGTCTTTGCGTAGGGAATCAGACGATTGATGACCGCTTCTATTGCTTTTGCTGAGCGCACATAAGCCTTAGCAATAAAGCAGTCATCTCCGGTAATTCGGTCACACTCAACAATCTCTTCTATCTGAGTGATGATTGCTACAACCTTTGATAACTGTCCAGGAAGCGGACTGATTCGAATATAGAAAGCCAGCTCATACCCTAGTAAAGCTGGCTCTACACCAATCGTAAAGCCCTGAATGACGCCTGACTCTTTCAATCGCCGTAGCCGTTCAGAGACGCTAGGCGCAGACATAGTTAGTGCCCTAGCAAGTTCAGCAACTGGAGTTCTCGCATCTTCGTAAAGAATTCGCAGTAGCTGTATATCGATATCATCTAGCGAGACTTTGGGCAATCGAAGGTGATTCTTCATTATTATCTTCGTTTCTTAGGCGATTCTATACTTCTCCCTTCAAAAAGGTATACCAAAGGAAAAGAAGTATCGGTAACATTAGCACATGAAATTACCTACTGCTTTTCCCTCTCGGATTTCTGCTGCGCCCCCTCATCTTTGGTTTGTTGTAAGTGCTATTTTTCACTATCTAGGTCCGTCTTTTGCGGTGTTGCTTTTTGAACAGATTGACGTATTAGGCGTCGCCTGGTTTCGCATTGCCAGTGCCGCTGTTGTCTTTGCTTTCTTGACCAAGCCTTGGCAAACTTTCCGCTCGGCTGACCAGAGAACAAAAATATTATTGTTACTGCTCGGCGCTTGTCTAGCGCTGATGAACAGCGCCTTCTACCTGGCAATCGACAGACTGCCCTTAAGTTTGGTCGCCACGATGGAATTTGTTGGCACTATCGCGGTAGCCCTGTTTGGGCTAAAAGCAATGCGAAACTATATTGCGCTTGCACTAGCAGTAGCAGGTGTGATGACATTGATAGATGTGCGCTGGTCGAATGACCTATGGGGACTCAGTTTTGCTGTCCTCAATGCGCTGCTCTTTATGACATACATCATTCTAGGTCATCGAATTTCCCAACAGGGGGCAGGAGAAGGCGTTGAACGGCTTGGCGTGGCAATGGCAGCGGCCTTTATATTTGTAATGCCAATAGGTATTGAAGATGCGATCGCGGCCTTTGCGCATCCCATACTCATCTTGGCAGGTATTGGCGTTGGCATTAGCTCTTCAGTGGTGCCTTATGTTTGCGATCAGCTCGCAATGTCAAAACTATCGCGTAACGCATATGCGCTCCTGCTAGCACTACTACCCGCAACTGCAACACTTATTGGGGCAATTGTCCTCAGCCAGATTCCTACTGTAAGAGACATCTGCGGCATTCTTCTGGTCATGGCTGGCGTAGCACTCCATAAACCGGCTGAGTCTATCTGAACGCCAGACAAACTGGTAGCAGGCTTCCCAAGGGTCAATCAAGATCTAGTTTCAACAACAGAATTGTGCGACGCACTTTCAAGAAAAGAAAGCAGCGCATCTAAAAATTGTTGCGGTGCGTCTTGTTGTACCCAATGAGACGCGCCTTCAATAGCTTGAAATCGCGCGGGCGGAATCTCGCTAGCAAGCTGCAAGCCATCCTCTGACTTTTGCCAGGGGTCGTCCATTGCCCACAGAACCAGAGTAGGTGCTGAAATAGTGCCGTGACGATCTACCAGCGCCATCGTTTGATTCGCATTGAGAGCAGACGCATTGCGCAGTAAGCTCAATTTTCCTTCTTCACTATTCCAGGGTGCAATAATACCTTCACTAAATTCTGAGGTAAGCTGTTTCAGGTTAGAAAGGCCAGCCGCCAAACTCTCTTCTAAAGCGTTTACCAGCTCTGCAACCGAACGAGACTTCCACCGTAAGGGATGGCCAAAATCGAGCATGTCGTCATCGAAGCGATCGTAGCAAACTGAATTCGTGATGACTAGTCGATTGACTAAGTGGCTATGTTCAATAGCGAGAATCAAGGCTACAGCACCCCCGGTATCATGGCCAACAACATCTACGTTCTCTAATCTTAAAGAAGAAAAAAAAGCGACGATCATTCGAGCTTGAGATTGGAAGGAGCGGTCAAAGCGATCGCGCCTATCAGACCAACCATGCCCAAGAAAATCCGGTGCAAGAACGCGATAGCCCGCTTCTACCAAAGGCGGAATAATCGCATGATAAAGAAATCCCCAGGTCGGAATGCCGTGCATCAACAGAACGGTTCCTTTATCAGCTTCACCCACATCGATATAGCGGATAGTGACTGGAATATGCGCAGCGCTACCAGCAGGCAGAACAATCTCTTGCTGAGCTGATTTGAAAGTTTGCCAGCTGTGTAACCCGAATAAATCAAAGACGGTGTTGATAGAGGTCATATAGAAAGCTCCATGCTAACTATCAGAATAAGGCGCTTTTACAGTGCATTTTCAAAAAATCAAGAAAAGCGCGTACCCTTGGTGACAGATGTCGCTGATGGGTCACTAGCGCATGGACGGTAAAACCGGGCTGTAAATAGTCAGATAGCAATACTTCTAACTGTTGTTCTTCTATCTCTTTTTGTATCTGAAATAGGCAGAGCCGGGTAATGCCTAGCCCGGCAACGGCTGCATTCAAAAGGGCACCGCCATTATCAGCATTGAACGTGCCGCTAACGGCAACAGTCTCCCACCGCTGGTCTATAAAAAAGTCCCAACAAACGGGTCGTCCATTGAATACGTAGCACAAGCAATTATACTGAAGCAGCTCATGCGGAGAGTGCGGTCTGCCATGCTCGTTCAGATAGCGAGGTGAAGCACACAGAGCAAAGCTTGCTTGCCCTAGATGCGTACGAATCAAACTAGAGTCTTCAAGATCACCTAGCCGAATAGCCACATCAATCCCTTCCAGCACCAAATCAACCAGATGATCGCTCAAGCGCAGATCAACTTCTATCTCCGGGTACAACGTCATGAACTGCGGAATTGACTGCACCAGTAACCACTGACCGAAGTCGAGCGAGGCGCTGATAGTTAGTTTTCCTTTGGGCTTGCCGCCAGCGCTGATGCTTTGATCAGCAGCTTCTAGCTCTCGGAGTAGGCGAGCAACTTGCTCGTAGTAAGTCGCACCTTCTGTTGTTAGGTTGAGCGATCGCGTCGTCCGCTGTAAAAGTCTAATACCCAACCGCTCTTCTAGCTTTGCCACCCGTTTGCTAATAGCAGAAGGCGTCGTCCCCAACATTCGTGCAGCCGCGCTAAAACTGTTGAGTTCTACACTCTCAACAAAAGCAAGCAGCTCAGGTAGCTGGTTATAAATAGTCAGCATTTATTCTTCATGGGCACAAGACTTATTCCTAACTGCATACTTCTCTTCTTTATAAGCACAAGCTAGGCTGATTCTATCATTGAGTTCAAGTGATGTAGAGGCTTATATCCAAGGCTGTATTCACCATCTCAGTCCACTATGTATTTATCCAGGCGAGGTTCATCATGGTCAGCAGCACATCTCCTGTACAGAAAACAGTTCAGAAAAAGTCATTCGTCCAAGTTGCCCAAGCCTCAGACGTGCAGGCGGCAGGCGTTATGGTCGTTCAGACAAAGGGCCATTCGATTGCACTTTTTTATCACCAGGAGAAGATTCACGCCATCGACAATCGCTGTCCGCACATGGGCTTTCCACTCCATAAGGGCAGCGTAAAAGACTGCGTGCTGACCTGTCATTGGCACCATGCCCGCTTTGATGTGACCAGCGGCGGCGCATTTGATATCTGGGCAGACGACGGGCGGGCGTTTCCGGTTGACGTGCGAGAAGGCTCTGTTAGGGTAGATTTAACACCGCGTGAAGACGCTGAAGACTATCAGCATAAACGGCTGGTAGATGGCTTGGAGCAGGGGCTTTCTCTGGTGATTGCCAAGTCTGTAATTGCACAATTAGCCGCGGGTAAAGGGGCAACCGCAGCGTTTCAAACAGGTCTGGATTTTGGTATTCGATATCGCCGTGATGGTTGGGGCGTAGGGCTAACTATTCATACCTGTATGATGCAGCTCATGCCTTACTTAAATACGACCGATCGCCCGAGAGCGCTTTACCATGGCCTATCGGCGGTTGCGCGTGATTGTGCTGGTGAGCCACCTCGGTTTGCCATCCAACCGCTACCTGAGACCCCGGCAAACTTTCAAACACTTAAAGGATGGTTTCGCCAGTTTATTGAAGTGCGAGACGCCCAAGGGGCAGAGCGGTGTTTGGCCTCAGCCGTTGAGTCCGGTGTTGAGGTGACTCAGCTAGCCGATATGTTATTTGCTGCGGTTACTGACCATCGCTTTATTGATGGGGGCCATGCTCTCGATTTTACAAACAAAGCACTCGAAGCACTTGATCATGCGGGCGGAGAAAATGCAGCCGGTATTCTGACCAGCTTAGTACACGGGTACGCTCAAGCAGAGCGCATGGAAGAGTCCAACGCTTGGCGCTATCCTATCGATTTAGTGGCCATCTTAGACCGCGCATTTGAGGCACTGCCCGAAGCAATTTTAGCTGGCCGCGACAACAGAGAAAACGCAAAAAGAGAACGTGTAAAAAAAGAACATACAAAAAGTCTTGAGACGACTTTCTCAACGAATTTCTCAACAAATAATGACGCGACCGTTGAACAGCTAGTCGCCATTTTGCTAGGAGAGGATCCGGCAGCGATCGCAACTCACTTATTAGAGGCGCTTCGCCAGGGCTGCACCACTGCTGATTTAGCCGGTATAGTTGCCTACGCCGCCGCATTGCGGATCGCTCAATTTCAAACCAATAACGACTTCAGTGACTGGGACACCGCTCACCACACCTTCACCTTTGCCAACGCTGTGCATCAAGGATTGAAGCGAAGTCCATCCGACGAGCTAGTACGAGGAATTTTTGATGCGGCGATGGCAATATATCTCAATCGGTTTCTAAATGTGCCACCAGCTCGCCTGCCCAAACCAGAGAATCAAGTTGACAAGCCGGATGAACTACTCCATGAACTCTCTGAACAGCTCAACCGGCAGCAGCGAGTAAACGCAGTTGGCAACCTGGTCGGAACATACCTGTATAGCGGCGGCGATCCGGCTGGTCTAATCTCGGCGCTAGGCCAACTGATGCTGAGAGAAGATCGAGATTTTCATGTGATTCAGAGTCTAGAAGCAGCTGTTCAACAGTATCAGCATTGGCAAAACCATCAGGCAGGGATTCACGTGCTGGTAGCGACGGCTCGGTATCTGGCGGCTCACTCGCCGACAATGCGATCGCAAGGACAAACTTATGAGATCGCGGCACGTCTGCAAAAGGGCGATCGCATGTACGAAGAAGACTAACAACAGGCAGCGGAAGCAGCGTACTCACAAGAGAAACCATATGAACAAAGCAAAAGTTGCGATCGTTACAGCGGCTAGTCGTGGCATCGGCGCAGGCTGTGCGAGAGAGCTAGCCGCGCGAGGATACAAAGTCTCTTTGCTGGCACGAAGTCAGCAAGTGCTAACGCTAGCGCAAGCACTAGATGGCATTGCCATGCAGGGCTCAATGGCCCAGGCTAACGATCTAGAAACCTTAGTTCAAACAACGCTTGACAAATTTGGCCGAATTGACGCGGTTGTTACCAGCTTTGGCGACCCTCTGCGCCCAGATTTACTCGACATTTCAGACGAGATGTGGACTGAGAACTTCGATCTGTTGTTTCTGAGCGTAGTGCGTATAGCAAGATTAGTCACAGAGCCAATGCGCCGTCAGGGCGGCGGTGCAATCATCAACATTTCAGCCTGTGATTCGCAAGAACCTGAACTGGGCACGCCGTTTAGCGGGACGCTGCGAGCAGCAATGGAGGGGTTTACAAGGCTGTATGCTAAACGGTATCGGAGCGATCGCATCCGCATGAATTCTGTTGCCCCCTTCTTTGTCGCCGACAGTATGGCAGAGCTAGCAAACTGGGCTGTACCAGACGATCTAATGTGGGGTCGCCCGGCAACCTACTCAGAAATAGCCAAAACGGTTGCGTTCCTACTCTCAGATGAGGCCAAGTTCATAACAGGTACAACGCTAAAGGTAGACGAAGCTCGCTCTGCTGCCATCTGACATTCATAGCCGCGCAGGTCACTATTATGCTGACTATACCAAGAAGATAACAGCTGCTGCTGTACAAAGTCTCTCTGTTCGTCCACATGTAGCGACCACCGGGCCGGACACATACTCACAGAGAAGGCTAATGCCTGCGGCGATAGCTGATCACCTAATTTTGTATACAACAGGGATTTCCTATTGCATTTTACTTATTGTATGTATGAAAATTGTAAGTATGCAAAGCTAAGGGGTGAGCGCTACAGTTGACTTGACTCACCGGCAAATATTTAGCAGTATTCAAGTCGATTAATTCATGTCGACTACAGTAAGCGCACATGCGGTAGTCTTGCCGAAATCAGTGCGACGATACTTGCGCCTTGCCAATAGCCGCTGCGTAAGTGCTAATAAAGATGTTTACGCCTGGGTTCTCTCTTTTTCTCTCTCTTTTAGCCTATGCGTATCTTTACCCTCATTTGGTTGGGGCAGCTCGTGTCAACCCTTGGCAGCTACATGACATTTTTTGCCCTAACCCTGTGGGCCTGGGATGCAACCGGTTCAGCAACGGCACTTGCGCTAGTGGGCTTTTTCTCTCAGCTACTCAAAATCCCAACAACGATATTTGCCGGACTGATTGTTGATCGATTCAACCGCAAATATCTGATGCTGCTAGGTGACGTTGTCTCAGTAGCTGGAACCGTCATCATTGGCGCTCTTCATATTACGCAGCAGCTTCAGATTAAGCACCTTTACGGAATTGTTTTTTTGGTGGGCGGATTCAGCCAAATTCAGATGCTGGCTTACCAGGCGTCGGTGTCGCTGATGGTCACTAAACGGCACTATACTCGTACGGGCAGCATGGTCTCCGTGGTTCACTATGGGTCAAGCATTGTAGGACCAGCCCTGGCTGGAGGGCTGTATCCTCGCATCGGCCTGACAGGCATCATCGTGATTGATCTGATCACCTTTGCCGTTGCTATTGTCACGTTGCTGTTGGCGCCTATTCCCCAACCGCCTATTCCTCAACCGCCTATTCCCCAACCGCCTATTTCTCAAATCAAACCGTCTCAGCCTGAGCGACTAACCAGCCAGCTAACGTTTGGATTCCGCCAGATTTGGCAACAGCCTAGCCTGAAAGCGCTACTGCTGGTGACGGTTTTATTCACCTTTGCTCACGACTTGGGCGGAGCACTCCACAGCCCAATGATTTTGGCCCGGACCAATGGCAGCGCTCAGGCGCTGGCGAGCGTTTCAGCCATGGCGGGGATTGGTGGCGTGGTAGGCGCTGTTGTTGTCAGCATTTGGGGCGGGCCCAAGCAGCGCATCCAGGGTGTATTGGGCGGATATATTGGGGCCGGGCTTTGTAAAACTGTATTTGGTCTAGGGCAGTCACTGACAATTTGGCTACCCGCGCAGGTCTGTTCTTCCCTCAACTTTCCACTACTCAGCAGTGCCCGTAGCGCTCTGTGGATGGAGCATGTTACGCCTGCTGCACAGGGGCGGGTGTTTGCTGCCAATTCGCTGGTGATTCAAAGCGCGAGTGCCCTGGCTGTACTGCTAGCAGGGCCGCTGGCTGATCGGCTGCTAGAGCCTGCCATGATGCCGGGAGGCACACTGGTACGCTGGACGGCTTTTGTCTTCGGCAGCGGGCCTGGTGCAGGGATGGCGGTTTTATATGTGGGCTGCGCGCTGGCAATGGTGCTGATCGGCATAGGTGGTTTCTTGCTGCCACAACTAAAAGCATTTGCACCGGATACGTCTGCATAACCCGCCTTGTAATACATCAAAATGCTGCATGCGCTACGGATGGGTCAAGAAACCTGATTAACTGGTCAAAGCATTGTTTGGGTTGGACTGTCATGAATAATTTTGTCACCGGAATGCCACTGTATATCCCGATTGAGCATAGTGTTGCAAGGATAAAACAGCATGATAAATACTGATCAGAGCTGGTGGATCTTTGCCTTGCTGTCTGCATTTTTTGCAGCGCTGACAACAGTTTTTGCCAAAGTTGGCGTGGAGTCTGTTAGCTCTAATTTGGCAACAGCGATTCGGACAGTGGTGATTTTGTTGGTGGCCTGGGGGATTGTCTGGGCCAAAGGAGAATGGCAGGGGTGGGCTGATATTTCGCAAAAAACACTGCTGTTTTTGGTGCTGTCGGGGTTGGCAACGGGGCTATCTTGGCTGTGCTATTTCAGGGCCTTACAGCTGGGACCAGCTTCGTTGGTTGCACCGATTGATAAGTCGGGATTGGTGTTAATTGTGATTTTCTCAATTTTGTTTCTAGGTGAGCCGTTTACCGTTAAGGCAGTTTTAGGAACTGTTTTGATACTGGCGGGGACACTGGGTTTGCTGGGTAGATAGGGCCAGCTCGCTGGTTGGCTTTCGGCCGCATCAGACAAGGCACATAAGCATAATCACAGCCGCTCTATAATGAAACTGGTTCCTATTAAAAGCAGTGAGTTTCATGGGCGCTCAGGCAACTTCGTCAACGTCATCGTCATCCAAGTGGCCAGACTGGCTTTTGCCTGGCAGTCCAAGCGATTCGCGGCTGCTGCACTCAGACGCTTCAGATCTGGTATGGGTCTGCCCGGACCATATTGGGCAAGGATACGTTCAAGAGATTTTTCTGCAAGACGATCTCTCTCTTTTTATTCTTGACTACACGCTGCACGATTCGGTGATAGTTACCACTGCAAGGCAGAGCGATCGCCTCGAATTTGAGTTTCAGCTAGCTGGCAAAAGACCAGGCTATAGCTTTTTTGAACCGCATCTGGGCTTAAAAAATATCGGCGTAAAACCTGGGCAACGGCGGTGCTTTAAGGTCGAAGTCATTCTCAAACGGCCTACGCTGACAACCTACTTTCAGGCCTATATAGAGCGCCTGTTACCTCAGGCTCAAGACGTGGCTAAGCGAGTGATGCAGTCGATGTACCAGTACCTCAACAGCGGATTAGCGATCGCACCCACAGCTGAGACTATAGACCAGCTGCTGCAAAGCATACCGGCCTCTGGGTATGGCAACTTTCTGGCAAATTCAGTCATCGAGCAAATATTGCCCGCACCGCTCTACGCCGAAACCGTTGTTTTCAACTATGCCAATCGACGACCAATAACGCCCAAAATGAAGCAATTGCTAGGCCATGTTTTAAGCTGCCCCTATCAGGGCGTAACCCGCCGTCAGTACTTAAAGCGCTTGGCCCTTGAGCTGGTAACTCTACGGCTAGCGGCAACGGTGCAATTGCCCCTGCCGCAAGATGATCTTGACTGCGTCGAGCAGGCCACCGCAATCTTAAGAAATCAGCTGGCTCACCCGCCGACCATTGAGTCGCTGGCCCGACAGGTTTACACCAATCGGCTCAAGCTCAACCAAAGCTTTCATCGGGTATATGGCACTACGCCTTTTAACTACCTGCGAGAATGCCGCTTAACCAGGGCTCACTATCTGCTGATGACTTCAGATTTGTCAGTGTCTGAGGTGGCGATCGCAGTCGGCTATACCTGCCGCAGTAAATTTGCCACGGCGTTTCGCCAATGGCGAGGCATCAATCCCAAAGCGTATCAGATGCAGGCGTTGCGGCAGGCGAGCTAAAGACACCGTTAAGCAGCGGGCGAGCTAAAGACACCCTTGAAAAAGTGTCATCAGAAGAAATAAACGCTCAGAAAATGCGTTTCGGCACCAAAATTGAAGCAGCGTGATTGTCCACTCCCCTATTCTCACTATTGAGAATTGTTTGCTTTTAGACCTGAGCTTTTAGACCTGAGCTTTTGAGCGAGCAGCAAACCTGTGTGAGGATTGTCATGAGATTTCTTTGGAAGCAGTGGCCGATGCTGGTCGCTTTTGCATTTGCGTTTGTAGGCGTACCAATAGGCCCAACGACTGCCGCCCTAGCACAGACCGTGGATGGGTCGATGGGTAGAAGTGCGATCGCGCTAACCCCCAGACTGCCCAACAGATTGCCAGAAAAGTCAGCAGACAAATTACCAAACAAATTACCAAACAAATCACTAGAGACATCACTCGCACAGGCCACACCGATTGCAATTACCGGCATTCAGGTTGAAGAAACTTCGGCCGGTCTCACCCTGCGGTTAGCAACAACTGGCGAACTAACGGTTACCGAGACTTCAATCACTGGAAACGCCGCTACTGCAACGCTTGCCAACGCCGCGCTGACACTGCCGGATGCAAACGATTTTCAACAGTTTGAACCAGCAGCAGGGATTGCCCTAGTCAGCGTTACCAGCCTGCCCAATGACCAAGTACAGATTGCTGTGACGGGCCAAGATGCACCGCCTACAGTTGACATCAGCACGGGAACAGCCGAACTGACACTGAGCGCAACGCTAGGAGACCCGGCGGTCCAGACTACCGACGAGGCTATCCGACTTTTAGTCACGGGCGAAGAGGGTGAAGAAGACAGCTACGTCGTCCCCAACGCCACAACCGCAACACGAACAGAGACCCCGCTGCGTGACGTGCCTCAATCAGTTCAGGTCATTCCTCAAGCGGTGATAGAAGACCAGGAAGTGCTGCGTCTAGGCGATGCTTTGCGTAACGTCAGCGGCGTTGTCTCTAATTCAAACGATCCGCGCGGAGAACGATTCATTATTCGCGGATTTAGCGACTCGTCGATTCTACGAGATGGATTTCGCCAGACCGATAGTGCAGATGGAAACGCCGGTTTTCAAGAACTTGCAACTGTCGAGCAGGTGGAGGTACTCAAAGGCCCGGCGGCGATCTTAGCAGGCGCGCTAGAACCGGGTGGAGCCATCAACTTAATCACCGAAAGACCGCTGGCCGAGCCGTTCTACGAAGTTGGCCTGACCGTAGGCAGTCGTTCTATTCTTGAGCCTAGCGTGGATGTATCCGGGCCTCTTTCCAGTGACGGACGGGTGCTGTATCGACTCAATATGCTACTCCGTCAGCAAGACGCTCACACCGACTTCACCACTCCCATTGACCGAAACTTTATTGCTCCTGTTGTTAGCTGGGCAATTAATGAACGCACTGACTTACTGTTCGATGTGGAATACAGCAACCAAACCCGTCCGGCTGAATTTGCGGGACTGCCTGCTTTGGGTGAGCGGGTGGCCGATGTTCCGCGTGATCGCATTACCGGTGAACCCGAAGACGACGCCAGAAATGAGTCGCTGCGCGCAGGCTACGAGCTTGAGCATCGCTTTAGTGACAATTGGACCATTCGCAACCGCTTTCAATACGTTGACTTCGACAGTGAGCTAATTGCCAACATCGTCGGCCAGGTTGTTAATGAAGAGACTGGCGATCTGTTTCGTATTTGGCTACAAAACGAACAAGACAGCGAAAGCTACGAGCTACAAACCAACGTTGTTGGCAAATTCAACACCGGATCAATTGAGCATACGCTCCTAGCTGGAGTTGACTGGTACCATCGAGACGCACGCACGCTGCGACGATTCGACTTCACCCCACAGCCGCTATTCAACATTTTTAACCCTGTGTATGGCGTCCCGCGTCCTGCCAGCTTTGACACCGCGCCGCCGCTGACCTTTGAGTCTAGGACTGAAAGTCTGGGTGTCTACGTTCAAGACCAGGTAGAGCTATTCGACGGTTTGTTTTTACTCGCGGGGCTACGATACGATACCGTCACCCAAGAAGCTGAAAACCTTGAGACAAATGTCGATACCAGCCAGAGCGAAGACGCCTTTACCCCCAGATTTGGAGTTGTTTATCAGCCTAGCGAGCAAATTGCTCTCTACGGGAGCTACAGCACATCGTTCCGGCCCAATTCAGGAACAACTCGCGATGATAATTTTCTCGATCCAGAGTCAGGAGAACAGTTTGAAGTCGGCATTAGAGGCGATTTTTTGAGCGACCGCTTGTCTGCTAATCTGGCGTGGTTCAACATCACCAAACAGAACGTTGCCACAGCCGACCCTAACTCTCTACCGGGACAAAACTTTGTTGTCGCCACCGGAGAACAGCGCAGTCAGGGCGTTGAGCTAGACGTTATCGGCGAAATCTTACCGGGTTGGAACATTGTTGCCAACTATGCCTACACCGATACTGACATCACCCAAGACAATACCGGATTGCAGGGCAACGACCTGTTTGGCGTCCCCGAGCACAATGCCAATCTGTGGACCACCTACGAAATTCAAGACGGCGATTTGGCTGGGTTAGGCTTTAGCATTGGGCTCAACTACGTTGGCGAGCGCTTCGGTGACAATGCCAATAGCTACGTCTTAGAAGATTATTTTCTAACAAACGCGGCCCTCTCATACGAGCGTGACAACTGGCGAGCTGCGCTCAATGTCCGCAATCTGTTCGATGTTAACTATATTGAAAGTTCTGAAGGGTTCCGTTTTATTGAGAATAGGACGGGAGAGGGAATCACCATCATCGGCAGCGTATCCGTCGAGTTCTGAAGAGTTGTACAGGGATTGGTAATGAGGGTTAATTCTAAAATTAATTACGGGCTTAACCCGGTGCGATCGCTGGTGAAATTTGCCCAGGGTCGCTTCACAAGCTATCTGCATCAGCCGTTTAACCGGCAGCGTCGATTTGTTGTACTCGCAGGCTCAGCGGCGCTGGTTACGGCCTGCGGACAGCGTCAGGAGCAGTCTGAAACTGCCGTACCTTCTAAAGAGAAGGTGATCAGGCATGGGCTAGGTGAAACGGCTATACCGGCTAACCCATCTCGCGTAGTGGTCTGGGGATACGCAATGGTCGAGGCAGTGATTGCATTGGGAATGCAGCCTGTTGGGATACCGGGGATTATTCTTGAGGAAGCCGTCTATATTGAGCTGGATAAAGCTGCGATCGCAAACATTAGCGAAACAGGCGAGCCCAACCTCGAAGCGATCGCCGCGCTCAATCCAGATCTAATTTTGACAACAAAGTCCCTTGGAGAGAGTAGCTACCCCCTGTTTTCTCAAATTGCACCGACAGTTGCCTTTGATGTAGATGAAAGAGTTGAGTGGCGCAGCCTAACTCGCTTCTGCGCAGAAGCATTGAACAAACAATCAGATGCCGAAAAGCTATCCGCCGATTACGATGCGAAGCTAGCCCGGCTAAAGTCTCAGCTAACTCAGCCGCCCGAAGATATCGAAGCCTCTATTGTTGTTTTTCTGCCTAACGAAGTTCGAGCACTAGGAGACAACTCTTTTCCCGGCAGCATTCTTTCAGAGATAGGACTATCGCGCCCAACCAGTCAGTCAGGAAGAACCGATCTGCGCAACATTTCTCTAGAGGCCCTCGATCAAATCGATGGAGATGTTATATTTGTTTTGACAACCAAAAGCAACACAGAGCTTGCAGATCGCATTCAGGCTGAAGTCGAAAGCGTTCAGACGACCCCCCTGTGGCAGCAGCTGAACGCTGTTCAAAATAACAAAGTCTACACTGTGGAACAGTACTGGGTGTTTGGCAACTACATTGCAGCTGACCTAGTTTTAGAAGATTTGTTATTGCATCTAACGACGACGAGTTAATAGACGAAGCTCGCTCCACTAGCCTCTGACGATATTAATGACTATGCCTGAAGATAGCCGTTGTTAATATACAAAGTCTCTCCATTCATCCACATACCTTCAGGCGAGAGCAGCATTCGCACAGCAGGCATTATTTCTTCCACAGTCCCAAGACGCCCCATCGGCGCGAGCTGACTAATGTAGTTGACTGACTCTGGCGTCTCCTGACTGTGAAAGAAAGGCGTATCGAGCGGGCCAGGATTAATAGAGTTAACGGTAATCCCCCGAGATCCCAGCTCTTTGGCCATCGATAGGACCAGTCCGTTCATAAACGCTTTTCCACCCGTGTACGCAGCGTACTGTGGCGGTGGTCCACCAGTAACAGAAGACGCGATCCCAATTATCCGGCCACCGTCTTCAATCCGACGGCTGGCCTCACGAAACCCGTAGAAGGTAGCATCTACGTTTACCCGCTGCATGCGGAGATAGTCTTCATCAGAAAGACCAGCAATCGGCCCTTTCACCAGAGCGCCCGCATTGTGAATGAACGCATCGAGCTGACCAAAGGTATTGGTCGCCACATCAAACATCTGCATAACAGTCGCTTTATCGCCCAGGTCACCGCTGGCAAGCGCTGTGCTTACACCATATTCCTCACACATCGCGGCTGTTTTCTCTGCTTGATCCTCAGTCTCAGCGCGATGGTAGTGAACAACAACATTAGAGCCCATACGAGCAAGTTCAACTGCGATCACCCGACCAATATTAGCACGCGCCCCTGTTACAATCGCTGTTTTACCAGCGAGCACACCCTCAGCAGCGACGCCTTCAGACGTATCAGCCGGAGCGGCAATCGCCTCGTCGGTCTCATTGCCTAACGCGCTTTTCATATTGCCGAAAGTACTAGCACCAGCAGCGGCAAAACCAGCCAGGCCAATTGCCTTTATCGCGTCTCTGCGCTTAGTACCGCGCGGATAAGACGGCACGTTGTCAGCTCCTGAAGAAGATATCTGCTCGTTGTCTCTCATCTCTTTAATAACCGTGTAAAATTGGCCGACTCACAAAACGAGAGAGAGAAAAACGTCCTTATCACTGCGCTCAAAACGGTTAGAGCCATAGGTTGGACATGCGCTTTTCACACAACGTTTTGTAAAGCTATGGTTTAAGTTAGCGCCCAGATCACAAAAAAGTATTGTAAAAAAGTCAGATGATTTCTCTTGAGTACGTTTTGAATGCGCCCGGTGAAACCCTTACATGCCGCTTGAAGGTACGGGAAAAGTGGCTTTGATCATAGAAGCCCAGCTCATACGCAACCTTGCCGATAGCTTCGCCTTTGGCAAGCCGCGTTTTCGCTTGATCGATCCGAACGCTCGTGAGGTACAAGTGCGGCGACACACCAACATCGCGTGTAAATACGTCAATTAGATACTTTGGATTGAGTCTGGTAATCCGCGCCAGAGCACTGATTGAGTAATCTTCTCCCGGATTTTCCTGGATTAGCGCCTTAACAGTGGATATAGCTCGGTGTTCATGGCCTGGCTGACGAGAGGAATGATTAGCTGCCGAGGTGTGTGTTATCAGCGCATTAATCAGTTCCAGCAATGTCGATTCGCGCTCTAGCCTGGAACTGGGTCTCAAAAAAGAGCCAATCGATCTGGCTGCGAATTGAGCAACGACAACATTCTCTCTTGAGGGAAGTATCATCTCATCAAAGGACAGAGCACCTTCAACCTCAAGATCTCCGGTCATTTCTTCTAACCGTCTTGGCGGTATAGCTATACAGATCCCTCCTGTACCACGCTCTCCGGCAAATTCTCCAGAAAACACCCTATCGGGCTGCTGAAGAAACACAAGATTTTCTATTTGAGAAAAGCGGTATCGTTTGCGACCGTAGCGAGCTGAGCCATGACCTTTGCCATTGAGCACTACAGTATAGTTCTGCAAAAAGAACTTAGGAAAATGCAGCTCTGACGTGCCCTGCTTAATGCCGATTTCTACGCCGCCATATCCCTGCGGCTGCCACACTCGATGCCGGATATTGCCATCGGTGGGTACAGTTGGTTTAGCCATTGTGAAGTTTTACTTAGCATCACTATATTTTTCTTAATACTAAGAGAAGGCTCACAGGCTTTAAAGAGTTCAAGGCAAAAGTTTAGGATTTAAGCACAAAAAGATCGCATCCAAATGATAGATTGACGCCTGATAATGCGATGAATCTATCCGTTACTGCCAGCTGGCAATTGAGGAGAAACTATGAGCAAGCAGTACGTGCACGGATATACGCCAAAAGAGAATATCCGATTACAAGATCAAGCTTTGACCCTAGCCGATCTTCTACACTCTGACACAGCATATCCAGCCGGAAGCAAAGTTCTTGAAGCGGGGTGTGGGGTAGGCGCACAAACTGTCTCACTTGCTCGCAATAGTCCACAGGCTGCTATCACTGCAGTTGATATTTCCGCCAGCTCAGTTGCAGCCGCTAAACAGAAAGTTGAGATGGCAGGCTTTACAAATGTAGACTTTCAGCAGGGCAATATCTTCGACTTATCCTTCGAGTCAGAATCGTTTGACCATATATTTGTGTGTTTCGTCTTAGAGCATCTATCGCAGCCGACCAAAGCGCTGAGCTGTTTGCGTAAACTTCTAAAAATCGGCGGTAGCTTCACAGTGATTGAAGGAGATCATGGCTCAGCTTACTTCTACCCCGACAGCGAGGCAGCGCATAGAGCGATTCAATGTCAAGTCGAATTGCAAAAGCGAGCAGGTGGCAACGCTAACATAGGCCGAGAGCTATACCCTCTGCTGGCTGCGTCAGGATTCAAAGCAATTCAAGTGTCCCCACGTATGGTTTATGTAGACGCCAGCAAGCCTCAGCTCGTTGAAGGCTTCACCAGAAATACGTTCACGGCCATGATAGAAGGCGTACGTGAGGCTTCTATCGCAGCCAAGCTGTTAGATCAGACAACCTTCGATCAAGGCATCAAAGATCTCTACAAGACAACAGAATCCGACGGCGTCTTTTGCTATACATTCTTTAAAGCAATGACAGAAAAGTAATCGTGCATTCGCTATTGGAATGACAAATTCTTACTGACAGGAGCCCTTTAATTAAAAGCTTTATGACAAGAAGAGGCTTTATGACAAGAAGAGGCTTTATGACAAGATCAATGCGATTGAAACGGCAACAATCGCTGCCACAATATAGCCGATGACAGTGTTGGCATTGCGAGACGTTGGAGAAGAGGAACTTTTAGAAGTTTCCAGCTTTTTAGAAGCGCCATGCCGGCGGCCTGAAGGCTTACCCGATGATTTTCCTAATGGCTGAGATATTTTGTGCGGCAGAGAAGGAGGCGGAGTGAGCGAACTATTGGCGAACCGAATTTCATCAGCGGTTTTTCGCAAAAAGCTACCCGTCTCCTCATCCTGACGCAGATGGTAAAAAACGCTCAAATTTAACAAGGTCTTCGCTTCTCCGTTAGAATCACCCACAGCCTGTAGCAAAGACAGACTCGATTCGTAATGGCTTCTAGCCTTTTCCCAGTGAGACTGCTGTAAAAAACAGTTACCCAAATTGTTCAAGATCTGCGCTTCTAGCTGTTTGTCGCCCAGCCTCTGCGCAGCTTCTATTGCCAGCCGATGGCTTTGTTCCCAGTCCTGCCAATGACTTCCATGCGGGAAGAAAATGACTAAATGTTTAACAAACTGAATAACGATTTCCCAGGCCTCTGCCTTGTAAGCCCAGTTGATACAGCTCATTAGGTTCAAGCGTTCTGATTCAAACCACCTAAAGGCAAACAGCCGTAGGGTTTGCTCTCCGTCTTGCAATAGCATTGAAGACTGCTCTGACATTCTTTGTACTAGCGGGGTTCGCGTCGTCGGATGAAAAACAAGCGCCCGCTCTTCAGCAGTCTTTAAATACCACTGAACAATTCTCAACCGAACAGCTCGCCGTCGCTGCGATGATTCAGTCTGAGCCAATTTTTCTTTCGCGACAACGCGAAGCAAAGGCTGAAACTGATAGCAATTTTGACTAATCGGCTTCAGCAGTCGCCGTTCAACCAGGTGAGAGATAGCGACCCTAGCCGTTTCTAAGTCAGAGTCCAAGAGCACTTTTGCTAGAGTATCCGTCAGAGTCGGCTGAGAAAATAAGCCCAGTTTCCGAAATAGTTTTGCGCAGCTTTCACTCAGCTCTTCGTAAGCGAGCGAAAAGCAGGCACGCACTGCCAAATCACCAGCATTGAAAGAAGCGAGTTTTTTCTTCTCTGCAATCAGCTGCGTACTATAAGTCATCAGCTGTTGTGAAGAAATATCTTGCAGGGTACGCGCTGCTAGCTGAACCGCTAAAGGATTTCGACTACACAAATTCACGATCTGCGTAGCAGCCTCTACACCCATTGAAAAAGGCTCGGTGCCAACAGAAGAGCGCAGCAGCAGATACAGTCCATCGTCCTCGTTCATATCGACTAGGCTCAGTCGATTAGCGATCGCAGCACTCTCTAAACGGTGACGACTCGTCATCAAAACACCACTGTTCCCCCCTTTAAAAGGTAAAGGAGAAGGCAAGGGAGAACCTAAAGGAGAAACCAAGGGAGGAATTAAGGGCTCTATTTGTGAGATACCGCCTACATCATCCAAAATGATCAAGACACGCTTGTCTACCAGAATGCTGTGGTAAAGCGCTATCTGCTTGTCCAGGGTTAGAGATAGCCAGTCATCCGTCTCATGCAAAGCGCTCAACAACGCTGAAAGCACTTCTTGAACAGAAAGTGGATGCCGATCGCTGCCGTAAAGATTGAGGTAAATCTGCGCATCTGGAAAGCAGCGCTTTAGCTGATGAGCCGCATGCACCGCTAACGATGACTTACCGATACCCGCTCTGCCATCAATTGATAAAACAGCGGTTGATGCCCCCAGCAAGGGCAGAGCAGCAGGCCTAAACCGAGCCAAAATAGATTAAAACACAACCATAAGACCCGCCAAAACAGCCAGGTCAGGCG
>CALDSK010000049.1 GCA_937911865.1 uncultured Synechococcus sp.
ATCGAAAGTTTCTACAGTGTCGACTTTGCCCTTACTGTCAAAGCTAATATTGCGAATGATGCCTTGGCCTAAATCGCCAAAGAACAAATCGCCTTTGTAGCGCTCAGGGTAAGCATCTCCGGTGTAAACGTCACCCATTACGATAGCGTTGATGCCATCAGCAAGATGGTTGAGTCCATAGAGAGACGGTGTGATAGTTCGACCGCTGTCGTAAAATCTGGAAGCGCTGGGTAAGTTTTTGTATCCTCCTGTGCGGGCGTTGTTGCCATCGCCCCCTTCGTAGTAAGGCCATCCAAAGTTGGCCCCAGGCGCACCAGCGTTGATCTCTTCCCAGATCGTCCAGCCGACATCGCCGATATAGACTTTGCCATCCTCTGGGTCGACGGTCATCCGGAAAGGGTTTCGGAGGCCTGACTGATAGACTTTTGAACGATTCGCACCAGCATCCCCATTGAAAAATGGATTGTCGGAGAGACCCTTTCCAGTGATAGGGTTGATTCTAAGGACTTTCCCAGAAAGACTGTCAACATCTTGAACCCTGGTAGCTCTAGGATCGACTTGATTGTAGGATGCGCCGTCGCCATTGCTGACGTAAAGCGCACCGTCGGGGCCGAATTCAACAGAGCCAATGGAGTGAGACTCGCTATCTGCATTGAGAAAATCTCTTAGGTAGCTGCCGTCTGGCAATACGCCAGCTTCAGGCTCGTCGAAGTTAAAGGTGCTGTTGACAAATCCGTTGAAGTTGTCCCAGGTGCTATTTTTGCCGAGTAGAACAACTTCACTGCCTGCTACTGCGGTTCGATAGTTGTTGCTTTTATCAGCAGTTACGCGTACCAGGCGAGCAGCCCGGTTGTTGGTGCCGTCTGGGCCAGCTTCTGTGCCAACGTTGTCAAACACTTCTGGCGGATCGTAGGTAAAGAGTAGATAGACATAGGGGTTGTTGGCAAAGTCTGGGTGAACGGCGATATCTAGCAGGCCGCGATCGCTCGCCCGATTCACCTGATCCGAAATATCAATAAACGGCGTACCGCGTAGACTGCCATTCTCATAGAGTTTGACAACCCCGCCTTTCTCAGCAACTAGCATGCGCTCCGATCCATCCGTTAGCCAGTCTATTGAGGTTGGGGCTCTCAGTCCGCTGATGACTGACTGACTGCTTAGCTTACGATTGTCCACCGGATCTGAATACAGCTGAGATTTGGGAATAATCTCTAGCGCCTGGCTGGTACTAGACCATGACAATTCGCTGATCGCATCGCCGCTCTGCTCGTAATAGTCAAGCCGAATGTCATATTGCTGTCCGGCCTCTAGCGTAATAGAACCGGTATGTTTTGTTTCATCTTGATCCAAGAACTTGTTGATAATGAGTCGATCGTTTACCCATAGCCGTACACCGTCATCGCTGTTTGTTTGAAAGGTATAGTTCTCCGAGTAGCGCGGCTCTACTTTGCCGCGCCAGCGAACAGAGAACGTATCGCTGTCAACATTCGCTGCTGGCGAGCCTTTGCCCCAGTCAAAGTTAATCGTTCTATCGGTGCGCGTAACTGCTAGATCGGTGAAGTTAGTATTGTTGTAATATTCTCCTTTAAGGCCGTTGCCCTGACTGTTCTGAGGACCGTTGTAGTCACCGATTTCAATAATGCCAAGCCGAGTGACTTCTGGTGAATCATCATCCCACTGACGGGTTGCGCTAAAGTTCATCCAGCCATAGTCTTGGCCACTGCGTCCATTGTTGGGCTCGCCGGGCGCCCAGTTGGTGTAGCCGACGCTTTCGCCGCTGGCCCATTCAAACGTGCCTTCGGTGTCGATGTCGTTGATGCCAATCCAGAAGCCTTCGTCTTTGCCGAACGTTTGCTTTAGCCAGGTTTCTTCTTGCGCGGTGTTGATGGTCACCAGGTTGCCGCCCAGTCGTTCGGCTTCGGCCTGGGCCTGTAGCCAGGTTTTGGCGCTGCTAATGAGTACGTACTGATTGCCGTTGTAGGTGAAGCCGTCGTTGTCTGCGATCGCAATTTGCGCTGTACGCGGCGCGCCCAATGTCGCACTTCCGGTAACGTTATCAATAGCGAAGCCAAAGACTTCTTGCTCTTCTGGGCTGTTGTCGTCAAGCAGCGAAATATCGACAGACTGTTGAGTCTGGCCATCGGCAAAGGTAAGCGTGCCGGTAGTTGCCTCATAGTCTTCTCCGGCTGTTGCCGAGCCGGTCACCGTTCTATAGTCAACGGTGGCTTCGCCCTGACTGCCGCCAGTTCGGTTCACCGTGACAGTCACACTGCCATCGCCTTCGCTGACATTAAGGGTGCTCGTTGCTAATCCAATTGATCCTACTTCTGCGGGCGGCTCCGGTGGCGGTTCTGAGGGCGCTCCGGAGCCCGTGCTAAGTGATAAATTGTCGAGGATGAAGCTGCCAGACTGATCGGCTTTGTAAGCCCACACTCGAACAGACTGGGTGCCGGTGGGCGCTTTCTTTTTGAGTGAAAATTCGCTCCAATCATTCGTCTGGATTTTTTTTGCCTTACCAGTAAGGCGCTCGCCGTTGGCGTCATAAAAAGTGATACCTGTACGAGTGCTGCCGCTCGAAGAGGTCTTAGCCGCACCCGTCAGTGTATAGGTTTCGCCAGCAACCGCCGCGAGCGTTTGTTTAATGCCTTTGCTGGTACCGCTAATTTCTACGGCTGCTGCACCTGAGCGGGCATCTGTTGTAATAGTTGCCGCTCCTTTGGATGATTTCCAGCCCGTAAGTCCCTGTTCAAAGTCGCCATTTTTCAGCAGTGAAAGCACGCCCTGATAGCTGGCTTGAGCAGCGGCACTGAGCGCTACTGTGCTTTCAATATCACCAGAGGTAGCTTCTAAAATCCAGTCTCCTGACGCGCCTGTTAAGTCGTCAGAAGCCGCAATATCTGCGCCCGTAAGTTCTCCTAATTTGCTGATGAGAGAAAGGCCGTCGGGCCCGTTTGCTAAGTTGCAGCCATAAATCATCAGGTCGGCTTCGGCAGATAGGGCGTCTGCCCATTGCTGGAGGCTCTCGCCGTAGTGCTCTACATTCTGTCGGGAGAGCAGGCTGTCGCCCAGCTGCAGCTGGCCATCCGCACCATGGGAAAAGATATGAACAGTATCGAGGTTGTTGTATTTGTCAAGCGCGGCGGTCACCTGGCTGATGCCGTCTTGCCCAGACTCTATCAAAACCACCTGAGTATCTTCTAGCCCGGCGATTAGGGTATCAATGGCAGAGAGTCTAGTATCGACAAAAGCGATCGCCTCTGACGGACTGCTCACAAGCGCCAAAGATGAATTGTCAGGGGTAGAGGCTGTAAGCGACGAGCCAGAATTTGTCCCGAAGGTTGTCCCAGTATTCAAGGCTGCTAGGTCAGCGTTAGGAAGTTCAGAGTCGAATAGGCTCATAGTAAAACAGGGCGCAGTAAAACAGGACGCAAAAAGGAATAGACCAAAACATTGAGAGGTATGGAGGTTAACGACGGGCCTATTGTCGGGAGGTTTCTGTAATCCGGACGCAATTCATATTTCGTAAGCAATTAAGTGTTTTAACGAATAACTTGCTGACACTGCCTCCAAAAGCAAGCTGTTGTTAACCGAGTGTGTATCAGGAAAAGCAAGCGGTTGAGGGGGATGTCGAGCAGTGTTGTAGCGGTGTTATAAACTGCCGAAAATGGCTGATTTATGCCATCTTTACATAACAAAATATATTTATTTTCGAGATTACTGATTCCCTAAACATTTGCTGAAACCATTGCACAGCAACGGCGCTACCGCACGTCATTGCTGAGTTGCAGTCAAATATGAGGGCAAAAACAGCTTGTAGTACTTGTGATCTACTACCTCTTGTGCTAAAACTACTATCGAAGTTTTAAGGCACCCATTCTATGAACAAAGCTGAACTAATCGATATGGTCTCAGAGAAAGCAGACGTCTCTAAGAAAGATGCAGACGCTGTACTGTCGGCCGTCATTGAGTCGATTATGGAATCCGTTGCGGGTGGCGACAAAGTAAGCTTGGTTGGATTTGGCAGTTTTGAGCCGCGCGATCGCAAGGCTCGTGACGGTCGTAACCCCCAAACTGGCGAAACGATCAAAATTCCGGCAACCACTGTTCCCGCATTCTCCGCAGGTAAAGGTTTCAAAGAGATGGTAGCCTCCGCATAGGCTGAATTTCTACTCTGAACAACGAACAAAGCACCGAGTTACAGCTGTTTTCGCTACTCGGTGCTTTGTTGCTTTTGATGTTGCTTTTATTATGGGATATCTATATTCCTATATACCTTTCCCATTCTAAATACCTTCTGTAGCAGAACATACAGAGGACCATCAGCGTCAGCACTAGGGCAACCATTGTTGACGGCGTCCAGCGTCCGGCCATCTTGGCGGCAATATGCCAGGGCAGCAGCATAGTCGCTAAGTACGTCAGGCTATGTAGCCGCTTCCAGTTCTTTTTAAGCTTTTTGATGCTCCAGCTATTGGAGGTGAAGGCTAGGAGGGCAAAAATCGTGATAATTAGCAGTCCGCTGGTGCTTTGGATATAAAAATTCCGTTCGAGTAGCTCTGCCTGGTGATAGCCCAGAACAATGCTGGCATGGGCTACAGACAGCATAAATGTACTGATGCCGATGCTGCGTCGGTGTTTTAGAAGTTGCGTTACTACGGTGTTCATTTTGAGCGCTGGAAACACAACTCTAAGATTGCTAGGTGCAAGCGTTGCAAGGTAGGTTGCCAGCGCTAGAAAGCCAAAGACATTTTCTGTATTGACCATTGTTATCTAGAAAGTCGTGTGCTGGTTCTGCACAAGCTTTACCTAGTTCAGATAAATCATCCGGTGCTTTCGCCTGCTTTTTTACGCTCTGGGCTGGTGTCATGTCATTCCCTTTTCTCCTAGCTCGACTCCTGTAGCATCTGTCGAGCTGCTTAGGATACTATCATCGGCTGAAACCGTTATATAGCAGCGGCCAGCTCGACTAGCAAAGTAAGAATGCATCCTTACTTTGCTATAGCTTTGCTCCTAGATTTGCTCTCAGCTGTGGCCTCAGCTTCGATTGTCAGTCAGTAGCCCCATTCTCATCCGGCGCTGTCTGTTCCACAGCCTGGGCAGCACCTGCATTTTTCGTTTGAAGCGAACCCACTCCCGCACGCTTAATTCAATCTCTTGCCATGTGGGCCGCGATAACAATCTCTTTGACCAAGCGTTTAGCTGAGGATAGTTTGCTAAAGGTAATCCCAACGCATCTACCCGGTAGACCAGAGTCCCCGCTACAATCTCGGCCATGGTCAACCTCTCTCCTGCAAAAAAAGTCTTCTCACCCAGCAGCTCTTCTAAGAAACTCAATGCATTTATCATCCGTTGCCTTCCATACGCTGTCTCCGCTGGATCTTTTGGATAGGCCACCATCTTAAAAAACGCTGGCAGCAGCTCAGAAAAAGATATCGACTGCACCATTCTGACCTTGGCGATCGCCACCGCATCTTCTGGCATCAAAGGCTGCTGTGGATAGCGCGCCTCCAAATAATCCAAAATCGCCAGACACTCTACTACCCGAAATCCGTCATCTACCAGTACCGGTACATGGCCAAACGGATTGATCGCTTGAAATGTGTCCCCAAACTGTTCCCCGCCCAAATCTACCGGCACTAGCTCGAAGACTAGCCCTTTTTCTAGTAGGGCTAGCCATACGGGGCGAGCATAAGCAGACGGACGCGCATAATAAAGCTTCAACATAGACCCTCCTAAAAAGACCGATCGGTCTGTAATTGATCAAAAAAAATTCTGTTTGGCAGCTTGTCGTACAAAAATGCCGCAATTCTATCGATGGTTGGGCGCGGCGGCAGACATACTCTAGGAAGCCGCCGCAACCTCCGACAAAATATACTGCCGCAAATGCACTAAGGCTCTTCTCACGTACTCGTCGTCACTGTATAGCCGACTCAACATCACTGCCCCCTCTAGTGTAGAAATCAAAACGGTCGCTACCTCATCTGCATTTGTCCCTTCCTTCAACTCTCCTCGGTTGATTCCCTTTTCAATGATTCGTTCGAACAAAAGACGCCAGCTATCTACTGCCGCTTTCGCCCGCTCCCGTAGCGCCGGATGTGTGTCATCGCTCTCCACTGCCGTGTTCAGAATCGGACAGCCCCCTACTATTGGTGGCTGCTCGCCCATACGTTCGTACACGCTGAGTACTGCCATCAGCCGGTCTACAGCATGCCGCTTCCCCTTCATCGCTCCCCGAAAATGTTCATGCATTTTCTTTACCGCATAGTCAAACGCTGCGATCGCCAGCTCATCCTTACTGCCAAAGTGGTTATAAATTCCTCCCTTCTTTAAACCCGTCACCCTCATCAGATCAGACATAGACGTTCCTGCATAACCCTGTTGGTTAAACACTGTCGCCGCCTGTTCAATGATGTGTGACTTGGTAACTTGAGCCTTTGACATATGGCTAAAGACCGATCGGTCTTTTCTGAAATTAGCAAGTAGCTGTGAAAATTGCAAGTAGACATTAAGGAACTCTGTTAGCGCCTACTTGTTGCGTTTGCTTTTCCGTGTAACTCCGTGTACCAGTATTCTAAGCAGTCAGATTTGTTTGCCTTAAAAAATCCATAAAAACCTTCACCTTCATCGGTACGTATTTACGAGAGGGGTAAACAAACCAGGCTGCTGTATTAAAGTCAGTCGCTGTGACTGCGTACGTGGGGAACAGATTCACTAGCCTTCCTGCTGCAATATCAGCGTCTACTAGCCAATTGGGTAAAAGGGCGACGCCTATCCCGGCGATCGCACATTGTTGAAGTGCGATCGCATTCGAAATTACCATTCGTCCTTGCACTGCCACCTCACTTATCTGTCCTGCTTTATCACGAAAAATCCACCGCGATCGAAATCCCGCCAGCGGAAAACATAAACAGTCGTGTTGAGAAAGCTCACTCGGTGATTGCGGTATTTCTGCTTTTTCTCCGGCTTTCTCTTTTACCTTCTCTCTGGCCCTCCTTAGGTAGTCAGCGCTAGCACAGACCCGATACTCCACTGGCATTAGCCGCTGAGCAATGAGAGAAGAGTCCTCTAACCGGCCTAGCCGCACCGCTAAATCAACCCGTTCTGCCACCAGATCAACAACAGAATCGGTCAGCAGCAGATCTATCGTCAGACGTGGGTAGCGTGCCTTAAAAGCGGGTAGTATCGGCACAATGCACGTTAGTCCAAAGGCTACTGATGCTGTTGCTCGCAGCGTTCCTTCTAGTCGCCTAGAAAAATCTTTGAGCGCATCGCTTGCCTGCTGGATCTCTTCTACTAGCGGCTCAATCCGTTCAAAATAGGTGATGCCTGCTTCGGTAAGAGAGAGTTTGCGAGTGGTTCTTTGAAGTAGTCGATTGCCTAGTTCTGTTTCGAGGGTGGCGATCGCCCGAGAGACCGAAGACGGGTCGATGTTGCGATCGCGTGCTACCGCGGCAAAGCTTCCCTTCCTGACCACCGCCACAAACAGCTTCAACACTGAAATATCCATTGCTCTCTTTAGAGACTATTGGCTCAAAGAACTATCAGCTCAAAGAACCATTAGCTCAGAGAACTACCAGCTTTCAATTCATGCAACAAATGCACGAGACTACTTCATTAAATACTATTTACTGCTCTAATCACAGTAATTAAAGTGAGGCTGTTGTCATTCTTCGATAATTACTATGACCGTTCAAAGAATCGCTGTTTTGGGGTTGGGTGCTATGGGCGCTCGCATCGCCGCCAATCTGCTCGACGCTGGCTATCCTCTCACCGTATGGAATCGCTCAACTAAGCCAGCTGAAGCGCTAGCGCTAAAAGGTGCCAATGTCGCTGCGACTCCGAAAGCAGCTGCTGAACAAGCCGATGTCGTTATCAGCATGTTGACCGATAATGAAGCCTCAAGAGCTGTGTGGCTAGCGCCAAAAAGCGGCGCGATTCATGGCTTAGGCGTTAACAAAATTGCTGTTGCAATGAGTACGCTCACCGTAGACTATGTCAAAGAATTGGGCACTGCGATCGCCCACACAGGCGCAGCCTTTCTTGAATCACCGGTTGTCGGTTCGCGCCCTCAGGCTGACGCTCAAAAGCTAATTTGTTTGGTAGGTGGTAAAGCTGACGCTGTGGAAAGCGTTCGACCGGTTTTATCTGCTACTAGTGGCGCAATACACCATATGGGTTGTTCGGTGGGGCAGGCGGCTGCTATGAAGTTAGCGGTCAACGCGCTGTTTGGCATTCAGGTCGCTGCGTTAGCTGAGCTGCTAGCGGCACTAGGTCAGCACGGCATTTCCTCTGCTCAAGCAATGGACTGTCTGGGCGAAATTCCAGTGATGAGTCCAGCCGCTAGGGGTGCAGGGGCAGGCATGGTCAATCACTCCTATGCGCCACAGTTTCCGATCACCCTGGTCGAAAAAGACTTTCGCTACGCCTGCGTGCTGTTAAAAGAAGGCGCTATGCCTATGACGCTGGCTACACAGCAGATTTATCGATCAGCGATCGCACAAGGACACGGTGAGAAGAATATTACTGCGATCGCCCAGCTGTTTTCTCAGTAGGCTTTCTCGTTTTCAGGCATGTTTTCAGGTGTGCTGTCAGGCGCGTTCTCCAGAGCGTTCACAGTTCACGCTGGGCTGAAGATTTCAGACTCTGACTGCCTAGCTTCCCAGTGCCGTCGCTGATAGCTTTTACTAATACGAGCACCTGCTGCTGAAAAGAAAAAAGCGCTCAGCGGTGCCGTCATGGGCACCCAGCCCCCAGCATTAAAAGAGGTAATGCTCACCAGGGCTGTGAGCGCTAACCCACTCACGCCAAACAAAATTAAAATCGGTCCTTTTTGAGTCAGCACCATCAGCCCACTTCCTATTCCTGTCAAAGCGACTATCCAAAGGACTTCCAGCTCGTCTGGCCAGGCCCAGGGCAAAGGCTCACCGTCAATCACCGCTGTCAAAATCTGACTCGCCATTTGGGCGTGTACTTCTACACCATGCATTTGCTGCGTGTTGCCACTGGTATTGTATGGCGTTAAAAACACATCCCTGCTGTTGTCATCGGTAACGCCAATAATCACAATTTTGTCTTTTACTAGCTCAGCGTCAAAACTGTTGTCAAGTACTTCCTTAAAGCTGATGCGCTTGGCTACATTGTCGAGCGATCGATAGCGCATAAACGTTTGATAGCCGCTGGTATCGGCGTTCTGGTAGCCACCAAATGATCGGGTAATTGGCTCGAATCGAACGTCTCCTAGCTGCAAGATCTCTCCGTCCGCGGGCCCTATATTCTCGTATCTTTCTAAATAGTGAATGGCTGCTTCTGTTCCTAAAGAGAAAATCGGCTGTTCAGCCGGATCAAATCCTAAGCTATCGTCGATTGGGGTTCCTAAGTTCTCTCCACTGGGCCCGGTTAAAATCGCCTCATCGAGAAAGTCGAGCATTAGCTGTCGGCGCACCTTAAAGTCGCGATCTCTAACAATGTTGCTGAAGCTAATTTGCTCAAACTTCATGCCTGCGGGCGGCAAAACGGTGTTGTTTCTACCCGGATCGCTAAGTCTTGTAATCACCAGCACGTTGGAGTCTTTAAGACTCTCTTTTAGTGCTGTACTCTTCTCGCTGCCTGAAGGTGGCCGTAGCAAATCCACTGCGATCCGAGCTGGCGCTTGGGCCTGCAAATTATTAATAGCCTTTGCCAGGGTGTCATCTGACGGCGTGAAGCTACCCGGCGAGGGTAAATCTTCTTCTTCAATTTCAACAATCAGCAGCCGTGGATCGGGGCCATGATCTGGCTGAGCGCTGACCATTTTGTCCCATATGGCTAGCTCCGCTGAGACAAAAGCCCCAGCTTGGCGCAGTGCGAGCATGCAGGTGCTAGTGACTAGTGCGGAAATGGCTACGGTTAGTAGCTTCGCTCTTTTTCTCATGCGCCAACGCACAATGACGGTTTTGGTCTCTTTAGGTGCCACCGCCTGTGGCAAAGCAGTCTCTATGCAGGTAACCGCTTCAGCTGCTTCGGCGGGCAGGTCTTCTAATCGACCGAGGTCATGGAGAACTTCCTCAATCGTTTGATAGCGCTGATGAATATAGTGGCGCGTCATCTTGCCGAGCAGGATAGCTAGCCCAGGGCTGACTTCAGCATAGTCTTGCCAAGCGGGCTCCAGGCTACCGAGTGTCTCTGGCAGGTCGGTTGGAGACTTTCCGGTCAAGGCGTGGATGACCGTCATGCCCAATGCGTAGATATCGCTGCTGTAGCGCGGTTTGCCCGAGAGCTGTTCGCTGGGCGTGTAGCCCTGAGTCCCGATGCCAATGGTTAAATTTGTTTTTTCTCCAGTAATTAGTTTTGTGCGAATTTGTTTGACCGCGCCGAAGTCAATGAGTACGATGTCGCCGTTACCCTGACAACTACTTTCACTGCTACTGCGACGGCGAATCAAGTTGTCGGGTTTTAGGTCGCGGTGCACTACGTGATTTTTATGGATAAAGCCTAGAACAGGTAAGACATCTTTTAGAAGTGCGATCGCCTGTTCTTCTGTAAACTTTCCAAGTTGACCAATTTCATCTTCTAAAGACTGACCATCGATATACTCTTGGACTAGGTAAAATTCATTATCTTCTTCGAAAAAATCGATGGAGTTAGGGATTTGAGCATGGCTCCCTAGCTTTTTTAGCGTATCGGATTCGGTGTCAAACAGTCGCCTCGCCACTGACAAAAACGTCTTATCCTGGCTGGCGGGTTTCAGCTGCTTCACCACGCACTGTGGTCGTTTTGGTTGCTGCGTATCGATTGCTAAATATGTCTGCCCAAACCCGCCAGCGCCTAAAATGCGCGTCAGCCTGTAGCGTTCTTTGAGCGTTTTCTCTAGCATGCAACCTTCGTATCAACCCAACTGTATTTTACCCAGTATCAGGTCGGCGCGCCCTTTGCGTAGGGGGTGATGTCCTTAGCACTGCCCTCTCTTGATGACCTAACTTGTGACTTAACGGTCAGTGAACGTACGTAATGTTGTCTCCTTGACGTTGTCTCCTTTATTTTATTTCTCTGTTGAATTGTAGATTGTTCTTTCTAACGTTGAGCGCTTTAGAAAATGCCTATAGCGTCCCTGGCCTAAAGTCAGTGCCGCTATAGGCAAGGAGCGCGCCATAAACGTCAGCGCTAATAGCGAATATGCAGGGTAACCTGGCCACGAATAGTTTGCTCTTGTCCAACAATTGGTGTGGTGGCTGCGTCGCTTTCAGCGACGGCCATGGCTCTTGCCTGTACGGGACGTGGTGGCGGTGCACTTGTCGACCCAATCGTGATGTTCACGACTTCCTGTCGCGAAAGCCCTAACGCACTCAATACGGTGTCTGCTTGCTGCTGCGCGTCTTCCACTGCCGCTGCTAGTGCCTGCTGACGGGCTGCTTCAATTGCCTCGTCTTCAGCGACAAAGCTGACACCGTCAATGCGTGTTGCACCTACGTTGACAGCTTCATCCATAATCGCACCCGCTTGCTCGGTGGCAATTCTAAAGCTAACGGTTTGGTTGGCCTCGTAGCCTCTAAGCACCTGCCGGTCGTTTGTGTAGTCGTAGCGAGGATTGAGAGAAATGCCTGTGGTTTCTAGCTTGTCTACGTTTTGCGATCGCAGCCATTCAATCACCGCCGTTTGCCGCTGCGCTGCTTGCTGCTGCGCGTCTTGAGCCGTCTGACCTTCTCCAATCACGCTCAACGAGACCTGGGTCAGCGTCGTCTGGAGCATTTGAGTACCTTCTCCGGTCACGCTCAGTACTCGCTCAGACTGCTGAGCTATAGGTGCTGGAGACTGTGCCAGTGTGGCTCTAGGCGATAGCAGCAGGCCACCAACAATCGGTCCTAGTGTCAGTGCTATTATCATCAACCCACCTTGCCAGCCCGCACCCATTTGCCATTGAGTTAGCTTCACCATACCAAGTCTCCAGATTTGTCTAAACAGAACAACTGTTTTAGATTAGCCAGGCTTTGAGGGACTTTAGGGAAGGTTACTGTTTTTGCAACGCTCAGTTCACTTACAACTTCGAGATGCCACGCTGATGCATTGCGGTGATACATCACTCAGCGATCGTCCAGCAATAGCTGAACTATTTTGTAGCTCTACTATTTCTTTGCTGAATTGTTTCTTGGTTGAGTTATTTCTTTGCTGAGTTATTTCTTCGCTGAGTTATTTCTTTGCTTTGGCAGCGCGTGCCCGATGAGCGATCGCCAAGCCTAGATAATAAGCCAGAATGCTAACGATGGTGCCTACGAGCAAAGAACCCACCATCATGGCAGCCATTGCTGACATCCCAAGGTCCATCCATTCGTTGATTCCAGAGGCAGAAGTTGGTAGGACGATGGTGTCTGGTATGCGCAAAAGCCACTGACCGACATGGAAGTTCAGCGCCATGAGCGGTACGTAAGTCAGCGGGTTGCTGATCCAGGTGCCGACAGCAGCCATCACCTTATTACCTCGAAAGAGGGCGGCGATCGCAATTCCAATCAGGGTCTGAAAGCCTAGCAGTGGAAAAGCGCCCGCGAACGCACCCGCTGCTAACCCTCTGGCGATCGCAGCAGGACTGCCCTGCATTCGCAAAAAACGAATGTACAGGTAGCGCAGTAACCGCTTCCAGTACAGGACGTCTAGCCTTTTTAGTAAAAAATTGTTGGGGAGTGAGCGACGCTTTGAGGCTGTTGCTTTTGACCTGATAGGCCGCTCAATTAGCGCATAAGATTCGGATTTTACCCCGCTGCCCGCATCATTAGATTTTGAGGGGGGATGTAGCATAGTACGCACGGGCGATATCTCTATCTCTCTAAACCTCTACCTTGTTTATAAGTGTTACATTTTGCTTAACACTTCGTCATGAGACCAGAGAGATATCTGTCCATTGAACCTATTCTATAGCAATGCTCTGAGTCATCGAACCGCTGTGCGGCAATTTTGTGCTGACCTTATAAAAAAGCCTTACTAACTTTACAGCTTGAAACAATAGAAGACACTCGCACTCAGCGCCCAGTTAGCGGTCGATGAGTGCTCAAGATGAGTGCTCAATTAGCGCTCAATTACCCTAATCGTATAGGAAGCGCATAGGTTCCACGGTACCGTAGAAAAGTGTATTGGACACCTCTCAAATTTCTTTGATTTAACCTTTGGCTCAGCAAATTTATCAATCAGAAACAATTGCTGCGATCGCGACTGCGGTTGTGCCTCAGCAGGGCAGCGTAGGTATTGTCCGGCTGTCTGGTGTGAGTGCAATCACCATTGCTCAGCAGCTATTTCGTACGCCAGGCAATCAACCTTGGGAAAGCCACCGTATCTTGTATGGCTATGTGCAGCCTGCTGGTAGCGAAGCGCCGGTAGATGAAGCGCTGTTACTGCTGATGAAATCACCCCGATCTTACACCCGCGAGGATGTGGTGGAATTTCACTGTCACGGCGGCATCATGGCCGTGCAGCAGGTGCTTCAGCTGTGCATTCAGCAGGGCGCTCGCCTGGCCCAACCAGGGGAATTTACCCTGCGGGCATTTCTCAACGGACGGCTAGATTTGACCCAGGCGGAGGGTATTGCCGATTTGGTTGGGGCGCAGTCACCGCAGGCTGCTCAAAATGCGCTAATGGGCATTCGCGGTAAGCTCGCAGATGCGATCAAGCAGCTACGCAGCCAGTGTTTAGATGTGCTCGCCTCGGTGGAGGCGCGGGTTGATTTTGCGGATGATTTACCGCCGATTGATGAAGATGCGGTGCGATCGCAGTTGCAGTCTATCCACGCTCAAATCACTCAAATTTTATCGACTGCTCGTCAGGGCGAGCTGCTTCGGGCGGGGTTGAAAATTGCGATCATCGGTCAGCCCAATGTGGGCAAATCGAGCCTATTGAATGCTTGGAGTCAGAGCGATCGCGCTATTGTTACCCGGCTACCTGGTACCACGCGCGACGTGGTTGAATCGCAGCTGATTGTCGGGGGGATTCCGGTTCAAGTGCTCGACACTGCCGGTATTCGAGACTCAACAGATGAAGTTGAACAAATTGGGATTGAACGATCTCAGGCCGCGGCTCAAGCTGCTGATTTGGTGCTGCTGACCGTAGATGCGATCGCTGGCTGGAGCGAAGCTGAAGACCTGCTCTACGAGCAGATAAAAGATAAGCCCCACATTATTGTTATCAACAAAATCGATCTGCTAGATGGCCTGTTAGATGGCAGTGATTCGTCGGCTACCTGGCCAAGCGGTGAGATGCCTATCCAGCAAGCGAGTCCTACTGTCCGTACGGCGGCTGCTCAAAATTTTGGTATCTCTGAGCTTGAATCTGCTATTCTCACCGCTGCTAATGCGGGTAATCTTACCGCTGCTAATACCGATATCGCGATCAACCAGCGCCAAGCTGCCGCCTTACTTCGAGCTGAAACCTCTTTAATTCAGGTCGAAAATACAATAAAAGATCAGCTGCCACTCGACTTCTGGACGATTGATTTGCGCGCGGCTATTCATGCTTTGGGCGAAGTGACCGGAGAAGAAATGACTGAATCTATGCTCGATGAAATCTTCAGTCGCTTTTGCATCGGTAAGTAAGCAGTTAAGCAAGCGGTTTAAGAAATGAGCGAATCCGCGCCCAACCGCCCATGGCAATTCTATAATCTATAGTCCTGTTCTACAGTCTCAATCTGCTGCTAACCAGGCCGCTCCCAACTTTTTAGATCTTCTGTTTCTGCCCATGCTGCGTCTTAAAGAAGTCAAACTACCGCTAGATCACACCGAAGAAGATTTGAAAGCAGCGGTGCTTCAAAAGCTGAAAATTTCTGAGCGAGAGCTCACCAGCTACTCTGTATTTAAGCGCAGCTATGACGCCCGTAAAAAGAATGCGATCTCTTTGGTGTATGCGCTCGATATTGAAACGCCAAAGCAAAAGCAGCTGCTGAAACAGTTTAAGAAAACGGGCCGCGTTTCGCCGACACCGAATATGGCCTATCGCTATGTGGCACAAGCCCCTGAGAGCCTGAGCACAAGGCCGATTGTGATTGGCGTTGGGCCCTGTGGAATGTTTGCGGCGTTGCTGCTGGCCCAGATGGGGTTTAAGCCGATTGTGCTAGAGCGGGGGAAGGCAGTACATGAGCGATCGCAAGACACCTTTGGCTTTTGGAGTAAGCGCAAATTCAACCCTGCTTCCAACGCGCAGTTTGGCGAGGGCGGTGCGGGCACGTTCTCTGATGGTAAGCTCTACAGCCGAATAAAAGACAGCGATCACCACGGGCGAAAAGTGTTGCACGAACTGGTGAATGCAGGCGCAGTGCCAGAGATTTTGTATATTAGCAAGCCTCATATCGGTACGTATCGGCTGGTGAAGATTGTTGAAAATATTCGGAAGCAAGTGATTGAACTAGGCGGTGAAATTCGCTTTCAAAGCCGAGTAGAGACTGTGGAGATTGAAACGAAAGGAGAGACTCGTCGGGTGCAGGGCGTGACGCTAGAAAGCGGTGAGTTTATTGCCAGCGATCATGTTGTGCTTGCGGTTGGCCACAGCGCTCGCGATACGTTTGAAATGTTGAATGCCCAAGGGGTATATATCGAGCCTAAGCCGTTTTCCGTTGGCTTTCGGATTGAGCACCCTCAGCCGCTAATTGATGAACGGCGCTATGGAGAGAACGCCGGGCACCCGATACTAGGCGCGGCTGACTATAAGCTAGTGCATCACTGTTCTAACGGGCGAAGCGTTTATAGCTTTTGCATGTGCCCCGGGGGACAGGTGGTGGCTGCGACCTCTGAAGAAGGGCGCGTGGTGACCAACGGCATGAGCCAGTACGAGCGCAGCGGGCGCAATGCTAATAGCGGAATCGTCGTGGGTATTACGCCCGAAAAAGATTATCCAGACGATCCGCTGGGCGGTATTAAGCTTCAGCGCCGGTTAGAAAGTAAGGCTTTTGAGCTGGGTGGCAGCACTTACGAAGCCCCCGGTCAGCTGGTAGGTGATTTTTTGGCCGGCCGGCCTTCTACAGAATTGGGTCAGGTGAAGCCGACCTATCGGCCCGGCGTGCACCTGTGTGATTTGGGTGAGAGTTTGCCGGCGTATGCGATCGCAGCTATCCGCGAAGCCATTCCTGCTTTCGACAAAAAAATAAAAGGCTTTGCGATGCACGACGCGGTGCTTACAGGCGTTGAAACCCGCACCTCTTCGCCCATTCGCATCAAGCGCAACGAGCACTTTCAAAGCTTAAACACGCAAGGGTTATATCCAGCTGGTGAGGGCGCCGGTTACGCTGGCGGCATTCTCTCAGCTGCGGTAGATGGCATCAAAGTCGCTGAAGCCGCCGCGCTTAGCATGGTCTCTATCGCTAAAGACTGATGCTGAAGACTGACGCGGAAGACTGAAAGATGCAGGACGAATGGTAGATCCGTATACAGACTTCTACAGGGAGCACTATTTAGTATTCGACCTAATAACCTAATATTAGATATACAACCTCAATCACCATGTACCTGCCGTTTGTGAAAGAGCGGGGACGCCCAAAAATGGGATTAAAGTCTCTTACTGTAGAAGACTGGATTGAAATTGACCAAGATTTTTGCGTGCAGCTACTTGAAAAACAGCGGTTGTTGCAACATTGCTACAGCGATGTATTCGTTGCACAAGATAATACTCAGCTTGAACAAAAAGAGATTTTATCTTTGTTGACAGATCATCTTTTACAACACTTCCCAGATACTTATCAAACCTTGGAAGCCGGGCTAGGTATTCGTAATTTGAGAACAGGGCAGACTTGGGTGTATTCAGCCTTTAAACAGTCTCCTTTAGATTTAGCAGGGCGGTTGGTTCAAGAAGATCTCTGTCTAATGATGCCCTCGGCGGCAGGCTACCGTTTAGCGGCAGCTTCTGTTTGCTTTCCGTTGCGATGGGTACTAAAAGAGAAACTGGGAGAGCCGATGGGCCAGATTCACCAGAGCGTTCCTGACTACACTAGATTGCTTGCCTGTCCGGTAGACAACGTGTTTTCTCGCCTGAAAGAAGACTTTTCAGGGTTGCGATTTAATTGGAATATTGTGGACTCGCCAGCACTACATCTGACGCAGGCTAAGTACACAACGCTTTTTAATTCTGATATCACTGCTGAGAATGCAGGACGTTGCCTGTGGCTTAGAGTAGAGCGACAAACTATCAGGCGGTTACCGATTAGCGGTGGCATTTTGTTTACGATCCGCAGCTTTGTGTATCCACTCTCACAAGTGGTCGAAGTCCCGGATGCAGCAGGGCAGTTGGCCAAGGCTGTTCAATCTTTAAAAAGAGAGATGCAAACCTACAAAAATCTTTTGCCCTTTAAAACGGCTTTGCTTGAATATTTAGAGGTAAAGAGTCAGTAGTCAACGATAGAAATTTTTTAGAGAGACTTTTGCTGACGCATGGAGAGGCCCGTATATAGAGGCGATCGCAAGCCGTCGTAAAGAACCTGCTTCTCCGGGAAAATAACTGTCATCTCTGTAATTTTTAATACATATCCATGCCTCAAAACATCGTTTATTGTACGTAGCCTCTACGTTGCAAAAAAGAAGGTTGCTATGAGAAACACAAAGTTTAGTCTGTCAGAACTCATAAGGCGGCTGCTTAGTTTGCCTAATAAGAGAATGAGCTGGCTACAGATTAAACGTTTTCTACAGAAAAAGGCGCTGCGATCACCCTTTACGGCTGGCATCGCCGTTTTTCTCTCATTCTGGGCTGTTAACAGTTTTATGGGCGTTTCTGCTTTTGAAATGTCACCAGAAATTTCTCAGGAGACCACTTCAACATCCGGTCAGACGCACACCGTGGAATCAACGCCCGAACATGTTATTTGGGGTGAACTCTTCAGGCCAGACAGTGCGCCAATCCTAACCGTTCAATCGGGCGATCAGGTGACGATAGAAACCGTTTCCCACGAGGGAATCTTGTCTGATCAGGGTGATACTATTGAGTTTTTAACCGGTCAGGGCATCAATCAAGAAGACATTCTGCCCGACCAGCTTGAAGTAAAAGCTAATGTGGAGAAAACAGGCCCAGGCCCACATGTTATTACGGGGCCTATCTATGTAGAGGGTGCTGAGCCTGGCGACGTACTAGAGATTAAAACACTCGATATTGACTATCGAGTCCCTTACGGTGTTATTTCTAATCGTCATGGCAAAGGCTCTCTGCCTGGAGAGTTTCCGGTAAATAATGCAGACATTTATACCAAAGTCATTCCACTAGATACAACAAATGAAATCGGCGTCTTCAGGCCCAGTAATGAGCAGCCAGCTCTGGGCATCCCGCTTAAGCCTTTCATGGGCATCATGGGCGTGGTTCCGGCGAATCCCGAGGAATCGGTAAATTCCATCCCACCTGGAAACTATGGTGGCAATGTTGATATCAAGCTGCTAGGTATTGGCAGC
This sequence comes from uncultured Synechococcus sp., assembly GCA_937911865.1. Classification (GTDB taxonomy): domain Bacteria; phylum Cyanobacteriota; class Cyanobacteriia; order Phormidesmidales; family Phormidesmidaceae; genus Phormidesmis. Next base: position 18,372 of record CALDSK010000049.1, read on the forward strand.
AGCCTTTATCTACCTGTGCAGGTGCCCGGTGGACTCTTTTACTCTGGTGACCCGCACTGCGCACAGGGAAATGGAGAGGTCGCCCTAACCGCTATAGAATGCTCGCTCACGCCCACATTTGAGCTAACCGTGCACAAAGACATGACGCTAGAGCATCCCATGGGTGAGATTGAAGACGCCTGGATAGCCGTTGGCTTGAATGAAGATTTAGACGAAGCAATGAAAGACTCTGTGCGAGAGTCCTTGCGCATTGTCAATAACGAATATGAGTTAACTGAGCAAGATGCACTATTGCTCGGCAGCGCGGCAATTGACTTTGAAGTCTCTCAAGTGGTCGATATTGTCAAAGGCATTCACGGCGTGATTCCTAAAGTGTTGTTTGAACCTATAGAAACAGAATAGATGATGACCACATCTTAATTTCACAGGCTTTTAGATAGAAAACTGTACCTCAATGGATGTAGCCAAAGCTAAGTGCTCAAAGCTGCATCCATTAAGTCAGTATGATAAAAACTACCTGGCTAGGACTGCACTTTCTCTCTTTATGCGTAGCACCGTTAAAATTAAAGCAAATGAGCAATGATTGATTCGGAGTAATGCTAAAGATGATTGCAGCAAAGGAAAATTCTTTACAGCTCACGCCCGAAGAATACTTTGCTTGGGAAGAAAAGCAGCGAGAAAAGCACGAGTACATCGATGGTTACGTGTACGCCATGAGCGGCGGTAGCGTAAACCACGGCCGTATAGCCATCAGATTTACAGCCATGTTTGATGAGCACCTAGCGAGCGGCGGCTGTATTACTGGTAATTCTGATATTAAGGTAAACATCCTCGACACTAACAATTACACTTACCCCGATGCCAGCGTCACCTGTGACGAACGAGATAGGACAACGCCTCAATACATTACCTATCCTTGCTTGATTGTAGAAGTCCTTTCTGATAGTACAGAAGCCTACGATCGCGGCAGCAAGTTCAGAATGTACCGACACAATCCTTGCTTACAAGACTATTTACTAGTTAGCACCACCCGTATTGAAATGGACCTGTATCGTAAAAGTGATACTGGCGACTGGCTTATTCTTAATTACAAGCCAGGAGATATCGTCGAGCTTAAAAGTATCAAGCTCAGTTTTCCAATCGAGCGAGTCTATCGCAATCTTTCGCTGACGCCTGAGCTCAAGTAACTTTAAAGGGCAGATGCGACTTAAAAAAAAGCAAAAAGAAGGAGCCGCTTCAACAAACGAATCCTTCTAAAGCTCTATCTGTACAAAATCTATCTATACAACAAAGTAGTGCTTACAGTGTCAAAGACTGAGGATTGTTCTCAATCAAATCGCACAGGTCTTTTAGGAAGGCCGCGCCATCTGCGCCGTAAATGATGCGATGATCGCTGGTCATATTGACGCGCATTTGGTTGCGGATGCCCATCATGCCATCGGGTGTGGCAACGACCTGTGGGCGAGAGCCGCCGATGGCGAGAATGGAGCCTTGACCGGGCGGCAAGATGGCATCAAAGCTATCGACGCCAAACATGCCCAGGTTAGAGAGGGTGAAGGTGCCAGAGTTGTACTCTTCGGGCGAGAGCTGCTTGGAGCGCGATCGCTTCACCAAATCTTTCCACGTACGAGACAGTGAATAAATATCCATCTGGTCTGCGCCGCGCAGTACGGGCGTAATCAATCCACCGTCGGGCATGGCCACTGCCACGGCAATGTTGATGCTGTTGCTGTACTGAATACCGCTCGGTGCAAAGCTAGCGTTTACAACCGGGTGCTTGGTCAGCGTAACGGCGACGGCTTTGGCTAGCAGGGCGGTCATGGTGACGCCCTTGGGCTTGATTTGCTTGTACAGCTTGTCTAGTTCATTGGTGGTGATGGTGTAGCCTACGCGGAAGACGGGCACCGTAAGGCTGGCGTCCATGTTGCGGACGACAGCCTGCTGAAGTGTGTTGAAGGCGACCAGTTCGCCAGGGGCCGCAGGGGGCGTAGCAGGTGCCACCGCAGGGGCTGAGGCTTTGGACGCGCCAGGGACGACGGCAACGGCGGCGGCATTCTGAGCGGCGACATTTTGCTCGGCAGGCGTTGGAGTGGGCGCTTTACCGGCCGCTTGTTCAATATCTGCGGCGACGATGCGGCCGTGGGGACCGCTGCCGTTGACGGTGTTGATGTCTACTTTTAGAGTTTTGGCTAGCTTGCGGGCGCGAGGAGATACAATGACTCGGCCAGAAGGCGCTGCGCTAGGTTGGACTGCCGCTGGGGCAGACGCTGTAGGTGCAGGTGTTGCAGGTGCAGGTGTTGCAGGTGCAGGCGTTGCGGCGGGTGCGGCCCCGTTGGACCCGGCAGCGGCCTTTTGTTTGGCTTCTGCTATTTCTTCTTTGGTTTCAGCGAGGTAGGCGATCGCATCGTTGACCTGAGCCATTTCCCCAGCTTCGGTCATGATGATAGCCAAATAGCCCTCATAAAAGGACTCTACATCCATGTCGGCCTTGTCAGATTCGACAACGACAACGGTTTCACCTTTTTCTACTTTGTCTCCTTCTGACTTGGCCCAGGATACAATTTTCCCCTCAGTCATGGTGGAGCTGAGAGCAGGCATGAAGACTTCGCGAATCATGGATGGGTGGTTACTAATCGACAACAGCGCTCTGGCAATCGCCAGCGACTAATTGTATCCCGTTGCGGGGGCAGTTTTGCCCCCCTCTTTTTCAGTTTGGCTTTTCAGTTCGGCTTTTCGGTTCGGCTTACAGTTCGCCGCGAATGTCTTCAACGATGCCGTCGCGCAGCAAAATTTCAACCTGCATCTTTTTGATCATGTGATCCCCGACGGAGATTCGGAAGAAGCCGTCGATCTGCCCCTGGCTGACTTCTTTGTCAAGCTCCAGGGTTTGTACCTGCTGAAGCTGCTGAAGCAGCTGGTTCTTTTGCTGGAGCAGCTGGCTTTTGTCCTGATTGAGTTTGCCCTGGACGCTGCTGATTTGAGCAGAGACAGCAGCATCCGTTGGGTTAGACCCCTGCTTTTGCATTTCAGTGAGGATCCGCTGGCTTTGCATTTCTAGCTGCTGCAAGCGACCGTCGATTTGGTTGAGCTGACTTTGCAATTGCTTTTGAGCCTCTTCTTTCCAGAGGGGGGTGACCACTGCTTTGATATTGACGACGCGCTTGAGCAGTAGTTGAGACTGTGAAACATCCATGACGGTCTAAGTAAATAAAAGTTAGAAGTACTCTAAGTGATTCAATCAAAGTCTATTGAATCAGATTGATGCGAGTAAAGATTAAGACGAGCTAAGCCTATTTAGCAAACATGCCCACCCATCAACATTAGTTATCGTATCTGGGGTCATTACGCAAATGAGCGTGGGCTTCTTGAGGTCGATACTGCCCGCTTGGCTGTACTGAAATAAGGACAATTCTTGGTGTAAAACCGCAGAAAGTATCAATTTCACTTAATCTTTAGCGGAAAGCGCCATCCCGGTAGTTTGTTGTAAAGATAGACGCTGAGAACCCACGGGTTTGTCTGTAGAAGTCAACATAAAAATAATCCGCTTGAGTGGGCATTGTTTAATACAAGCTTTTTCACATTCATCTTGCCTGTCCTGCTGTTTCTTTCACAGACGGCGTTACGACTACGGGCGTAGAGCAAAGCTCTTACTTATCAGGATTCAACTTATTTCAGGACTTTACTTGTCAGGGAGCGATTTCTCGTGGCCAAAAGATCGATTAGCCCAGCTATTCTCGATAGAATTCAGCAGCTTTCTAGCTCGGAAGGCATAGACGCACGGACGTTAGAAACGTTTGCGCTTTTTGTGCTCAACAATCAGCGTACTAAGAAACCAAAGGCGCTTTCCATGCAGGCGCTCAAAGACGCTGTGTTTGCTCATTTTGAAGTGAAAAATACCACCGCGTTGCGTAAGTCGGGTGCCTTTAAGATGGCCACCGACGGGATGGATACGCTCAATCTACGGCTTAAAACATCGTGGGAGCAGCTGCATCGCCAGTTTGTTGGTACGTTGCCCGGTGAGGCGTCGCAGGTCGGTGACGACTGCATTAATGGCATTGATATTTTTGAGTATTTCAAGCCCTGGACCGTGTTTGGATTAGATGCTAAGACAGCCAGCGATGAGGAAATTAAGCAGGCATACCGTCAGCTCAGCAAGAAGTATCACCCGGACAATAAGGAATCGGGAAGCGCTCGCATTTTTGACCGAATCAATTTGATGTACCGCAGCATTGCGGCGGAGGCGTAGCGTGGCGAGAAGAGGTTCAAAGTTTACGATTAAAGAGAAGGATTTGGCGACGGCGCTTGAGATTTCGGTGGAAAAGCTAGACGAGGTGATTGCGTTTTTTGATGCTGATCCTGACGATGAGTGGGAACTGAAAGAGCACGACCATTTTGTCTATAGCAATAAGACCTGGGGAAATCGAATTTTTTCAGCGCAGGGTGCTTTTGCGATCGCAAAATATCTAGACACTCACCAGAAGAAATCCCTCTGGGACAAAATTCGTGAGTTTGTCACCCACCATCGTGAAAAAATCCGCAATGCCTTTGTCAAAACAACGGTGCTTGAAAACAGCTCGTCGCTGATGCTGCGTAATGATAGGCACTTTTTATCCAAGAAAGACACGGTTGCCATTTTAAGTACTAGCTACGCTCGGTTGAACCGGTCTTTCGAAGTGCTGCGTCGGTCTGAGCAGCCGCTACAGATAGGGGTCGATTTTGACGATATTGATGGCGTTCGCTACTACTCGCTGAATGGGTTTTATCGCCTCAGTCAAGACCTGGCTAAAACGCTGAAGAGTAAGGACAGGCGAGAATGGTGTAAGGCAGTCGATGTGGCTGGAAAGAGCACTTTCCAGGCGATTATTGATGCGCAAGCAAGCCGTCAGAGAAGAATCGATCGGGCAAAGAAAGACGCTAGAAAGCGGGACAAGGACACCTGTCAGGTTTCATCGATAAAACAGACGAGACACAACAGGACTCAGCTGCGGCTGGCGGGACACCATATTTTTTCGTCCCATCACTATCCTCATTTGGCCGCAACGGTCGACAACATCATCACGCTAGAAGAATCCATTCACAGTGAGTTTCATAGCTGGAACGGCGGCAGCACGAATGCTTGTACGGTTGATGATTTGATTCAGTTTATCTGCGAGCGTTACCCAGATAGCTCAGCGCTGCTGCGGTTATCTGAGGTGAAGGGCATCTTTGCGTACGAAAAAGCGCCTAGCGATCGCAGAGTAAGCGAGCAGCGCCTACCCCCCGACCAGCAGGCTGCCTAGCGCTAAATCTGACTCGCGCAGACTAGCTGTACAGGCGATCGATCGTTTCTTGATAGCGATCGCGCACTTTATTCCGTTTGACTTTTAAGGTTTGCGTCAGCAGTCCATTCTCGATGGTGAAAGGATCGTCTAGTAAGGCAAATGTCTTAATCTGCTCATCTGGCCTGTAGCCAGGGCGATTAGCAATTTCTCGCTTCAGCTCTTTCTTGAACAAATCTTGAATAGGCTTACTGTTGAGGTCGCTGATATCGAGTCCTTTACCATTAGCCCACTGCTCTAGCGCTTCTTTATTCGGCACGATCAGCGCCCCGATGCTCTTTTGGTCTTGACCCAGAAGCATGATCTGATCGACATAGGGGCTTCGCAGGCAGGCATTCTCGACGGGTGTGGGTTCAATGTTTTCACCGTTGGTGAGCACGATAGTGTCTTTGGCGCGTCCGGTGATGATCAGATCGCCTTTGTGAGTGAGTCGGCCCAGATCGCCCGTATCAAACCAGCCTTCGGCGTCGATGGCTTTGGCGGTGGCTTCCGGATTTTTGTAGTAGCCCTGCATAATTTGAGGGCCCCGCACGAGCACTAGCCCGGGTTTGCCAATTGGGATCGGCTGACGGGTTTCAGGATCGACAATCAGGGTTTCTGTGCCAGGGATGGCCTGACCGTCTGCGCCGCGCAGGTTGTGCCAGGGGCGGCGAACGTGAGTGATGGGAGAAGTTTCGGTGAGGCCGTAGCCGCCGAGGATTTCAATGCCGACAATTTCGTAGAAGTCTTCCAGATAGTCGGCGATAGATCCGCCGCCGCTGACCAGGTAGTCAACTTTACCGCCCATGGCCTCGCGAATTTTGCTGTAAACGATGCGATCGCCAATTTGATGAATCGGCCACAGGTAAACCAGCTTTAGTCGGGCCATCAGCTTCTCGCTAGCCGAGCTTTCCATGTTGTCTAGGTCTAAGCCTTCTATCGTGCGCTTGGCCTGGATGTATTCTGCGCTTTTGCCAAGGAAAAACTTCACCAGCTTTTGCTTACTTTCGGGCTGGTCGCGAAAGTTCTTTTGTACGCCTTCGTAAATCGATTCCCACAGGCGCGGAACGGCAACCATGTACTGCGGGCTGTGGTCTTTAAAGTCCTGTTTGACCGAGCGGATGTTGGTGTAGATTTGGCTACAGCCCTGGGAGAGCGTGAAGTACTCAAACGAGCGCTCGTAGCAGTGCCAAATCGGCAG
>CALDSK010000050.1 GCA_937911865.1 uncultured Synechococcus sp.
CATGTGTCCACCTTTTTATGCAGAGCGGAAAAGTCGGACATGTGTCCACCTTTTTATGCAGAGCGGAAAAGTCGGACATGTGTCCACCTTTTTGCGCAGAGTAGAAAAGTCGGACATGTGTCCACCTTTTCGCAAGAGCATCACTACGATTGAGCAAAAGTAGTCGTCTAATGACCTGATGATAGGAGCTATAGCCATACAAAGCAGCGCCTGACGAGGAACAAGGAACAAATTACTAATATGCTGCATATCACACTTAATTGAATTGGCTCTCACTTCAAAACGCTGGGGATAGGCACTCTCGCTCTTCTATGAGTAGACACTGAGGATTCGCTGGGTACTGTCCCCAAAAGCTATTCACGTCTTCTCAGATACCCCTTAAGTCATCCTCAGAAGGCGACCCTGTATCACTGGCATTCTGAAATCAATGAAGCAAACACATTGATTCCTCAAGGAGCCATCTCATGAAAAACCTTTTCTTCTCTGCTCTCGCTTTATCCGCTGCTACCCTCACTTTCGCCCCTATCGCCAACGCCGCTGAAGTCCGTCCCTCCTCTATCCAACAAAATCGCCTCGACTTCTTGGATACGCAAACTAAAGCCGTCGAGAACGTTCAGGAAGCTCGCCTTGAGTTCTTAGAGACTCAAACTAAAGCTGTAGACAATGTTCAGGTCACTCGCCTCGACTTCCTCGATACCCAGACCAAAGCTGTCGACGATATTCAAGAAGCTCGATTAGAACAGCTAAGCAGCCAGTCCAAAACCGTCGACAATATTCAAAACACACGGCTTGGGTTTCTAGAGAATCAGACTAAAGCGGTTGACAACGTTCAAGACACTCGACTTCAGTTCCTCAGCAACCAAACCAAAGCAGTCAGCAACGTTCAAGCAACGCGCCTGGACTTCCTGGGCACCCAGACTAAAGCAGTTGACAACGTCCAAGCAGCTCGGCTTGCCGGCCTCGATGCTCGCACTAAGAGCGCACTTTGATAGCATTCAGCCATAGCTGCTGACAGCTGTAGTCTTTAGTTCAAACGCTGGGTCTTCCTTTCTTGGCTCAGCGTTTCAACTTGCCAGGTTTGGATGCCGACATTGTTCATACTCTCATGGGAGTTCCATGCTTCATTAGCTGAGGCATCCTTTTCTCTTGACACCTAACATGCCAGAGGCTGCGGCGCGTAGCTTTTGGCATTTTTATCTAGCTGACAAAACGACTGTAGCTGCACTGCGCCTTAGCACTTTGAGTGCATACTCAGCATAGATACCTGCAGCCAAGGGTCTACCCGTGTAGCTTTCTAGTCTATTTGCTAAAGTTTTGAGCATGGCAACGTCACCCACTTCTCTCAACGCTTCGAACAAAGCTTGGCGGCAAGCACTCGCCGATGCCGACACCCTCTCCCTGCCTGACACACTGTGGCAACGGCCTCAGGTGCAAGGCATCACCATCGATGGCCCTACCTCCAAAGACCTCGATGACGCCATTCATATTGAAGCAACACCCACAGGTGCACTCGCCTCTATCCATATCGCAGATGTCGCAGAGCTGGTTACCGTCGGCAGCACATTGGATAAAGTGGCCTTAGCGCGCACCCGCACCCGCTACTTGAGTCGTGGCAACATCCCCATGCTGCCGCCCGCACTGTCCGAAGATAAGCTTAGCCTGCTAGAGGGTCAACCTCGACCGACGCTGACGATTCGCGTCACCTTGAATCACCAGGCCGAGATTCAGTCCACCGAGCTCTTCGAATCCTGGCTCACTAGCACCAAACGGTTTTCCTATGAGCAAGCAGACCGAGTCTGCCAAAATCCGACTCATCCCTTACACGAACAACTGCAGCGCTGCCAAACTTGGTCAGAACGCCTCAACCAGGAGCGCCGCAGTCAAGGTGCCATCGGTGGATTGTTCAACGCCGCCGGCTTTTGGGTGGACGAGAACGGCGCTGTGATGATGCCTGATGGCCAGCTCTTTCATGCTCAGATGATCATTCAAGAGTTTATGATTTTGGCCAACCGCGCCGTGGCTCACTGGTTTGCCGAACGCGATGTGCTGGCGCTTTACCGTAACCACACCGCAAGGGAGATCGCGCCGGAACGCGAACAGATTATGCAGGCACTGCTGACCACTGGCAGTATGGAGCTGGTCCGCCAAAAGCTACAGAACTGGTTGAACAAGGCTGAGTATAATCCGACTCTCATCGGCCACTTTGCGTTGAACCTGACGGCCTACTGTCACTTCACTAGCCCGATTCGCCGCCTGCCAGATCTGATCAACCATCGCATTATCAAAGCACTCATTCACGAGCAGCCTCACCCCTACCGCAGGTTTGAACTAGAACAGCTTTGCGCTTACATCGCGACCCTCACTCAGGAAGATGAGGAGGCGACCAAAGCCTTCCACAAGCAGCGCCAACAGCGAAGCTACCAGCAGCAGCTCAAAGGGTCAGAAGCAACTGCTGCGCTGCTTGCACTCTCGGACAAAGAGTTTGGCAACATCGTCAAACATGCTGCCAAGGAAGATAACTTTGAGCCAGTGTATGCGGCGGCGATGCAGCGCTTGAAGCAGGAGCAGCTGTCCGTGCAGTCCTTGTACTTACTGCTGATTCACAGTGGCGAGTCAGTTTTACAACGTCAGATTTTAGCTGCGCTGCAGCAGCGGCCAGAAGATGCGACCAGTGTGCTGGCAATGGCCACTGACCAGGAGCCTTCCTGGGAGCAGCTGAGCTATGTAGAAGCGGCCCAGGACAAAACGCCCTTTCAGATTTGGGGCGAGGTGGCGATCTCGGGGCAGGTGATGACGACAAGAGCGCCTGCTAAGAGTCAGCGTAAACAGAGTGCTCGTCATCTCGCTTGTCTCAAGTGGCTCGAAGCCTTTGTCGCAGACGAGCTAGTATCACCTGAGCAACGACAGCAGACTGCAGTACCGGCGACCGACGTCGCTCAGCCTGAGGTTGCTGAGACACCAGTAACAGACCCCGCAGGTCATCCGACGCTGAGCCATCCGCTCGAAGATGAACAGAACTTCGTGGGTCTTTTGCAAGAGCTAGCTCAGTCTCTCAGATGGCCGTTGCCTGCCTATCAGTTCACGCAAGCCGGTGCTGACTTTGTTTGCACTTGCACGGTGATTGTTCAGGAACAGCTCTTTAGCGGCCAGGGAACCACTTCGCAGAAGAAGAAGGCTAGACACTTGGCGGCAAAAGAGACTTTAGTGCAGCTACAAAGGTGGTTTCAGTATGGTGAGCGTGTGGACGTAGACGAATCGGAGATATCACCAGCGGCGGCTGTTGAAAACAAGAAGAATCCACCGACGACCGCATCAGTACCGCACCCGCTTCTGACCAAACAGCTCAAGGATGGGCAGAATTTTATCGGCTTCTTGCAGCAGCTCTGTCAAACCCTGGTGTGGGACTTCCCGGTGTATGAGTTTGAAGGAGAGACGCCTGAGTTTAGCTGCACCTGTACCGTCTGGGTGGAAGGGCAATGTTTTCGGGGGCAGGCGACGGCTTCTAAGAAAAAGCGAGCGAAGTATGGCGCTACGAAAATCGTTCTTCTAGAGCTACAGCAGTACTTTCAGGACGACTCGGACAAAGGAGTAGATCGGGTTGAGTAGTCTCGGATTGTCGCTTTCGAGTACGCCTGATGGCGGTGGAGCATTCACACAGGTGGGCGATGACAACAGATCTTGGCTCCATTGCTATCAGGCGTTATAGCAACAGTGATGTCTTTGCCTAGCTCTTTAGTTTGGACTAAGCCGCTTCGTAGCCTCGCTGTACTCGGCGTTTAGCGATTTCCACTAACAGTTTCAGGCCTTCTTCATAGCTATGGCACAGGTGCTCTCGGCTTTGTCCGCGCAGCGCACTCACACGGCCCCATCGTCGAACGACGACCCATTCACCGAATAAGTTCTGGCACAGCTGACAGGAGTAGTAGCGGGTACCTTTACACCAGTCCTGTCGGCGCCAGCTACTAACTTGATAGTCCACTGATTGCATCTCGCATCGCTGATTATCTCGCTAAATATTAGCGTTTAGTCGCGCCAGTGAGCGATCGCGATCGCACTCCAAAAAAGGTGCGACTACGACGGACGATGCGATCTCTTACGGCGAGTCCTGCGATCTCACCTTATAACTCAAAATAACTGTCAGTAGTTTGGGTTAGACATCCGAACGAAGTCTGCGATCACAAGCTTTGTCTAGGCACGTCGTTCGGCATAGCTGAAGTATGGCTCCGACATTGCTAAGTTAACGCCCCTTTTTGCGACAGATCAAACGCCTAGACTCAAGCACTGGTGGGTGATCGAGTACTGCACACAACATCAGTTCTAAGTGCTCATTTAACGACCGGTTTTGTGACAAGTCAAACGCCTAGACTGCATCATCGATGGGTGATCACACAACTCACGCAGCACAGGCTTTGATCGCTCGCTTACCGATCGTTTTCTTTACTGTAAGAGTGCGACCACACAGCTATTTAGGTAAGGTATTTCGACATACTGTTAGTTGGCTGAAAGTTCGATTATATTGAAGGCCATTTTTCAACTGTCGGTCTATTTATCCAAGATTCTATCCGTTGAGGATCAGTAAATTTCTTAAGCGCTTTATCAGGCCATATGTGTATTTTGTCGGTGCATCCCACTTCTTGAGCTGCACTATCTAGCATCTTCCACTGCCGTAAAAAGTTATCAGCCCAAGAAGCTTGAGACATAATCGAATCAACGAAATCTATTCCAGCTTTCTGCATCCTGTTACCGTTAGTACCCCTAGCATTAATAGGCTCCCAGAATATTACCTCAGGCTCTAGCGCAGATACTTTTTCCAAATACCGCTTAAAATCTTTCTTTTGAATACTTGGAGGGGTAGGAGCTGCCGCAATATAAAGACGACAACCTGCTTTGAACCCAGAAAGAAGAGCCTTAAATCGTTCTGAAGGGAGGGGCGCATTTGGCTCAATCAACCTGCTGAGAGCGTCATCAAAATGCGGTAGGCTCATGCCTACCGTAACGTTTGGATGGACCAGAATATCTAGGTCGTGCTTCCACAGAGGACTCCTAGTTAATATGCGCACTTTCTTGCCCTTCTCAACCAGAATTTTTACAATTTTCCTTGTCAGAATAGCTGTTTGCTTATTCTGATATGGATCGGTCCCAGAGCAGAGAAGTACTACTCCTTTACCGCTTTCAGTAGTTTTCCACGTCTTTTTCCTTTCGAGGTCTGTATCCAGCTGCTCAGGAATTCCATCGCGTAGTAGAAGATACCTACCCCAGTCCATCTGTGGATTGTCAATACCTTTCAGATTCAGTTGGGCCTGCCTAGTACGTATAGCAGGCGTTGAAGGCACGTAGCAAAAAGTACACCCATGCAGACATCCAGAAGCAACGTTGATGACGTAGTCACATAAGCCTTTTTTGCGTAAAGCACTTTCCTGAAGAGGACAGACAATCGTTTCTGATCCCTTAATGACTCCTTTCATCTACATAACGCCATTAGTTTAGGTCAAGTGTACTATTATTAGCCAAAACTACATCTAAAGTGCGGACAAAATCACACCAACTTTTCTTTATTATTGTCATCCTTAACTGAGAACATTAGTTGGAACAGGTCTTGATTGAGCATTCGTTTGGAGGAGCTTGGACTCACGAGAAGTTGGGAAGGGTACGGAAGTATCTAGAAGCATACGTCAAAATAATGAGCAAAAGAACTCATTCATACGCGTATATAGATGCCTTCGCTGGGACAGGGTATATCAATAAGAAGGCTAAGGAACCACTGACTGATGAGGAGTTTCAGCTCTCTTTGCCTGAGCTGTTTGAACCCGAAGTCAGAGATTTTATAGAAGGATCTGCCCGTACGGCACTCAGAATTACACCTGGATTTAAGAAATATATTTTCATTGAGAAAGACCAAAAGAAGGTAAGTCAGCTTGAAAACATCAAGGTCGATTTCCCTGAACACGCGGAGAACATTGAAATCGTGCGAGGTGATGCCAATGAAGCAATTTTAAAGATTTGCGCCCAGCAGTGGAGGACTAATAGAGCAGTTATTTTTTTAGATCCCTACGGTATGCAAATTCCGTGGAGCACTATTGAAAGGATTGCAGAGACGCAAGCGATCGACCTATGGTACTTGTTTCCTATCGGAGTAGCTATCAACAGATTGCTGAAGAAAGACGGCGCGATTAGCGACAGCATACGCAGTAGGCTAAATCAAACTTTTGGCGAAACTGACTGGTTTGACGCCTTTTATACAAGTCATCAGAGAAATGACATATTCGGCGGAACAGATTACCATCTTGAAAAAACGGCTGACTTCGAGGTCATAAAAGAGTATTTCATTCAGCGATTGAAAGAAATATTTCCAGGCGTGGCGGACAATCCTCTTCTTCTGAAAAATTCCAGAAATTCACCTCTTTACCTACTGTGTTTTGCTTGTGGCAATAGACATGCTGTGGACACAGCGAAGAAGATTGCTCAAGATATTCTCAATCCACCAAAACCGAAGAAGAAATCAGCTCAGCTCTCGCTTCAGCTAGGTTGACGGCGGCTGTATCGGTGACGTATCGCTATATTGCTACGTGATCGCATGTCGCCTTTAAAGGGTATTCAGTCTCAAATAGGAAATATTCGTGTTCTTTTACATAGACGAGAGCGGACATACTGGTAGCAACCTCTTCGATAAGTATCAGCCTGTTTTGTACTATGGAGTGCTTAGCAGTCAGAAAAATATCGACGTAGTAGCAGAAGTAGCTATCACTGAGGCAAGAGGCATTAGTGGAACCGAAAGACTTCATGCATCACATTTAGGCATGGAAGGACTTGTTGGCATCAGCGAACATCTAATTTCAGTACAGCAGGAACTCAATTTAGTATTCGATATCTATAGAGTAGTCAAAGCTGATCACGCAATAATCAGCTTCTTCGATCAAGTGTTCGATCAAGGAATTAACCCTGCAATGTCCTGGAGTGGTTACTGGACGCCACTTCGGTATGGTCTTCTGATACAGCTAGCTTCGCTATTCGACGAAGGAATAGCGAAGGACGCCTGGAAAGCACGAATAGAAACAAAAGCCAAAAAAGCAGAATCTAGGCTTGTTGCTGTGTGCAAAAAGTTGATAGCACGCTTACCAAGTATGACAGATCAAAGGGCAAAGGAGCTTATCGGCGATACTTTGAGATGGGCAATCAAGCACCCCTCAAAGCTGAACTACAACTGCAAGTCGAAGCAAGACGTACTCGATATAACTCCGAATATTGTCGGGTTCCAAGTTGTAATGCGAGGAATTGCCTCAAGGTTAGACACACCAGAGTCAGCGAAAAGTATTGTTGTTGACCAACAGTGCCAGTTCAACAAGCCACAGAGAATGCTAGCTGAAGCATATGCAAAGGCCCGCAACGTAGACTGGACCATAGGACCAGGTCTTCCTGTCATGGATCTGTCCAAAATACCTACAGAGCCCCTTACATTCAAACCTGGAAATGAAAGCGTCGGCCTTGAACTCGTCGACTGTTATCTCTGGATCTTTAAACGTTTCCTTGAAGGCAAGTCAGTTGCACCAGAACTCCTGCCATTGGTACAGACACAACTGAAGGAGGCTAATACTAGCGAGCTATCAATAGATTCAATCGCTCAACAGTACTCACAGCTTCTTATGAACTTACCACCATTGACTCAAAAATCTATGCAGCAGGGAGAACAGATAAGACAGCAGGACGAACAAAGAAGACTACAGGCAATTCGAGAGCAATCAGTTTAGCTAGCTTACTGCTCCACACTGAGTACCAAAAACGAAGATTTTCGGAACGATCATACGTACTAACAACAAACAGAAATCAAAGCGTGATCGCAGAATGTTGTAGTCACAAAAACTTACAACGGTTTAAGGGGCGATATAGTTAGCTAGGCGAGTCTCACTACGCCTGATTTAGGGAACCATCGACCAAATTGTGCCAAAAAAATTCGAGGTCTAGAATTACTGTATTGAAAGCAAAGTTATGCTAACAATGAATAAGCGATAATTATATGATGCTGTCAGCCCGCTTATGCGTGATGCAGATTTGGTCAAAAGAATCTTAGTTTTGACGGCCAATCCAAAAGGCTCTTCAAGACTTCGGCTAGATGCAGAAATTAGAGATATTGAGGCAGGCTTGCTGCGTTCTAGAAATCGGGATCAATTTGTATTAGTTTCGATGTGGGCAGTGAGGCCAAGAGATATTCAACGAGCTATGTTGGATGTCGAGCCACAAATTGTACATTTCTCTGGCCATGGCTTTAAAGATAAAGGATTAGCCTTTGAGGACGATGTCGGCCGCCCTAAGCTAATTGATGGGCAAGCCTTAGCCCAATTATTCGATTTATTCTCTGATAAATTAGAGTGCGTCGTTCTTAATGGATGCTATTCAGAGGCACAGGCAAGATCAATCGCTCAGCATATTAAGAGTGTCATTGGCATGGCGTCTGCAATTGGGGATTATGCTGCAATTGAATTTTCAGTAGGTTTCTATGATGCTTTAGGTGCAGGATATTCAGTTGATTTTGCATATAGACTTGGTTGCAGCGCACTAGCACTAGCAGGAATCCCAGAGCATTTAACACCAGTCCTAATACAAAAAGGCGTTCAAAAAGAAGAACACCCATCTATCACCACGTCTCAGGTGGAAAGCAAATCTCAGATACCGTCACAATCAGTTGATGCCAAGAAGTCCAACTTTGAGCCAGACAATAAATTATCTGATAGAAAGAAATATCGACTTATCCAAGAACGAGAATCTCTTCAAAACCAATTTAATACAATACAAGTCAAGTTGGAAAATCTACGCAATGCTCTCTCTGTTGAGATTGATCCAGCGACTAAGCTCAAACTCGAATTTCAAATAAAAGGAGCTAAAACTGATTCTAATCAGATTGACCAACAGCTCGATGATATTGAGAAAAGACTTGATCTTGATCAATAGAACTTTCAGATCGCTTACGACTTAACGATTATGTTTCTCAGCAGCTTACAATTTGATCTCAGAAACTTAGAGCAGTCTCAAGAGACTAAGTTTACAGTGCTCAAAAAGCTACGAGAAACTAGAGCGGTGGAGACCGACGTTCTAGAGCAGCAAAAGCTAGACCTTCAGATCAAGACAACGCGATCTGACTTACTCAGGATGGAAGAGGAAGCCACTCAGATTGAAAATCAAATCAAACTTCTTACAGAAAAAGAATCTCACAATAAGACGGGCAAGCAAGATAATGACGTGATCGAAGAAATATCTCCTGATGAATGGTCCAGACCAAAGACAAGGTCTAGGTTCCGTCGTTTCTTTGATGACCTATTTGATGACAATTAGAGTTGTGAAGCTCATCTAAACACAGTCATATGGCTTTGGTATATGAGGAAGCGGGAAGGACTTCAGAGCAAACGCATACTTCGTTATTTTCTCAATAAGAGCGTTTGAAAGTGAGCTTGTTGAGAAAATCAGAGGTAATTTATAGCTAGCCAAACGCTGGAAACCTCATTCTTTCGTTTGCACGAATTTAGTACACGTTTTCCGTGAGAATGACTTCCAGTTCATAGTTTTTCAAACAGCAAGAGACCAAGATAAAGGATGGTACACTTGAGGGTACTATCCTTTATCCGTTGCACTACGTAAGCTATCTATAGTTGGCGCGTCCGTGCGTGATATGCCTAAACTTTAATCCTGAGCCAACGGACTGATCATGCTTATCTGACATGATGTCGAAGCCTTCACACTCCTTTATTAAGGTTTTTAAATATGCAAGAGTCTCTCAAAAATGGAAATGGAGACATCAAAGTTGGGACAAGTCTTTTGAGTCGTGCCAGAAGGAACGATCCAGAAGCTTTAGAAATTATGTTCAAACAATTTATCCCAAAGGATGAGCAGATTTACAATGCTCAATACTTAGGAATACAAGGTATATGGGGAATTGGCACCCATAGCTTTGCTTGTTTAACCAATCGTCGTGTGGCCGATATTAGTATCGGTCGATTCAGCGAGCTTACCTATCAAGAAGGCTACCTTGAGTTTATCAATAGTGGAGTTCTTTTTCAGCCGTCGAAGTTGGGGCTTTATCTTCTGGTAGGCTTTTGGATATTTTTTGTTTTTTCAATGTCTATTTCCATTTACAATACCTTATGGTGGGGCTTCGGTTCGGGAACGGCTTTTCTACTTACTTTATTTTTTTGTTCTCTATTACTACTGCTTTTACCTTTTATCATTAAGGCCTACTATCGCATCGTAAAATGTGGTCTCGTTTTTTGGGTAAAAGAGGGTGTCCCGATCTATATGTTTTCAAATCGCAAGCATCTAAAGCGTGCAAACATGTTTTTCCGAGATGTTACAGTTAGTCGGGAGACTCGAATCAAGCAACTTGGAACCGTTTTCAACTAGGAGTAGTTAAAATCCAAAAAATCTCAATCGCTGAACCCACAACTTTTGGTGGGTTCAGCGATTGAGATTTGACTCGACAACAGTATCGTACAGTTTTCCCTACGTCTCAAAACTCAGACCTT
>CALDSK010000051.1 GCA_937911865.1 uncultured Synechococcus sp.
AGACGGCTCTGCTGAACATCGGTAACAGCTTTGGTCTGATCTTCTAGAAATGCCAGTCGAGCTTTCTGAATGTTGTCGATTGACTTGTCGCGAGCATCAAGGCCCGATAGGCGACTTTGTTGAACATTCGTGATAGCTTTCGTTTGATTCTCTAAAAACTCTATGCGGGTCTTTTGGATGTTTTCAACAGATTTTGTCTCAGCGGCGTTGGCAATTGGAGCGATTGCAATAGTTGCGATGGTTAATGCGAGTGCGGAAAAAAGTTGGCGTTTCATAGTTCAAAAATCCTTAGCCAGAAAGGCTTTGCTTCACTGATTTAAGAATGTCATGGGTGAATGGTTGCCAACTGAGCTGTCATTAAAGGCTTCCTGAGTGAGTCGGTCTGATTTGCTGAATGTTACGCAGGATACATTCAGGGCTTTCTCAGGAATGTAGTTTTTAGCTCTCTATAGCTTCTGTCTATAGCTTCTGTTGAGAGCTTCTGTCGAGTTGCTTAGGACACTTTCATCGGCTGAAACCGCTATACAACAACGGGCAACTCGACTAGCAAAGTAAGAATGCATCCTGACTTTGCTCTATTTTCCTAATCTAAGGGCATTTCCTCAGCGCTCTTGTCTTGTAAAACGCTGTATATGTCTATGTCTAGAGACATCTGGTAAATCTCTCTTTTGGATTTGTTGCTTCTTTTGGCAAGGTTGCGGCTCGCTTCTGTGCGTGATTGGCCCTGAGCCAGAAGATTTTTTAGCTCGGTAGCGATCGCATCTCCAGAAAGCCTATCGGGCTCTTCCAATACAGGCGCAATCAACATCGTAAATTCGCCTTTTGGCGGCGTGACTTTGTAATGAGCGATCGCCTCTTCGATTGTCCCTCGCCAAAACTCCTCATACCGCTTAGTCAGCTCACGCGCCAGCACAATGAATCGCTCTGACCCGAGCGCTGCTTCTAGTTCCAAGAGCGTTTTCAAAATGCGATGAGGACTTTCGTAAAAGACGGCAGTACGCGTCTCTGCCTTTAGCGCTTCGATACGGGCTTTGCGAGACTTTCCTTTGGCAGGCAGAAAGCCTTCAAACGTAAATCGATCGCACGGTAACCCCGCTGCCGCCACAGCTGCTACCACCGCAGAAGGTCCGGGAATGGGCACAACTGTAATCTCTGCCTCTACGCAGGCACAAACCAGTTCGTAGCCAGGATCAGAAATACCGGGCATCCCCGCATCGGTTACCAGTGCGATTGCTTCTCCTTGCTGCAATTTCCTCACCAGCTGCGGGATTCGCTGCCGCGTATTGTGGTCGTGATAGCTAATTTGCGGCGTGTCGATTTGAAAATGATGCAGTAGCCTGCCGGTATGCCGCGTATCCTCTGCCGCGATAACGTCAGCTTGTTTCAGTACGCGCAGTGCTCGAAACGTGATGTCTTCTAAATTGCCGATAGGGGTGCCGACCAGGTAGAGCGTGCCAGGTGCGATCGCCGCAGAAGAATCCATATTGGTTGCTGACGTCGAATCTGTCACGAAAGCCCGACCTAAAATAATTAGCGATAAGCTTTATAGTAATGGCCTGCCTACCGATTGACGGCTTTTGGATGCTGCATTTCGAAGGTCATCTCAGATTCTATGGCTACTTTCATAGCTACCTAAAATGACTAAAACTCGTGGACTGTTTGTCGGTGTGACAACGCTGGACTGCATTTACCAAGCTGAGCACCCGCCCGCGGCCAATGAAAAAGTCGTCGCACTCAAAAGTTTGATGGTAGCGGGTGGTCCTGCGACGAATGCTGCGGTTGCTTTCGCCCAGCTAGGTCGCAACAATCAGGCCGTTTTGTCTGCAGTTTTGGGTGAGCATCCTTTAACCGGTCTACTGCGCGAAGATTTGCAAGGGCAGGGCGTTGTGCTGAGCGATTTGGAACCTAATAGGTTAGGTCCGCCGCCTGTTTCTTCGATTGTGGTGTCTGCACAATCAGGCGAAAGAGCCGTCATCTCTCGTAGTGCCGAAGATATGAAAGCCTTGGCTACTCAGGTGTCAGAAGACCTTTTAGAGGCTGTGGATATTGTTTTAATTGATGGACATCAGATGGCGGTCAGCGCGCAGGTTGCGCAGTGGGCGAAGACAAAACGGATTCCGGTTGTGGTAGACGCGGGCAGCTGGAAGCCCAAGTTTGAGACAGTGTTGGCTTTAGCTGACGCAGTCGTCGCCTCGGCAAATTTTTATCCACCAGGCTGTGAAACGTCTCAACAGGTGCTGGCGTATTTGCAGTCCCACAAAATTAAGAATATCGCTATCACCCAAGGTGCTGACCCAATTATCTACCTAGAAGGCAATGAGACAAAAGAAGTAGAGGTGCCTCAGGTGCGTGCGGTCGATACTTTGGGCGCTGGCGACATTTTTCATGGGGCCTTTTGTCATTTTTTCCTCACCCACACCTTTGAGGAAACGTTGATGAAGGCTAGCAGAACCGCTTCATTTGCCTGTCAGCACTGGGGCACACGCGACTGGACAAAAATTTACCGCATGACAGATGACGATGACTCGGATGAAGAGATAGCGAATTAGGGCCTGTGCTCTCCGGTCATCCAAGAGACTTACCGTAGACTTATTAAGGTTGATATTAGAACCGAAAGGACATCCCCGCCTCAGGGAAACATCAACCGTTATCTACAGTTAGTAATCACAAGAGTATTCATGGCCTTTGAAACCGAGAAAAAAGTTGCGATCGCCGCTGCAAGCGCCGCCGCCATTGTGTGCGAAAAGGTGCGCAAAACTATGGTGCCTGAAGCCATCGAAAAGAAAGATAAGAGCCCGGTAACCGTGGCTGACTTTGGCGCTCAGGCCGTTGTTTGCAAGCACCTGCTAGAAGCGTTCCCAAGCGATCCGGTGGTCGGTGAAGAAGATGCTGGTGAACTCAAAACGCCCGAAATGGCCGCGCGGTTACAGCAGGTGACTGACTATGTAAAAGAAGTCGTGGCCGATGCAACGCCGGAGGCTATTACCAAGTGGATCGATCATGGTAACGGTGCGGTCGCGCCTCGCTACTGGACCCTTGACCCGATTGACGGCACAAAGGGCTTTTTGCGTAAAGATCAGTACGCTGTAGCGCTGGCCATGATTGCAGAAGGCGAAATTAAGGTAGGTGTGCTGGCTTGCCCCGCGCTGACGCTAAAACTAAAAGACGGTGAAGCAACGGGCATTTTGTTTGTTGCGGTTCGTGGTGAAGGCGCAACGATGCAGGCTATCGACGGCGGTACGCCTGAGCCGATCAAGGTAACTGGCTCCGACGATCAAGAGCACTTTCGCTTTGTGGAGAGTGTGGAGTCTGGGCACGGTGACCAGAGTTTGCAAAGCGCGATCGCCAAAGCCGCAGGCGTCACCACCGAATCTATGCGGATGGACTCACAGGCTAAATACGGCGCAGTCGCTTCTGGTAACGCGGTTCTGTATCTTCGCCTGCCTTCTCCTAAATACCCTGGCTACCAGGAAAAAATTTGGGACCATGCGGCTGGCGTCATTGTTGTCGAAGAAGCCGGTGGCCGGGTGACCGATATGTACGGCGAGACTTTGGACTTCTCCAAGGCTGACAGATTAACGACGACTGGCGTTGTTGTCAGCAACGGCGAAATTCACGATAAAGTGCTTGAAGCTCTAAAAGCAGCAGGCTAAGACGCTTAGACAAAGAATCGAGCTTTCTGTAAAAAGTAAGTCAAAGCGTAGCACGTCACGCTTTGACTTACTTTTTATGATCTGACGGTATGTGAGCTTGTCAGTGTGTTGTTGAGGTTGCGAACCCACTTCGCTTCCTGCGCGACCAGGCAATATATGTCTGGACCTTCAATACTGGGGTTAATATTCTTAGAAAGTTGCTGGTGTGACAATCATGTGCGCCCGTAACGAGAACACATTTTGTAGCGCCACTTGTCACTACGTTTCTCCAAGATAACGTGGCGAATGCCTGACTTCTTGAGTTCTTTCTTCCAAACTGCTTCAGAAATCTCTCCACTCAAACGTCCTGCTTTCGTATCAATAATGAAGTAATTGAATTTGCTATCCCGATTATTGTTTGACTTTTGGCTAGCTTTTGGTCTCGGGCTGACTTCGCCAAGAATATATCTATCGTCCACGTAGATTCTGTTGATGAAGTAAAAGCTAGCTGTACGTGAGGCATGACCCCCTTTTTTGTAGAAGAAGTGGTACCCGCTTTCAGGCAAGACATAGCTGTACCCATTTGGTAAAGGTACACTGGAGCCACATCTTGAATAGGTTATGTTCGCATATAAGATATTTGCAAACAGATAATAACTGAGACTAACGATTATTCCAGCCGAGCAAATGACTGGCAGATTCCTTGTCATAGAGGAGTGTTCATGAAGCGTGTTTCTTTCTACTGAATGTTGGGACAAATACCCGCTCGAACTTTATTACCCGTATGTGAAACACATCTTCTTCCGCCACTCGGCGCTACGTTCTTGTAACTTAACTTTGTTCGTGAGGTTCAATGTTTTTATCTGTCGTTCGTAGACTGCTTTTGACACCTCTCCGCTAGAGGCCCCTGTTTGAGTGTTGATGATGAAGTAGTTGAACTGCTCTCCATCATGATTATTTGTACTAGGCGTGACTTCTCCAACAACATACTGATGATAAACATCAATGCGACTCACAAAGGCAAAATCGCCTACGATTCGGCTGTTAGATTCATTAATTTTTCTAGTAAGTATCAAGTGCACTGAGGCATCTGGAGAATATGAGTATCCGTTGGGTAAAGGTACTTCGGTAGGCCTACACAACAAGTACGAAGAAAGGGGACACAAGGTGCGTCCGAAGAAAAGACCCAATGTTCCAGACATTCCCGCTGTGCCAATGATGATAAGTTTGCCAAACGAAAACTTTTTGTGGGATTGCATCTGACCTCTACGACGGATAGAAGATTTAGAGCTGAGTGCGTTGAGGTTATCAAGTGGGCATACAAAGCATTTGAGCAACTACCAAGCGATGGATCGTTGAGCTTACCTTCAGTCGGCTAAACCGCTTTTGACGATTAAGCAAAGACTACGAGGTGCATTATGAAATGAGTGAAGCCATGATTCATGGCGCTCTAATGCGACTGATGCTTAAACGATTAGCGGCTTAAGGCTTGCTTCATGAATTAGCTCTAAGAGGCCGTGTGCAGTAATTGGCGCAGTTCACCGTTTAACGACTGTTGCAGCACTTGGCGTTTCTTTGCCTGCCGACTCAACTTTTCTTGAGGTTCAGCTATGCTGCTGTACGCCGGAATGACCCAGTTAGCGTGCTTTTCTGCGCAAAGCTGTAGAATCTTCTCACAGCTTCGTGCTTGTTCTTGGTCAAAAGCCAGTTTTAAGACAAAGTTGGTTTCGCCATAGAGATTTACGCGAAAGCACGTGCCTTAAAACGTCCGCCGACCAGAGCTGTGTGCAACCTTGAATTGCTCAGCCAGCGCTGAGAGTCAGCGATTTCCTGAGGTAGGACCCAGCGCCAGTCCATACTTCAACCCATGGAAGTGTATTTAACTGTTGATTTTTCCATTGTGAGCCAAAGCTTTAGATTTTTGCTGAACCTTTCTAAGCCTTGGCCGCTGCCATTTTTTCATCAGCTACTTTTTCATTAGCCGCTTCCTCTTCATTTCCATTCAGGGCTGCTCTTCCAAGCCCAGGCAGCAGGCGCTTTGCCATATCAGGGCTTTCTTCTAGCAAAAACTGCAAGAAGGTTTCTGCAACTACTGATAGCTGCTTCCCGGCTAGGTTTGCAACATACCAATCTCGCTCAATCGGGAAGCCTTGCACGTCTAAAATGGCGAACTCGCCAGTGGTGCCTTCAGAGATGATGGTGTGCTGAGAGAGGACCGATATGCCAAGCCCACCGGCGATCGCTTGTTTAATGGCTTCATTGCTCCCTAGCTCCAAACTCACCTTCACCTCTATGTCGTTTTCGGCGAGCAAGTTTTCTACAGCCTTGCGAGTACCCGAACCCGGTTCGCGCATAATGAACCGCTCATTATTGAGCGCTTCGATTGGAATGTTCTTTTTACGAGCGAGTGGGTGATTAGTGGGGGCCAAGACAATCAGCGGATTTTCTAGGAAAGGATGGATGTTGAGATCCGGTTGGTCCGGGGCCTGGCTGATGATGTAGAGATCATCCTCGTTGGCAATCATGCTTTCTCGAATACACTTGTGGTTGGTCACCTTCAGCGAGATATCAATGCCCGGAAAGCGTTTGCAAAACGGCCCAAGCAGCCGAGGCACAAAATATTTAGCGGTGGTAATTACAGCTAGCTTGAGCTGTCCTTGCTTCATCCCCTTGAGATCAGCAACAGACATTTCAAACTGTTCTAGCCCGTTGAAGATCTCTTGACAGGTAGACAGCAGCTTCTGCCCAGCCTCTGTTAGATAAAGGCGCTTACCGATTTGCTCAAACAGCGGCAGTCCCACCGACTTTGTCAGCTGCTTTACCTGAATAGAAACGGTCGGCTGAGTGAGGTATAGCTCCTCCGCAGCGCGGGTAAAGCTGCCGTGGCGGGCAGTAGCTTCAAAGACTTTTAGCTGATGGAGCGTTGCGTGAATCACAGAGACAGTTCCTCTAAAGTTATGGACGATTCCTCGGAAGACGCATCCACTGTGAATGCATCGTAGGAGACATTAACTTATAAGCTTTTATAGAAACAAGTCTATCAAAGAATCAAATAATTGCTGACAAAATCTATGGATAATTATTTGGACAGGCGTTGACATAAAAAAGAGTATGCGCTGCTAAAAGCGCATACTCTTTCCTTGAAACGATTCTCTGTCTAGGATGAACAATTTCTATTTTGGGTGACCTCTTAGAAAAGAGGGTGTGCGACCGTACCAGCGATCACACACAAACCCTAAAACTAAACCTTTAAAATCAGTGTCTGCCATAGGCACTGCTACGGCCTACATTGAACGCGGACGGGTCCTTTACAGGAACAGCGATCGCTTCAAAGTCTGTAGCTTGCTCATTGAAAACACTGGCCTGCAAGCCTGCAAGGGCAATTGCAATCCAGCTGATGGCAATGAGTGATACTAAAAGTGTGGTCATCATAAAAGATGCCTCCGTGTTTAAAAGCATTGGCTTATGTAACTCATTGTAACGCTTTTTATTAAAAGGGGTTTACATAACTTGATTTCTCTTGCCAAAACCTCAATAAGTCTGTCTTAGGCATGATTGGCTTCTATCTCTTGCGATGTACCTTCAGGTTTCATTGGCGTACTAGAGCCGGCCGATACATATGGATGCTCATCAGGTTTGATGCCTTTTATGAGAAGTCAATTTAGACGTATGAGAGCTGAATTTAGAAATGAATCAGGCAATAGACTAATAGGTGATCAAAGCGTGGGTGATCAAAGAGTAGGTGAGCAGAGGGGTTGAGTCGTGCCGGTTTACTTTTTTTGGGGTGCAGATGAGTTTCGGCTAAAAAAGGCCGTGTCTGATTTGCGCGATCGCACGCTCGATCCAGCCTGGGCCAGTTTTAACTACGACCGTATCGCCCCTGATCATTCCGACGCGCCGATGCAAGCCCTAAATCAGGCAATGACACCGCCGTTTGGCATCGGGCAGCGGTTTGTATGGCTCGCGGATACGACTATTGGGCAAAAGTGCTCTGACGCTTTGCTCGCTGAAATGACCCGTACGCTGCCCTTGGTGCCCGAGACAGCGGTGTTGCTGTTTACCAGTGCTAACAAGCCAGACGGTCGGCTGAAATCGACCAAGCTGTTGAAAAAGCATGCGGATGTGCGTGAGTTTGCTGCGATCGCACCCTGGCAAACCGGACAGATGATAGAGCAGGTAAAGCGAGTCGCTCAGGAGATGAATCTGCGACTCAAGCCGCAATCTGCTGAGCTTTTAGCCGAAGCAGTCGGCGCAGATACACGCCGGCTCTACAACGAGTTAGAAAAGCTGACGCTGTATTGGAGTGAGGCAGGCAAAGTAAAAACAGAGCCGCTGCCACCGGAGATAATTACTCAGCTCGTTGCGGTGAGTACTCAGACGAGTTTTCAACTAGCTGAGGCGCTGATTGCTGGAAAGACAGATCAGGCGCTGGGGTTAGCGACTGATTTGCTGGCGAATAATGAGCCTGCGTTGAAGATCGTGGCGACGCTGGTGAGTCAGTTTCGAGTGTGGCTATGGGTGAGTTTGCTGGCGCAGTCGGGCGAGCGAGATGTCAAGGCGATCGCCAAAGCTGCCGAGATTAATAACCCCAAACGTGTCTACATTTTGCAAAAGCAAATTCGAGGCTGCTCGCCGAAGCAATTTCAAAAGGCTATGTCGCTGCTACTCGCGCTAGAGTTTGGCCTGAAGCGAGGGGCCCCTGAAGAAATTACGCTACAGACAAAAATGATTGAAATTGCCGCCTGTTTTGCCCGATAGCTGGCTGAATTGGCTGCCTGACGCGACCTCCTAACGCGACTGTCTGAATCGGCTGTGTTCACAGAAGAATGTTTGGGCTGAAGGACGCTGCTCCCCTAAAATATCTGGGTATTAATGTCTAGACATCTACTGAGTCCCAATATCTGACTGATACCACCATTTGCTTACCGATGACTTAATCGCAGCGCTGGCTAAGTCATCGGTAAATATTAAGGAGCCTACTGATTGTCATGACCCTGAAGCCGTCTCTGAGTTTGCCCTGTTTAAAGGGCCTTCGCTTAAAAATTTCTCGCTCTCTTCTTGCTGGGCTATTTGTGACTGGTTCGCTCACGATGGCGCAGCTGGCTCTATTGCTGGCGGGCAACCAGCTGCCTGCGGCCTACGCTCAATCTTTCAGTGACGATGAAATTGTTAGCTACGCCCGCACCATCGTAGAAATAGAAGCTGAGCGAACAGCTGCCTATGAAGCGGCTAGCGACATATTGGCTGCTGCTGACAGTGACCTGAGCATTCTCGATACGCCCCTACGCTGTACTAACAACCGCATGGCTGATATGCCCGATATCGATCGAGCTGCCCGCGTCGAGCTGAGGACGGTGCTAGTGACCTTTTGCAATGGGGCAAGCGAGCTCGCCGCTGCCAACGATCTCTCTGCTGAAACGTTCAATGCCATCACGGCTGCTCACCGTGAGGATGAGGAACTCGCAGCACAAATTCAAGCTGCCATCAGCGATTTGTAAGCGCTATTGGAGTGGTATTACCCGGTTGAGTAAATGAATAAGCTGTTTATTCAGCTTATTCAGTGACTGCTTCGAACAGACAATGGCGAGTTCGTTCGATGGCTTGCCGAGTTGAATTGATCAAATACCGCTCGTCTTTGCGTAGACGAATTAATAGCGCTTTTTGAAAATACGTTTGAGCTGCTGCATACTGCTTTTGATCAAACTTGCATTTACCTGCATGTTGGTAGGCAAAGTCGAGGTAAGAGGCTATTTCAGCTTTGCTCTGACAGCTATCAATAGCGGCATTGTAGTACCGCTCGCTCTTTTCGAAATTTCCCTGCCACTGGTAGACGTGAGCTAATCGAATAGTATTAGCCGTCTTTAAACGCAGGTCTCCTATCTTGTTAGACAGGTCAATGGCTCTTTGTAGTGCAGCTTGCGCGGCGTATAGCTCCATGAGCTGCCTAGCGTGTGCACCGATCAGTCCCAAGATCTGAACCTGTTGGTGGGTGTCGTTAGTTTGAGTAAGTTGCGATCGCAGCCAGGATAGGGCAAGCCTTATTGCCTCTGGCTCGTCAGGCACATCGCGTAATCTGTCATCAAAATGAAATGATAGGTTGAAAGGAACCTGTATCACTTGGTTCACCGCTATTGGATTCACCGCTGTTGCAACATTGCATTGCTGCTAAATAATACAGTCATCACTGAGCTGTCGTTGTCTCATGAAAAACAACAGCTGCTGGCATTGCGTCAGGGACTTCAAAAATAGGGCCTTCCTCTTCATTCCCAAGATCTTGAACTATTGCAAACTGAAAGTCACGGCCATCGGCCCAAGTTCCTGAAAGCTGACCGTTGTCGAAGCTGAGGGTCTGTGCGTAAATATTTAGCTTTGTGCCAGGTTCAAAGGTAATGGCACCGCCAGAGACGTTAGCATCTAGCGCGACAAATGAGCCGCCATCTAACGTCGCCGAACGGATATGCGCTTCACTGTTGTCTTGCAGCCGAATAAAGCTAAAAGTTCCGCCATTTATCTGACCTTGCGTGCTGTCTTCTAGTGTGAGATGAGAAACTTCAGCACTCTCAGAAATCTCAAAGGTGCTCGATTCGATCAAAGTCAAGTGCCCAACATTGCTGGCGCTGAGGCTGCCTGTCGCGTTGCCAGATAGCGTTAAGTGAGAGATTTCTGCGCTGCCCGATATGGTTATATCGCTGGTGTCGTACAAGTAAGCGTGAGAAATATTGCCACTCTCAACTGATGCCGATGATGACTCATACAGATCGACATAGGCGACTGAACCCCCGGCGGTAATGAAAAGGCGATTTTCTGCAACGCCGTCGTAGGAAGTTTGCTCTTCGTTGGCACCTACAACAACTTCCGCGGGATTTTCAGTCGCAGGGGGGACTGGATCAGAGGAGTCTAGATCTTGTAAGTCGATTGTCGGTGATTCTGTTTCTGCTCCGCCAGTCGGCGCAGTGACGTCTTGGGCGATCGCAATCGTACTGCCCGGCAATACAAACAGCGTCATCAGCCAGAGCTTGCTCAAAAAGCGAACGTTATTCATTACTACGATCCCCTAAAGTTTTTGACGAGCGTCCCATACAGTTTTGCCTGGGCATTTTCCTCTGGTGACTTTTCCTCAGTTTTGGCGGGCTGTCCGGAAGTCCATTCCTCGTTTTGGCTCTCAGGCTCTCAGGCTTGAAACAGATACAAGGCATCCTTCAGCGCTACACTGGTTTACTGACCCGATTGATTGAACTCGAATCACCATCTGCCGTCTTTCGTAGCAAGCGCTGTACCCTTTCCTATGCAATTCATTGACCAGGCTGAAATTGAAGTAGAAGGCGGAACTGGCGGCGATGGTCTAACGGCATTTCGCCGAGAAAAGTATGTCCCCGCCGGCGGCCCTTCTGGCGGAACGGGTGGCAAAGGCGGCTCTGTGGTGCTCGTAACGGATACCAACTTGCAAACCCTGCTCGACTTTCGCTACGCCCACCGCTTCAAGGCTCAAGACGGAGAGAAGGGCGGGCCTAAAAATAGAACGGGTGCCAGTGGTGACGATCTGATCATCGAAGTGCCCTGCGGTACGCTGATCTACGATTTAGATACAGAGGAGTTAGTCGGCGACCTGACTGAACCTGGGCAGCGGCTTGTGATTGCCCCAGGCGGTAAAGGGGGGCTGGGCAATCGTCATTTTCTAAGTAATCGTAACCGCGCACCTGAAATGTCGCAGCGCGGTATTGGCGGTATGATTCGCCGCGTCCGTCTGGAGCTAAAGCTGCTAGCAGAAGTCGGCATTATCGGGTTACCCAATGCTGGTAAATCTACCTTAATCTCCACGCTGTCGGCGGCTAAGCCTAAAGTGGCTGACTATCCTTTTACGACTCTAATTCCTAACTTAGGTGTTGTTCGCAAGCCGACTGGCGATGGCACCGTTTTTGCCGATATTCCGGGCCTGATCGAGGGTGCGCACGAGGGGCAAGGGCTGGGTCATGACTTTTTGCGGCACATTGAGCGCACCAAACTGCTGCTCCACTTAGTCGATGGCACTGCAGTCGATCCGGTGGAAGACTACCAAACTATTCAGCAAGAGCTAATCGCCTACGGTCAGGGGTTGCCTGACCGACCGCAGCTGTTAGCAATCAACAAAACCGATGCCCTGCTAGACGAAGAAGTCGATGAAATCGCTGCTGAGCTAGCTACGGTGACCGGTGAAAAAGTCTTTCGGATCTCTGCTGTGAGCCGAAAGGGCACGGACGAGCTGCTACAGGCGATTTGGAAATTGCTCGATGAAACAAACGCAGCGCTAGAAGCTGACGCTGCGGCTGCGGCGCAGGCCATCATCGATTTCAATACGCCTTTGCTGCGGACGGTTGAGTCGTAAAGGCAATCGATTTCTTGGGGTTTGTATGTATTTTTTGTATGTATTTCTAGTGTGTCTAATTTCTGTCGCTTAATGGTCTGTTCAGTGATTTGGATAGATATCTGCGATCGCCACTCCCACCATCCATGAGATTATAGACAGAGGAAGAAATTCACGCTTAGTCTATGAGTTGTCTATGAATTCATGATGACTATTGAACGACTATCGGCGGTAAAGTTGCAGCGATGCAGTGACTTTTTGCCGCAAGTACTGCCGCTGCAACGATCGCCCCAGCTATGAAAGATTTAATTAAAGGCCTAAGAGAGTTTCAAAACAGCTACGTTCCGCAACACAAAGAGCTGCTGCAAGAACTGTCTCATGGCCAGCATCCTCGGGTGCTGTTCATTACCTGCTCAGACTCTCGCGTACAGCCAGAGCTAATCACCCAGTCAGACCTTGGCGATCTGTTTGTGATTCGCAACGCGGGCAACATTGTTCCCCCTTACGGCGCGACTAATGGCGGTGAGGGCGCGACGATTGAATACGCCATTAAGTCGCTAGACATTCAGCACATTGTGGTGTGTGGCCATACGACCTGTGGGGCGATGAAAGGTCTGCTGCAAGTAGGTGAGCTAGAAGAAAAGATGCCGCTGGTGTACAACTGGCTAAAGCATACTGAAGCGACCCGTGAGCTGGTAGAAGAGCATTACGGACATTTGGCAAAGTCAGAAAAACTATCGACCCTGGTTGCTGAGAACGTGCTGACGCAGATAGATAATTTGAAGACGTATCCTTCTGTGCGATCGCACCTTCACCGTAACGAAGTTCAGCTTCACGGTTGGATTTACAACATTGTCGATGGCACTGTTCTCACCTACGACCGGGCGAATCACACCTTTGTTTCTATTGCCAATTCACCCTACGAAAGGCCAAAAGCATCATCCCTTGATGATCAGGGCTATGGTTCGTCAAGGCTAGCTCAGGGGCAACGCGATCGCATCTTTCGCGGCTCTCCCGCGTTCTACCACCGTTAGAACTGGTTAAAGACTGCCTATACCAGCGCTACCTCTTCTTGAGGGGAGGTGAATGTTCCAGAGCAAACGACGCCCTTACTAACATCTAGCGTCACGATCGTGCCGTTGCGGATGATCTCTGTGGCTTTCTCTACGCCGACAATCACCGGAATGCCCAGTCTTAATCCTAAAACTGCCGCATGGCTCGTCAGGCTGTCATCTTCAGTAATAATGCCGCCCGCCCGCCGAATCGCATCCACGTAGTCTGCACTCGTCCGCGGCACTACCAAAATCTCGCCGGTATGAAAGTCCTTAATGGCCGCCGTATCGTGAGCAATCCGGGCTCGGCCGCTCACTGACCCTTCTCCAATGCCCTGACCCTTGCCAATCACGGCGGTAACCACTTCTACCTTAATCAGGTCAGTAGAACCAGACACCCCCTGCAAAGTGCCTGCTGTCATCACCACCAAATCGCCGTCGTTTAGCAGCTTGTCTTCTTGGGCTACGTTCATCGCCGCCTGAAAGGTTTGTCCGGTAGAAGGCAAATCCACCACCAGCAGCGGATTGACGCCCCACACTAGCTGTAGCTGCCGTGACACATCGACCAAGGGCGTCACCGCCAAAATAGGTGCTCTTGGTCGAAACTTAGAAACATTGCGAGCGGTGGCCCCGCTGCGCGTCATCGTCATGATGGCTGCTGCTCTTAGCTGGTTGGCGATTTGCGAGACTGCCTGACTGATGGCATTGGGAATGGTGTGGCTTTTATTAA
The DNA here is from genome assembly GCA_937911865.1 of uncultured Synechococcus sp. Classification (GTDB taxonomy): domain Bacteria; phylum Cyanobacteriota; class Cyanobacteriia; order Phormidesmidales; family Phormidesmidaceae; genus Phormidesmis. Next base: position 13,756 of record CALDSK010000051.1, read on the forward strand.
ACTCCTCATGGATTTGTTCCATTTGCTCTTGCTCGGTGCGCTTCGCAATCCGTGCCATCGTCGCAACAGCTTCCACCGGAAAGTCACCGACTGCTGTCTCATTTGAGAGCATCACCGCGTCTGTTCCGTCAAAAATGGCGTTGGCAACATCAGACACCTCTGCTCGCGTAGGCCGAGGGCTATCTACCATGCTGTCGAGCATCTGAGTTGCGGTAATCACCGGAATGCCGAGGCGATTCGCTGTCGCGATTAGGCGTTTTTGCAAAACCGGTACATCTTCTGCCGGTAGCTCTACGCCCAAGTCGCCCCGAGCCACCATGACCCCATCTGATAAGGACAAGATGGCATCCATCTGTTCGATGGCTTCATGCTTTTCAATTTTTACGATGACGGGCACTCGCCGATTAGTGGAGTTTTGGATGATTTCTTTGATCTCCAAAACATCTTGAGGATTGCGTACAAAGCTCAAGGCAACCCAGTCCACATTCTGATTCAAGCCAAACTGAAGATCTTCTTTGTCTTTTTCAGTGAGTGCTTTAATCGACAGGTAAACGCCCGGAAAATTGACGCCTTTACAGTTAGATAGCTAGCCGCCGACAACCACTTCACAGATCAGGTTGCGCTGCGCTATTTCTTTACCAATGACTTTCATTTCTACCTTGCCGTCATCCAGCAAAATAGTGGCACCCGTGGGCACTTCTTCAACCAGCGGCTCGTAGGTAACAGAGCTTTCCGTCTGGGTCCCTGGAATCTTGCGGCTGGTGAGAATAAACTTGTCGCCTTTGACAAGCTGAATAGAGCCGGTTTCAAACCGACCTAAGCGGATCTTTGGCCCCTGTAAATCCTGTAGAATGCCTACAGGCTGCTGAAGTTCAAAAGAAATTTGACGAATCAGTTGAATGTTTTTGCGATGGTTTTCTTGATCCCCATGGGAAAAATTCAGCCTCAGGGTTGTTGCGCCTGCTCCTATCAACGCTCTTAACGTATCCGCGTCTTGAGTGGCAGGGCCAATGGTCGCAACGATTTTGGTTCGACGCAAGGCAGGGCGCGCTGGGGGAACCTTTCCCATGGAAAATCGCATACGTTTATTCAGTAGAAATACAAGGGTTAAAACTCTGCTCAAACATACCATTGTGAGGCGCTTTCTATGGCGTTGTGATCGCAGTAAGTATCCAACGCTGCTTGCGGTTAAGGCCTGGCTTTACCCTGTAATACTGTCAATTAAAAAATTCTCCTTGTGATATAAAAACGTGCGTCAAAAAATGTATGCAAAGCTAATCGGTCAAAATACGCCTTGTCTTGTTGGTCTTATTGACCGTTGTATCCGGATAGCCGTCTGCGAATCTACTTATCTGTGGCGCTCTTATCAGCCCTTATTACAGCCCTTGAGAGGTCGCGCACCTCATGTTTCGGACCTTTACAATCCCTGAGTTAACTGCTCTGAGTAAACGTCACAAAACTTTATTATTCATCTCAGGTAGCGTATACTACCGAAGACTATCCATTTCCAAACAACGCGGTGTGAAGGAGCAACGAACATATGGTGTCGGCGGCATTAGAACCCGTAGCGGTTACCCGACGAGTCCCAAAGCGGTTTCTAGACGCCGATGGTGGTGTAAGCCCTAACTTACTCATTTTCTGTGGGGCAGTTTCTCTCGTAATTTTTTCGACAGTTGGATATTTTAGCTGGCATTGGCCAAGCTGGTGTTGTTTTGCCTTAAATACGTTGGCACTGCACCTGGTCGGCACCGTCATTCACGATGCCTCTCATAAATCAGCTCATAGTAATCCAACAATCAACGCAGCACTCGGTCACGGAAGTGCTCTAATGCTGGGGTTCACTTTTCCAGTCTTTATGCGCGTGCACCTGCAGCATCACGCTCACGTAAACGATCCTGAAAACGACCCGGATCACTTTGTTTCAACCGGTGGACCCCTGTGGTTAATTGCCGCTCGCTTCTTCTACCACGAAATTTATTTCTTTCAGCGCAAGCTGTGGAAGAACAACGAGCTGATGGAGTGGTTCTTGAGCCGATTAACGGTAGCTGCGTTCATCTACACGGCCTGTCACTTCGGATTTATTGACTACCTGTTTAACTTTTGGTTCGCCCCTGCACTCGTGGTTGGCCTAGCGCTAGGCCTATTTTTCGACTACCTGCCTCATCGTCCGTTTAAGGCGCAGAACCGTTGGAAAAACGCCCGCGTGTACCCTAGCAGAGTTTTGAACATACTAATCATGGGTCAGAACTATCATCTCATTCATCACCTGTGGCCTTCTATTCCCTGGTACAAGTACAAGCCCGCTTATGAAGTGATGAAGCCTCTGCTGGATGAGAAGGGCTCACCTCAGTCTCTAGGTCTGATGCAAACCAAAGATTTTCTTGGGTTTATGTACGACCTGTTTTTGGGCATTCGCTTTCACCATAAGTCCGAGAAAGAGAAAAAAGAGACTTCTGCGAACAAGCAATCGTCCACATCTGCTAAATAGCTTCTAAATAATTTATCGCCAAATCAACTGGTCGCTAGTCTCTCTCAAAGCGCTGTTGTATGGTCGTAACAAAAAGTCTTGCCGATTGCTTGGCAAGACTTTTTGTTATTGGTGCGACGTCCATAGCATCTGTCGAATTGCTTAGGACATTTCTGACAGTCACCGCGCACAGCTGACAACGCAACTTGACTAGCAACAAATGTCCTAACGCATTAGGACATTTGCTATGTATCTTGAGCAGCAGAGATGGAACAGCAGAGATTGAACAGAGACTACGCTGCTGTTACCTGCTCTTTGGTAGCGCGTAGATTTAGCAGCTCTTTGGGCGAGGCAACTAGCTTAATGCGCGCAGAGGCTATTTGACTTAAGTCAGTTATCACAAACTGCCAGGTGACGTTGACTTGAAACACAATCGCCTGCACCTTGCCTTGCACATCTACCCGCCAGCGATCGCCTTCTCCATCGCTTTCTTCAGAATGAAAAGTCCATTCCTGGGGCGTTGCCACCATGCCTTTAGCTTTCTTTTGTAGATAGCTAAAGATGCGCTCACGTCCAACAATGGGCTCTTCAAAAGGAGGGTTTAGCTTACCTGTTTCTCCAAACAGCGCTGCGGTTTTCTCAAACTTGCCCTGATTGAAGCTTTCAAAGTAGCCGTTTATTAAGTGATGAGCCTGGCTTTGGCTAATGCTCACCCTTAAGCTCCCATATCTACAACAGCGTGGCGGAGCAAGGTAATTTGTTGCTCAAAATCGAGCGCGGTGGTTGCACTGAAGACCTGCGCGGTAGCACCAGACATTTCGTAGTCGTCAGGCACTGGGATAATCTCTCCAGCAGCCATGCCTTCGGCGAGTTCGTACCAAAATGCTAGCTTGCTGTCGTCGCTGAAGGCGCCGTAAGCTTCACACGGGTCTGTGCTCTTTTGCTCTACGAGGTCACGCATGAAAGCCATTTGCTCGCTTTCTTCCATGCTCTTGACTTCGTCTAAAAGGTTCTTTGTAAACTGCTCTCCGCCGGAACCGGGGGCCGCTGGTGTGACAGAACCGCCCATGTTGTCGTACAGCACCCACAGAAGGCCCAGCTTTTCGTCGGTTGTGAGGGCTTCAAATGCGGATAGTTCCTGCGCGATATCGCTAGGTACGTTGGTTTGTGTAGATGCCTGAGAGGTGGTGACCATAGTGATGATGACTTCCTAGTGCTTAATGAAATACGTATCAAAAGCGTAGTGCGTTAGGAAGTCAGGCTCTAAATATCATAGGAGATACTTTTGCAAGCTGAAGGTTCAATCAAAAGTGCGATTTCGAAGTGTGGCATGAACCGGGTAGTCAGCTAGTAAAGGAGGCGTCAATCAGCGCTTAGTCGGCGCTTCGACAGAGGTCTGGGCGAAGCTGGCTAGCGCCGCGCAGGTAGGCATGGTTGACCTGAATGTTGTGAGCTGGCAAGTAGATGTGAATCATCAGGCGGATACAGCGAGGCAAGCTGCCTTCTACGTGCATTTGCTGAACATCAAGCAGTGGAACGCTGTCCCAGTGGGGACGACGGCGAGCGATCGCAGCTGGAAAGACCGCATCCAAATCCTTAGTGACTGAAAAGGTCACGCTTACAATCTTGCTCGGGTCGAGCTGATTGTGCGATTCCAGCGCATTCAGCATTTCAGTGACCGCTTCAGAAATCGCCTCCACCGAATTTTCGCTAACCGTCGTCGCACCGCGAATGGCCCGGATTTGCCAGGCCATCGGCCAGTGTTCCATTTGCTGACTCTCTGGTTGCAAACGTTCCTGTGGCAAACTCTGCTGCTGCAAATTCACGGTGGCTTCTTCCTTTCCTATCGAGTGTGTCCCTATTTAACCACCCAACTTAAGCTAACCGTCCAACTTATCGCCATAGCACCTGCTTACACCTTTAGTAACCGCACTCAGCATGATTACCCTCTAGATTATGACGCTCTAAATTATTGCCATCTAGACATCGAGCTGCTCGACATCATAGGGGGCTGGTACAGCCAAAGAGGCACGCCGCTGGTGGCGACTTCAAAATCAATGCGAGACAGTGTCGCTGGCATTTGCGCAGGCAAAATGTCTAGCGGTGAACGGTTGCCCGGTAAAAGCTTAGAGAGAAGCGGCTTTTTCTCTTCAAACGTGTAAAACTCTGCTTTGTCAGGATCCAATCCACCTAGCTCAGCGGCCCAGCGCCGAGCGTCATCTTCAGTTCCCAGTCGGTCCACCATGCCAAAGGCTAGGGCCTGTTCTCCGGTAAAGACACGTCCATCGGCAAATTCTCGCACTTTGTCTTCGCTCAGGTTTCGCCCTTCAGCCACGGTGCGCACAAACTGGCCGTAGCTGACATCAATCAGCTCTTGTAAAATCACCTCTTCTTCTGGGCTGAGCGGTCGGTCAAAGGCCAAAATGTCTTTGTAGGGACCTGATTTGATCACCTTAAAAGAAACTCCGACTCGTTCCAGGAGTTTCTCAATATTGTTTCCGCGCAAGATAACGCCGATAGAACCGGTAATTGTGCCTGGGTTAGACACGATGTGGTGAGCGCCAACACCGATATATACGCCGCCAGAAGCTGAGATATTGCCGTAGCTGGCGACGATTTTGACTTTATCTTGCAGGCGACGCAAAGCGCTGTAGATTTCTTGAGAGTCGCCAACGGTGCCGCCAGGGCTATCGATGCGCAGTAGGAGCGCTGGGAATTTTTTTTCTTCGACTTCCTTGAGAGCTTCTAAGACACGCTTACGAGTAGGGCCTGCGATCGCACCCATAATCTCGATGCGAGCAACTTGTTTACGAAAGCGACGCTTAAAAGGCCAAATCATGAAATCTGGGGTGCACTGGGCTTAACATTACTTTAAAGTAAGTATACGCTTTGCCAGCTCTTTACTCCTATCACCGCAACGAATGGATTCTCACCCAATTACAGACGTAGATGCTGAAGTAGATGTCAGTACTGACTATGCAGACACCGAAGGCGGAGCGGCTGTATCTACTACAGAGAATGACGCTTCTATTCAAGAGTCTTTCCGAGTGCCTTCGCTGCAGCCAACTACCTGGGTGCTCTCCAATCCCCTTGTTTTGATCTCTCCCTTCTTTTTGTGGGGGACGGCAATGGTGGCGATGAAAGGGGTCATGGCAGAAACCAGTCCTTTGTTCTTAGCCAGCGTACGGCTTTTACCCGCCGGTATTTTGGTTATATTGGCCTCTGTCTTACTGGGCCGCGCGCAGCCAAAAGGATGGAAAGCCTGGCTATGGATCAGCCTATTTGCCTTAGTCGATGGCACCTTGTTTCAGGGCTTTTTGGCCCGCGGCTTAGAGCGAACAGGAGCAGGTTTAGGCTCGGTGATGATTGACTCTCAGCCGCTGGCCGTTGCAATCATGGCGCGCTTTTTGTTTCAAGAATGGATTGGTCCACTGGGCTGGTTAGGCCTGCTGATAGGTTTGCTAGGCATCAGTTTTATTGGTTTGCCTGACGATTGGGTGTTGTCTTTTTTTCACGGTAACTGGCTAGCGCTAGAGCCTGTGAAGCTGCTAGAGCAAGAAGTGTGGACCGTTCTATTTCAGCAGGGCGAATGGCTCATGCTAATGGCAGCACTCTCAATGGCCGTTGGCACTATTCTGATTCGATTTGTAGCCAGAGAAGCTGACCCGGTTGCTGCCACGGGCTGGCATATGGTGCTAGGCGGTATCCCGCTGGTCGTAGCTTCTACGCTCAGCGAACCCACCACCTGGCAGAGCGTTTCCTTCTCTGGCTGGCTAGAAATTAGCTACGCCACTATCTTTGGTAGTGCGATCGCCTACGGCGTGTTCTTTTTCCTCGCAGCTCAAGGAAATTTGACTAGTCTTAGCGCTCTGACGTTTCTAACGCCAGTATTCGCACTGCTATTCAGCACTTTATTTTTAGCTGAGAGCTTAAGTCCTTTGCAGTGGACCGGTGTGGCGCTCACCTTACTCAGTATTTATTTGATCAACCAGCGCGTTCAGCTGATTGAAAAAATTGCCAGCTGGCGATCGCCAGCCGCTTGATGTCCCTTCTCACTTGATGCGCTCCTCTATTAGCGACTATCTCGTACGGATTCACAGACGATCGCCGAGAAAGCTTCATATTCGTACTCAAATGGGCTTTCCTTATGAAGGACTGGCGAATATACTGATATACATGGGTTATGAGCTTTGTGCTCGCATCTGAAATGTGAAAGGCACCAACAAAAATGCATAAACCTACGGAAAATAACCATAAAGAACGGAACAACTCAAAGTAAGAGATGTTTCCCAACCGTTCGATTGCGATACGATAGCTTCAACGAATGCAGTGGTCACACGCTTCTGTTGCCTTGGGTCTCTATTTTCCTGGGGACGTGTGTCGATGCACTACGTTAGCAACATGCATTTTCACTGATGTGATGACATCTTTGCTTCAGCCTCTAGGTCTGAGGTGTCGGTTCTGGAATACCCGTTCCAAGGTGATTGTTTCATCAGCTACCGACTGACCGAGCAAAATAGTTCAGGCTAACGCTAGTTGCGACTGACGCTAGCCAGGCTATCGCTAGCTAGAGCAGTCGATAAGGCTCAAAGCATCAGGCGGTCGTTTCTGGTGGTTTGATTGCATCTACATCTTTGGTGGCTTTACTCAAAAGCTGATACGTTCTTCTATGTATTGGGCTTTTCTGTATCAGAAAGAGTAGAAAGAAAGAGCAACTAAGCGAAAGGGCATTCTATTGTCAATAGTGAATGGTCGCTAGCCACCAGAAATCAGCTCATGCTTGCAATTTCCGTATTTAATCCGGTTTTTACATAGAGCAAGCTGTATCCTCTCAATGCCATGACGATTGGGCCTTTCTAATACAGGCCCTTGGGTTCCTAGAAAATAGCAGGTAAAGATAGCAATGATTCGGCGTTCTACATTAGTCCTTTTAACCTGCTTAGGTGCTCTCAGCGCATTTGCAGTGCCGACACATGGGTATCCATCCGACGTCGTTTTGATGGCACAGGCTGAAAGCGCCACCTCTAACGTTTTGTCTCTTGGCGCAAGAGGCCGGGCCGTTCGCGCTTTGCAAGATCGTCTAAAGGAAACGGGATACTACGATGGCGAGGTAGACGGAATCTATGGCTTGGGGACTCAGCGCTCTGTTCGGGCCTTTCAAGAAGAACAGGGATTTGAGCCTACTGGTCGCTTGGACGATTCTACTTGGGAATCGCTAGAGGCTTTAAATACGTCCGCCGCACCGACTGCTACCGAAACTTCTCAGTCAGAAACGGTTGTTAGCGATCGCCCTGATGCCCCTGAAACTTCAGAGCCTGAGCTGCCGCCCATAGGTGATCGCGCTGTCGACGCTGATGATATCGATGCCGATGCGGTTGAGCGCGAAGGCGGTGGGTTTGGCAGAGTTATTGGTTTTGTCCTCTTGCTGTCCGCTCTAGTAGCTAGCTTTGGCGGTGGTTTCTTCATTGCAAATCGCAGCAAGCTAGAGGCCGCTGAAGAAGATCCGACGGAAGAATGGGGTGAAGCCGATCCAAGCGTAGGGGTTCTAAACAGTGGTGTTTCTAATGGAACGACCGCTATAAAAGGGACGTTGACTGGCGGTGTCCGAAACGGTTATCACGGAAACGGCTCACTGGCGACAGTGGCGGCTAATCAGCTGAGTACAAGCGGTCAGATCGGTGGTACGTCGGCAATGGCCCAAACAGATGTTGTCGACGGCCTGATCAAAGACTTGCACAACCCCGATCCTAGTCAGCGCCGTAAAGTTATTTGGGAGCTGGGCCAGCGAGGTAACTCTATTGCTGTGCAGCCGCTCGTGGATGCAATGGTCAGCGCGGACTCTAAAGAAAAGAGTCTGGTGCTAGCTGCTCTATCAGAGATTGGAATTCGCTCGCTCAAGCCGATGAACAGAGCCCTGGCGATCGCACTCAAAGACGACAACCCCGAAGTTCGCAAAAACGCTATTCGTGATCTAACCCGCATTTACGACCTAGTCATTCAGATCAGTCAGATGCTGGGCCACGCGACCGAGGACGAAGATCCCGAAGTTCGCCAGACCGCTACTTGGGCGCTCGATCAGCTCAATCGACTACGTCGCACCCAAGATATTGATACCAACATGCGCTCCTTTACGTCTGGTACTACGGGCGGACCAAACCGATTCGCCTCTTAGGATGCATGGTTCCGCTGCTCTTTGCTCAATGGCTAAAAGCCCATAGAGATAGCTAAGCCCATAGAGATAGCCAGGCCAGCTTGTGTGAAGCCGTTAAGACTGCTGCTACTGTCTACGCCCGTTGGCCCTTTAGGCTCTGGTATGGGCGGCGGTGTTGAACTAACGGTAGCCAATCTTGCTAAGGTGCTATCGCGCCGAGGGCATCAGGTTGCTATCGTGACGCCCGCAGGTGCAACCCCGCAGGCCTTGGGTTTGCAGCCTGTAGACGCTGATATTATTCAGGTTCAAGGCTCACTTCAAACCGCGGCACAGACGCAGTCTCGCTCAGCGCCGGTTGTGACTTCTGAGGTGCTAGCTAACGCTTGGGCTTATGCCAGGCGACATCAGTCTCAATACGATCTGCTGGTCAGTTTTGCTTACGACTGGTTGCCCTTTTTTCTAACGCCGCTTTTATCACGGCCCGTCACCCACTTTGTCAGTATGGGATCTTTGAGCGATTGCTTAGATCGCTCAATTGCTGACGTTGCGCTTCAGTTTCCCGGTACGCTCGGTGTCTACACCCAAGCGCAGGCCGATACCTTCTGTTTTAGTTTCCCTGCGGAGTGGGAAATCGTTGGCTGTGGTCTAGATATTCGCAAATACGATTATTGTGCGCGTCCCGATAATTTTTTAGCTTGGGTGGGAAGGATTTCGCCCGAGAAAGGGTTAGAAGATGCGATCGCCGCTGCTACTATCGCCCGCATCCCCCTAAATATATTCGGCAAACTAGAAGACATAGACTATTGGCAGCGTCTGCAGCCGCAGATTGCAAGTGCGAACAAAGCAGGGGTTCCGATTGAGTACGGTGGTTTCTTGCCGACCGATCAGCTACAAAAGCGTCTCAGGCGATCGCAGGCTTTATTGGTCACACCCCACTGGGTGGAAGCGTTTGGGATTGTCGCTGTCGAAGCACTAGCCTGCGGTGTGCCTGTTGTTGCCTATAAATGCGGTGGACCTGCGGAAATTGTGCAAGCGGGTAAGACTGGCTGGCTGGTGGCGCCAGGTGATGTTGTAGAACTGGTGAATGCGATCGCTAAAATAAACCAGCTAGACAGAGCAGACTGCCGGGCGCAAGCCGAAGAATTGTATGCTTTGTCAGCCTGGGCCGAGCGGTGTGAGCAGTGGTTTTATAGAATAGTAGACAGTCAGTCGAAACGCCGTATGCATGATCGTCCTTACGCCTGAAGAACTCAATCAATTCAATGCTTGCCTAGCTGACTATCCAGACGCGCTCAAAGCCCTTCAAGAAATTGAAGACTGTGACGGTGAGTTAGAAGATGCTGCTATTTCTTTATCACTGCGCGCCGGGCAAGAGCCAGCTGCTAACGAACAGTGGTTAGCCAGTTTTAGCAAGCGCTATCGCCATATTGCCTGTCAGCCTCAGTTTCGCGACGACTTGACGGCCGCTCAGCCAAGCGGTTTGGTCAATTATCTGATGCAAGAGACAGACTGCCCCGCGCTTTTAGCCGCGCCTGTGGCGATCTATATTGTCAAAACTGACGTTGCCCGCTTTTGCCATAGCTTTGACAACAGTCGAGTTTAGCTTGCGGCTAACTACTATTTGGAGTTCTCAACCGCTGAGCCTGTGACCTGTCTAAGACATAAGACATCGCTGACATCTCCAAGACATCGCTAAGACATCGCTTCAGCAGCCTGTAAGTGCTTCAGCAATCCTAAGTCACGGGAAACTTCTTTTTCCAGTGATGGATTGTTGGGATCGGTTTGTAGCGCCTTTTTGAGGTAGAGTCGTGCTTTTTGAAAATGTCCTTGGCTAATCAGCTGGCGACCCCAACGCTGATACACAATCGCTCGCCATTGAGTAACTTCTTGGTCCGCAGGGATGCGGTGGGCCAAGCCTTCTATAAGTGCGATCGCTCTTGGAAACTTCTGCTGTCTTAGGAGGCCTTTTAGCTGATTGTAGGCTTCCTGTTTTAGTCTCAAATCTTGCGCTGAAGCAGAGACCATTGAAAACGGCTGACTTTCGGTTTCTTCAGCGCTTTCGGCAGCGGAGCTTGATTTCTCAGCGGCAGTGCCTTTCTCTGAAGTACTATCTCCTTTGGTCTCAGTTGAATTTGGCGTGTGAGTATTTTGCTGAAAATTGCCCAAGCCTAGCTTCTCTAATTTCAGCTTCAGCTCATGTAAGTTTAGTCGCTCTGACGGTGCGGCCGTTGAGGTTGGCGACGCTTGATTAACTGAGCCTTCACGTTCCCTCGTCTCAGCGGCCGCTGTTCGATCAAATTCTGGTTGAAGCGCTTCGCAAAGTGTTGTGTAAGCCGCATTGATTTTGATAAAGCGGTCGATGGCAGCTTTGTCCGGGTTGATATCTGGATGATATTTTCGTACCAGCTGTCGGTAGGCCTTCTTAACCTCACCAAACGAAGCGCTTTGGCGGAGTCCTAATGTTCGATAGTGGTGAGCTAGTTTCATATCAGCCGCTATAGCTCAGAAGATCCATCAATGTGTCAATAGTCTAAATTACGGCTGCGTCAAAATTACGCCAAAATTATAAGAAATTTCTTCTTTAAGTACATCTTTATTGTAAAAACGGACCCCTGCCAGGTGGGTCCGTTTTCTTCTTGCAGCTTTCAAATGAGCCGTCGATTCATCTATCTTGGTTCCGTGCGTTGACTTTGCGGTTTGAACACCCCGCTGCGCGTAATGCGCTCTACGCAGGCAGTCGCTCCTCAATGATACGGTCAATCAAACCATATTCTTTGGCTTCTGCTGCGGACATGAAGTAGTCGCGATCGCTATCCTTCGCAATCTCTTCAACCGATTTGCCCGAGTGCAGCGCCATCAGCTCATTCAGGTCTTGGCGCACCTGTACAATGCGCGTTGCTTCAATCTCAATATCCGTTGCCTGCGATCGGCCAACGCCGCCCGATGGCTGGTGGATCATAATTCGGGAGTGTGGCAGTGCCAGCCGCTTGCCTTTGCTACCTGCATTGAGCAAGAACGCGCCCATACTAGCAGCCAAGCCCATACAGATGGTGACAACATCCGACTTGATGTACTGCATCGTGTCGTAAATGGCCATTCCTGCCGTGACTGAACCGCCAGGTGAATTGATGTAGAGGTAGATAGGCTTGGTCGAGTCTTCCGAGTCCAGATAGAGCATGTACGAGACAATGGCGTTGGCAATCCCATCATCGACCTCATCGCTCAAAAAGATGATGCGCTCTAAAAACAGGCGGTTGTAAATGCCAATCCAGTCTTCGACAGTGCTTCCAGGGATACGGTATGGGACGCTGGGGATTCCGATGGGCATAGCTCTTAAAGTTGAAAGTTAAGTTGAAAGTTGTGCTTGTAGATCTGAAAAAGGTATGTACTGCTTATACTTCAGCCAGTGCTTCTTTCAGCGCTGGATTTTCAATAACGCGGTCAATCAGACCGTAGTCCTTGGCTTCTGTCGGTGACAAATAGAACATTCGCTCCATGTCTTTAGAGATATCTTCAACCGGGTGATTGGTATTGTCTGCCAAAATGCGCTGAATGAGCTTTCTTTTAGCGAGGACCTCTTCCGCTTCAATTTCAATGTCCGTCGCCTGTCCTGTGGTGTAGGTCGGTGGATGGGTCAGGGCAATGCTGGTGTGGGGAAGGGCAGCTCGCTTTCCTTTTGCTCCCGAAGAGAGCAGTAGCGCCGCCATTCCGTAGGCAGTGCCCATACAGACAGTAATCACCTCTGATTTGATATGGGCGATAGTGTCATAGACAGCCAAGCCCGCGCGAATAGACATCATGCCAATAGACGCGTTCGCCATACCTGCCATCACAGGATCCCCCACCGAGTTGATGTAGAGGTAAATAGGTTTGTTTTGCTCTTCCGAGTCTAAGTAGAGCAGGGTAGCGACAATCGCGTTAGCAACATCGTAGGTTAGGGGCTGATTGAGAAAAAGAATCCGCTCTTGGCTCATTCTTTGACCTAGGCTCACCCATGCCACGCCACCACCGACGGGTACGCGGTAAGGCACAAACATTCTTCCTTCAGACATAGGCACTCACGCTCAACTTCACACTCAATTCGGCAAAAATCACTCTGCCTAAACAATAGTTCTTGCTCGAAAACGCCAAACTCCACAATGCCAGAGAAAAGTTGAGCCTAAATCGTCAAGCGCTTAGCCTCAACTTTCGGCTGTTTAAGCGGCGCCGACTGGCACGGGTACAGGCAGCTCTTTGGTACTGCTCAAAATCCGATCGATCAGACCGTATTCCTTCGCTTCTTCTGGGTTTAGATAAAACATTCGATCGGTGTCTTTATCTAGCTTTTCGATGGACTGCCCAGTATTGCTCGACAAAATGTCTAAGATGGCTGCTTTGTTAGCCAGGACTTCTTCTGCTCTAATCTGGATGTCCGTAGCCTGACCTCTAGCGCCTGAGCGTGCCTGATTGAGCACGATAGTGGCATGAGGCAAACTCGCACGAGACCCTTTCGTTCCAGCCGATAAAATCATGGCCGCTGTGCCCATTGCCTGTCCCAGGCAGATGGTATGAACGGGCGGTTTGATGTACTTCAGCGTGTCGCAGATAGCGAAGGCTTCTGTTTCAAACCCTACAGATTCGCCGCCGTACCAGGATGTACCCGTAGAGTTGATATAGAAGTAGATAGGTTTTTCAGGATCGTCAAACTCTAAGTAGAGCAGCTGCGCAATGATCAGCTTTGTGACATCCATGCCAATTTGCTTTTTAGCATCGCCAGAAACCAGCGGCCCACCCAAGTAGACAATGCGTTCTTTTAGCATGAGGGAGGGGAGATCCGGTGGGGGTTTCCGATAGGCCGCGCCGCCTCCAGAATACGGAGCTTGAACAGCCTTGATAGGAGAACTCATAGGGACTTTTCTTGCGGTGACTTCAAGGGGCCCAGTGTTCACTAGCACTGGGTTTATCTGCCTTCCATAGTAGCTCGCTGGCGAACGGCTTGCTGCCTCTACGAATCGGCGGTTTGTGGCGGATAACCTCACCTTTAGTGATTTGTTGCGTAGCTCTAGCGCCGCTTTTTGAATACTTTTGAATACTATGGGATGCCGGTGGGATAGCTAGTATATAAGAAGATATTGATGCGACATATTTACTCAAGGCTGTTTTCAAAGCTGTTTATGTGTCTCGCATGTTGTATTTCGGCTTAGACAAGTTCGGTTTAGACAAGTTCGGCTCAGACTTGCGTCAAAGTTGAGCGAGAGAAATCATCTGGAACAGGCCAGCAGGAGCGTGATGTCTTTTAGGCTGTTTGATAATTTATTTGATAATTCGTCCACAGGAAGTTAGGTCTCACCATGAAAGTTGGTTTGCAATGGGCGCTTAGTGACGCCCACCTCCCCACAAATCAGTCCAGTGCTCAGCGTCAGCTGTCGGTGTCGGTCTCAGCCAGCGGCCAGGGGGTGCAAGCGCCTTTGAACCTATGCTTCGTGTTGGATCGCAGCGGCTCGATGATGGGAATGCCGTTGCAAACGGTGAAGCAGGCGGCAAACCGGATTGTTGATCGACTGACTGAGCGCGATCGCATTTCAATTATTGCCTTCGATCACAAGGCTCAAGTGCTCGTTCCCAATCGGCTGGCCACAGATATTGACAGCATTAAAAAGCAAATTGATAGCCTGAGCGCAGGCGGCGGCACCTCAATTGATGACGGCTTAAAAGCTGGTATTGAACAGCTGGCAGAAGGCAAAGAAGATCACGTTTCTCAGCTGCTGCTGCTAACCGATGGCGAAAATGAACACGGCGATAACGCCCGTGCCTTAAAACTGGCTAATGTGGCTATCGGCTATAACCTAACGGTAAATACACTCGGCTTTGGCGATCACTGGAATCAAGATGTGCTGGAGCAGATCGCTGATGAAGGGGGGGGATCGCTGAGCTATATCGAACGTGCCGAAGAAGCGATTTCCATCTTTGGCCGTCTGTTCACGCGGATGCAGTCAGTGAATCTGACCAACGCTTACCTCAACGTAGAGCTGCTGGAAGGGACGCGCTTAGCAGACCTCAAGCCGGTTGCTCAGGTTTCTCCAGAGACCGTTGAGCTGACGGCTATGCAAGAGGGCAATCAGGCGATGATTCGTATCGGCGACCTGATGACCGATCAAGCGCGAGTGGTCATGCTCAATCTGTATGTACCGCAGCTCGCAGAAGGCAAAACGTCTATTGCTCGGATCCAAGTTTCTTACGATGACCCGGCGCTCGGCCTAACTGGGCAAACGACAGAGACTTTGCCTGTGAATATTTTGGCCCAGGCCGCGTATGAGCCCGAAACGGACGCGGCGGTGCAGCAAAATATTTTGGCACTGGCGAAGTACCGGCAGACTCAAATTGCTGAAGACAAGCTGAAGGCAGGCGATCGCAAAGGTGCCGTCACCATGCTGCAGTCGGCGGCCAACACCGCCATTCAGATGGGCGATGAAAATGCGGCAACGGTGTTGCAGAAGAATGCCACTCAGCTACAGGCGGGTAAGGAGCTATCAGAGCGCGATCGCAAAAAGACCCGCATCGTTTCTAAAACGCAGCTGCAATGATTACGCTTCAGCAGCTAGATCATCTGGTCCTGACCGTTAGCGATATAGAAGCCACCTGTCAGTTTTATTCAGCTGCTTTGGGCTGTGAGGTTATTGGCTTTGGTCAGGGCAGACGCGCGCTGCGAATTAGCAACAGCGCTCAAAAGATTAATTTGCACCCGGCCGCCCGTCCGTTTCAGCCTGCGGCTCAAACGCCTCAACCGGGTTCGGCGGACCTTTGCTTTCTAACGCAGACGCCGCTATCTGATGCGATCGCCCACCTAAAAAGCTTAGATATTCCTATCCTGGAAGGCCCGGTACGGCGAACCGGAACGCTAGGCCCTATCCTATCTGTATACATTCGCGATCCAGATGGCAACCTGATCGAAATCGCGAATAGCCTAGATCTGTGATTCAGCGGCCTGTGATTCAGTGCCCCATGATTCAGTGGTCGTAACGGTGCATTGCTTCATGCCATGAAAATAACCTTTCAAACGTTTACCGTACACAAGCGTGTCCCGCTAACCATTAGCCGAGGCACCCGCTCAGGGTCGACAAATCTGTGGGTTCGCATCCAAGCAGATGGGAGCGGCAGTGGTGACAGTGGTATTGAAGGCTGGGGTGAAGCTTCGCCTTTTTCTACGGGTGAGCAAACTCAAACGACTGAAAGCATTGCTCAAGATCTCCAGAAGCTGGTGAATGTGCTGTCACCACTGCACCCACTTCAGCATCAGGTCATTGAGCAAGCGTTAGCCGAGCTATCTATTTGTTCAGCAGCGTGTGCGGACATTGATGTCGCGCTGTATGACTGGTTAGGAAAGTACACTCGACTGCCGCTATGGCAGCTGTGGGGGCTAGATGCTGCCAAAATTGGTCCGACGGCGGTGACAGTAGGCATCAGTTCGCCAAAACAGGCCGCTACTCGTCTCCAGCAGTGGTGTCACCAGCAGGGTGTGGCTGCTGTCAAAGTTAAGCTGGGCAGCCCCGAAGGGATTATGGCTGATCGGGCGATGTTTGATGCCTTACTGCCCTATGTCCCAGAGGGTGCAAAAGTCAGTATTGATGCCAACGGTGGCTGGGGCCTAGAGGATGCCGTCACTATGGCGAAATGGCTAGCAGATCGTGGGGTAACCTACCTAGAACAACCGCTATCAGTGGATAATGACACTCAGCTGCCGCAGCTCTTCGCGCGATCGCCGCTGCCGATTTTTATTGATGAAAGCTGCTTTACCAGCGCCGACATTCACCGCCTAGCCCACTGTGTGCATGGTATTAACATAAAACTAATGAAAGCAGGCGGCTTAACAGAGGCAAGGCGAATGATTCATACGGCAGGTGCCTGTGGTTTACAGGTGATGTTCGGCTGCTATTCCGACAGTGCGATCGCCAATACCGCCCTGGCTCACTTTTCGCCTCTGGCCGACCACCTGGATCTCGATAGCCACTTCAACTTAAAAGACGATCCGTTTCTGGGTGCACAGCTGATAGACGGTGCCTTAGTTCCCAACAATCTCCCTGGTTTAGGACTGACTCGCCATGCTAAAACCTGACGACCGTATTGCGATATTTATGCACAACGGCCTGAAGGGCGGCAAAGGCAAAACAGGCATTTCTTTGTTGCGTTATAGCCGTAACGAAATTGTGGCCGTGATTGACGAAACCGCCGCCGGGGAATCGATTACGGCTTTGACAGGGCTCGATCGGGACGTGCCGATTGTCCGCTCGGTAGAAGCTGCGATCGCACTCAATCCGACTGTTTTAGCCATCGGGCTAGCGCCTTCTGGTGGCACGCTGCCTGAGCCCTGGTACCGAGAAGTAAAGCAGGCCGTGGGCGCAGGGCTATCGGTGATGAACGGTCTGCACACTCAGATGAATGAAGATGCGCAACTGCGATCGCTCATTCGTCCGGGATGCTGGGTTTGGGATATTCGTAAAGAGCCACAGGGACTGCGCGTTGGCGGGGGGAGGGCGCTGGCGCTACCGTGCGATCGCGTTTTAACCGTTGGTACAGATATGGCCGTTGGCAAAATGTCTACCAGCATCGAACTGACCAAAGCCAGCCAGTCTAAAGGGCGTAAATCAAAGCTGATAGCTACTGGGCAGACGGGGTTAATGCTGGGCGAAGATGGCGTGGCCCTAGATGCTGTCAGAGTAGATTATGCCGCTGGCGCAGTGGAACAATGCGTTGTTCGGCACGGAAATGACCACGATATCCTTTTTGTTGAGGGCCAAGGTTCCTTGCTCAATCCCGGGTCTACTGCAACGCTGCCCCTACTTAGAGGGACTCAACCCACTCACTTGATACTGGTTCACAAAGCCGGGCTTACTCACATACAGCACTTTCCAGACTTTCGCATTCCACCGCTCTCCAAGGTCGTAGAGCTATACGAATCTGCGGTACGGGCGGCCGGTACGTTTCCTGAAACGCGGGTTGCTGGTATTGCACTCAATACGTTCGGACTCAATGAAAAAGAGGCTCGCCTCGCCATCGCAGCCGCCTCTGAAGAAACGAACCTGCCTTGTACCGATGTAGTACGGTTTGGCGCTGAGCCCCTACTCGCCGCGATCTTTGGTGCATCCTAAAGCGAGTTCTGAAATATTGTTGTAAGCCAGTGCCGTAAATCAGACGACTACAGGCCAGTCTGCAAGTACTAGCTGCTCTTTTTCTCTGCCTCTTTTTCTCTGCAAGTTTCTATCTGGGTTTCTATCCGAACTTCTACCTGGGCTTCTTCAGTCGGTAGGTAATACGGCCTTTAGTCAGGTCATAAGGCGTCAGTTCCACTTTGACGCGATCACCCGGCAGAATCTTGATGTAGTTCCGGCGAATTTTCCCCGAAATGTGCGCTAGCACGTTAAAGCCATTGTCGAGGTCAACTCGAAACATGGCGTTGGGCAACGATTCTGTAATCGTTCCCTCCATTTCAATCAGATCTTGTTTAGACAAACTAACGGTTCCTCTTCGAATATGTAAATTTGCATGTGAACATATGCCTACCACAAGCCTAGCAAATCTCAGAATTACACTAAGTAACTCACGGTGAAATGAGCCTGGGGTATTTAGTCCTTTAAAGACTGTCTTCTCAGCTTTGGTTTCGAGCTAGGCTCTGGTCTGTTCTCTGGTCTGGGCTCTGGCCTAGGCTCCAGTCTGGGCTCCGGTCTGGGCTCCGGTCTGGGCTTCAGCTTTCGCACCCCGTACAATTTTTTTCAGCTCTGCGCTGACCGCAGCCATTTCCTGATTTCCATCTACTGAAACTAACTGCTTACGCCCGTTGTATAAATCAATCAACGGTTCAGTTTGCTCCCGGTAAACTTCTAATCGGTTGCGAATCACGTCTTCTTGATCGTCCTTACGACCTCTTGCCAGCATTCTTGTGACTAGCTCATCGTCTGGAACTTCTAGATTGACGACCACCTCACAGGTCTGACCAATTTCTTCGAGCAGCTCGTTCAAAAAGTTAGCCTGCTCCACATTTCTGGGAAAGCCGTCTAGTAGCCAGCCGTTAGCCGCATCGGCTTCACTCAAGCGCTCGCGAATCAGACCTAAAATCAAATCGTCGGGTACCAGCTCTCCCGCACTCATGTAGCCTTCCGCTTTTTGCCCTAATTCGGTTTTTGCCTTAACGGCCGCTCGTAAGATATCACCGGTAGAGATGTGCGGTACTTCGGCGCTTGCGCACAAGATTTGTGCCTGGGTGCCTTTTCCTGCCCCCGGCGGTCCGAGAAAAATTACTCTAGTCATTACTGTTTCACCATTCCTTCGTATCGCTGAGAGATGACGTAGGTCTGAATTTGCTTTGCTGTATCAATTGCCACACCCACCAAGATCAGCAGTGAGGTTGCGCCAAATCCATTGAAGGTTTGCACCTCAGTTGCGCTTTCTACCAGACTAGGGACAACCGCTACGAGTCCTAGGAAAATAGCCCCCAAGAACGTCAGGCGATTAAGTACCTTGCCAATGTAGTCCGTCGTTGCTCTGCCTGGGCGAATGCCTGGAATGCTCGCGCCCATTTTCTTCAGGTTGCGAGACATATCTTCTGGATTCACAACCAGTGAGGCATAGAAGTAGCTAAAGAACACAATCATCACTAAGTACACGAAGATGTATAGCGGTGATGTCGGGACAAAGTTAGTCAGCATAAACTGTCTAAAACCATCACTGGGTACATACTGAACCAGCGTGAGTGGAATAATCAGCATAGACGAGGCGAAAATAATCGGCATGACGCCGCCCTGGTTAAGTCTTAGCGGTAGGTAGTTGCTTTTTTCGAGATAGAGCTTGCGGCCAACTTGGCGTCTGGCTGAGACGATGGGAATACGCCGAGTACCCTCTTGTACAAAGACGATACCGATAATGGTGGCGATGAACACCAAGAAGAGAATGACAATGCCGCCGATTTTAGCGCGATCGCCCGACTGTGCTAGGTCAACCGTATCGCCCAAAATCTGAGGCAGCGAAGACACAATATTGAGAAAGATCAGCAGCGAGGCACCGTTACCAAGGCCTCTTTCGGTAATCAGCTCCCCCACCCACATCACAAACATTGAACCAGCCGTCAGGGCCATCACCGTTTCTACAACGAACGGTACGCCAAAGTCGTAAGCATAGGGCCTTAGAATAAAGCACGATAGCATTGTGCTTTGCACAATCGTCCAGCCAAACGCGACATAGCGAGTGACCTGAGAAATTTTTCGCCGTCCGGCTTCGCCCTCGTTCTTCTGTAAGTCTTCTAACGCCGGAATCGCCGCTGTCAGCAGCTGCATGATAATAGACGCGTTAATAAAGGGCAAAATACCCAACGCGAAAATACCCACTAGCGACAGGCCGCCGCCGCCAATGATGTCTAGAAATCCTAGAACGCCGCCTGCACTACCGCTCTGAACGAATTCCGAAAACGCTACGCGGTCAATTCCAGGCACAGGAATATATATTCCCAGGCGGACTAAAACCAAGAGTCCAACCGTCACAAGCAAGCGGCTACGCAAGCCAGCTGCTTGGGCCATCTGTAAAAACGTCTCTTGGGCGCTGGGCGACCTACCTTGACTTACAACCATAGTTTTAAAGACTCAATGAACCAGAGGAACCTTGTTTTGCGCCAACGCTGGTGTAAAACGGTTGACGCTGCAAAAATACCTTTTCTTAATAATAAAGGGAGTAGGGAGTAACCAGAGGTAAATAGGCTGTCCCTCGCAATTTCTTTTTCTCAGTTCTAGAAACAGACTCGAGAACCCCAAAAGATAAAAGAGGATAGCTTATTTACTTTTCGTACTTCCTACTCCCTGGGCTTTGGACCCCATCCAAAGGGTCAGCTAATCGAGCCAGCTAGACATTGGCAGCTCTAAATACTGGCAGCCATCTTCGCTTGCGCCTAAACGATTTCACAGCTACCGCCAGCTGCTTCAATCTTGGCTTTTGCTGATTTGGTAAAAGCCGCGGCCTTTACCGTAAGCGCTGTCGAAATGTCACCGTCTCCAAGTACCTTCAATGGACCGTCATTTGAAGTGATAATGCCAGCTTCCATCAAAGACTCCAGGCTAACTTCACCAGTCGGCAGGTCGGCCAGCTTACCAACGTTAATCACGGTGTAAACCTTCTGGTTCACAATGGTGAAATGCTTTAGCTTAGGAATTCGACGGTACAACGGTAGCTGGCCACCCTCAAATCCAGGGCGAGTACCACTACCAGAGCGAGACTTTTGACCACGCATTCCAAAGCCACAGCTTGCGCCTTGACCTGCGGCAATGCCTCTTCCCTTCCGGTTACGGCGCTTTTTAGAGCCCGCTTTGGGCTTCGCATCTTCTAGTCTCATCTCGCAATAGTCTCCTTTTGTAATGCCGTCTTTGCCTGAGCCTTGAATCTATTGTGTTAGGCGTATAGCTTTTCAATCGGAATGCCCCGTTCCTCAGCCACACTGCCAAGTGTTCTTAACGAATCAATCGCTGCAGCTGCGGCGCGAGCATTGTTGAGCTGATTATCAGAGCCCAGCTGCTTCGCCAAGATATTGCGGATGCCTGCAAGTTCTAGAACGATACGAACTGCACCCCCCGCAATTACACCAGTACCAGGTGCGGCCGGACGCATAAACACCCGAGCCCCACCAGCACGACCTGTAGTGGGGTGGGGGATAGAGTAGGCTTTGTTCAAAGGCACTTCTACCAGGTGCTTTTTGCCGTCGGCAACGCCCTTCTTTACTGCGCCAATGACGTCACTGGCTTTACCAACGCCAACGCCAACTTGACCTTTCTCGTTGCCCACCACGACAACGGCTCTAAAGCTTAGCTTTTTACCACCTTTGACTACCTTAGTAACCCGTCGAATTTGAACGACGCGTTCTTTCCATTCGGAATCTTTTTCTCGATTTTTATTTTTCTTTCGTCGCTGCTCTGCCATGTATTTAACCTGCGGTTGGATGGGGATAGTAAGAAGAGATGGGAGTAATCAGTAGAAGCGTTGTGGAAAACGCTTGGTTAGAAGCCCTAGCTAGAAACTGTGGATGAGACGCTGTAGAAGCTACGTCTAGAAGCTAAGACCTGCTTCACGAGCTGCATCAGCTAAAGCCGCTACTCGACCGTGATAGAGCTTTCCGCCTCGGTCAAAGACTACCTGTGAAATATCTTCTTTAAGTGCTCTTTCTGCAATCAGCTTGCCAACCGCAGTCGCCGCTTCCTTTGTGCTGCCTGCTTTAATACCACTATCCTTGTCCAGGGTGGACGCAGAAACAAGCGTTTTGTGCTGAGTGTCATCAATGACTTGAGCATAAATATGCTGGTTGGAGCGAAAGATCGCTAGCCTTGGCCGCTCACTACTACCCTTAACCCGACGACGAACGCGGGCGTGGCGACGGCGAGTAGATTCTCTACGAGTTGCTTTCATCGTTTACTTACCTGTTTACTTACCGGCCTTACCAGCCTTGCGTCTAACCTGCTCGCCCAAATAGCGAACGCCTTTTCCTTTGTAGGGCTCTGGGGGACGGGCGGCGCGAATTCTGGCTGCCGTATTGCCCACAACCTCTTTATCGATGCCTGTAACTGTCACGCTAGTATTTTTTTCAACTGCGAACGTGATTCCCTCTGGCGGATCAAATTCAATGGGGTGGCTGTAGCCAAGGGCCATTACCAGCTTGCTGCCCTGGGTTGAGGCTCTATACCCTACGCCCTGAATTTCTAACTTCTTCTCGTAGCCCTTAGAAACGCCCTCTACCATGTTAGCAATCAGCGTTCTAACAAGGCCGTGACGCTGCCTGGCGTTGCGTGACTCGTTGACGCGAGTTACCAAAACCTCTTCACCTTCTTGCTTGAAGGCAATCTCTGGTGGAAACTCCCGAGAAAGTTGGCCTTTTGGACCTTTAGCTGTGACGCTTTGACCATCAATGGTTAGAGTCACACCTTTGGGGATTGGCACTGGCTGCTTGCCAATTCTAGACATTTTGCTTCTCCTGTATCGGGGGGGTGCATGGATAGATAAAGTCTTAACGCTTAAAGACTTAATAGATGTAGCAAAGAACTTCTCCACCAATGCCCTGCCGACGAGCATCGCGGTCGGTCATTACGCCGCTGGAGGTTGAAATAATTGCAATTCCGATGCCACCTAATACGCGAGGCAGCTCTTTACGATTAGAATACACGCGCAATCCGGGCTTACTGACCCTGGAAAGCTTACGAATGATCGGCTGACGTGCTTTACCTTTATATTTCAAGGTGATCGTAATCTTGCGGTTAATGCCTTCGCCGCCATCGCTAGACTCTGCGATAAAGCCTTCTTCCTGAAGAACCTTGGCAATGCTGCGAGTCATTTTTGTTGATGGAATATCAACGGTCTGGTGTCGCGCAAGGGTAGCATTCCGAATGCGCGTCAGCATATCTGAAATCGTGTCGTTAGACGCCATAATCCTCTTTTTTGCTACTGCCTCTAGTTATCTCGGAAGGGCATGCCCAATTCTTTCAGAAGGGCTCGGCCTTCTTCATCGGACTGTGCGGTGGTGACAATGGTAATGTCCATGCCGCGAATCTGGTCAACGCTGTCGTAATCGACCTCTGGAAAGATCAGCTGCTCACGCAGGCCGAGTGTATAGTTGCCTCTACCGTCAAAGCTACGAGGACTCACACCTCTAAAGTCTCTGATGCGGGGCAAGGTTAAGTTGATGAGGCGATTGGTGAAGGCGTACATCCGGTCTGCGCGCAGAGTCACTTTGACACCGACGGGCATGCCTTCGCGAATCTTAAAACCTGCGATCGCTTTTTTTGCTCTTGTAACGACCGGCCTTTGACCAGTAATCACTGCCAGTTCGCTAATGGATGATTCCAAGGCTTTGGCATTTTGAGAGGCTTCGCCCAAACCACGGTTAACTGTGACCTTGGCGAGCTTCGGAATTTGGTGGGGATTGGTGTAACCAAACTGTTCTTTGAGCTTGGGTACCGCCTTCTCCAAATAAAGGGTCTTGAGTGAGTCGGCCATTGTATCCTCTAAAAAATGGGTTCCCTGGGCTTGGTCAGGGCGTCATGCTGTCAGAAAGTTTTTGAGGTGACGATTGTGTTGGGTCTAAAACTTTGGTAACCAGCAGCTAGGCGCTTGAATTTTGCAGGAGAAAAGCTCTTAACTATGTTCTCGCTAGATTCAGGCTTGTTGCCGAGCGCATTTACCTAGTTTTCTAGAACCTCGCCGGTTTTTTTCAGCATGCGCACCTTACGACCATCGTCAGTGATGGTGTAGGCTACGCGGCTGGCCACCTTTTGTTTGGTGGAGTACAGCATGACGTTGGAGCTGTGAATAGGAAATTCTTTGGTTAGAATTTGCCCAGATTCACCTTCCGCTTGTGGCTTGACGTGCTTGGTGCGCATATTGACACCTTGCACAATCACTTGAGAAGTCTTGGCATTGGTGGCGACAACTTCGCCTACCTTACCTTTGTCTTTACCCGTAATCACCTGCACGGTGTCACCTGTGCGGACATGCATTTTGAAACGCTTTCCAGCGTTCTTATTTTTGATGACCACTTACAGTACCTCCGGTGCTAGCGAAACGATCTTGGTAAAGCTTTTGTCGCGCAGTTCACGGGCAACGGGGCCAAACACACGAGTGCCTTTCGGGTTGCCGTCCTGGTTGATCAAAACTGCGGCGTTGTCGTCAAAGCGAATGCTCATGCCGCTGCTGCGACGAATGCCTTTTCTTGTGCGAACGACAACAGCTTTATCAACGTCTGATTTTTTGACGCCCATGTTAGGAAGTGCGTCTTTGACGACCGCGACAATCACGTCGCCCACGCCGGCATATTGCTTACGCCCACCTAAGACGCGGATGCACATGAGTTTACGAGCGCCGCTGTTGTCGGCTACGTTCAAATAGGTTTCTTGTTGAATCACTGATTTATCCTCTGCCTTAGCTGATTAGCTTTCTATATCTCTGAAGAACTGAGGATGTCAGCCACGGTCCACCGTTTGTGACGACTGATGGGTCGGGTCTCGCTGATTCTGACGCGATCGCCTTCCTTACATTTGTTTTCCTCATCGTGGGCTTTATAGCGCTTCGTTCGCACCATAATCTTGCCGTATTTCGGATGTTGGACTCGGCTCTCTACCGCGACCACTACCGTCTTGTCCATTTTGTTGCTGACAACAAGGCCAACTCTCTCTTTTGCTGCCATAGTGCGTTACGCCTCTTTACTCCTACTTTTGACTCCTACGCTTGACGCTTACTCTTCGCTTTGGGCGGTGGATTTGGCTGCTGACTCTCTTTCTTTCTCAAGTGTCAACAGCTGAGCCAGCTTGCGTTTGTTGTGCTTAAACTGATGAAAGCCAGTTTCTAGCTGACGAGTAGCCTTCTGAAAGCGAAGGTCAAACAGCTCGCGCTTGGTATCAGCGATCGCCGTTTTCAGTTCATCATCACTCAGCGCTCTGAGTTCTTTAATCTTCACTAGTGCCATCTTTGCTTAGCCCTCCTCTTCTTTCGCAATGAACTTAGTTTTAAAGGGGAGTTTGAAGGAAGCTAGTCGCATTGCTTCGCGGGCAACTTCTTCAGAGACACCAGCAATTTCAAAAACAATACGACCCGGTTTGATCACCGCAACCCAAAATTCAGGATTGCCTTTACCAGAACCCATTCGGGTTTCTGCCGCACGCATGGTGACTGACTTATCGGGGAAGACGCGAATCCAGATTTTCCCGCCACGCTTGATATAGCGAGTCATAGCACGTCTAGCTGCTTCAATCTGTCTGGATGTCATCCAGCAGCATTCGGTGGCTTGAAGCGCAAACTGACCAAAATTGATCTCATTGCCACGATAGGCCATGCCGCGCATTCGACCGCGATGTTGCTTCCTAAACTTTGTTCTTCTTGGGCTTAACATGATGGATCACACTGCAAAAATTTTGGAGAGAAAGGAGAGAGCGCTAAAACTGAGCGAGTTAGCCTATCAGCAGAGCTGTTACACAGAATCTGACCTACGACTCGTTGTTAGAGCGATCGTCGAACTGTTGACGGCGACGTGGCTGACGGCGACGTGGCTGAGCTTTGGTCTCCTCTGGCTGATTCTCTTGTCCAGGAATAACCTCGCCCTTAAACACCCAGGTCTTAATACCCAAGATCCCGTAGGTTGTTTGAGCCGTGCGGTAGGCGTAGTCAATGTTGGCTCTTAGCGTGTGCAGCGGTACGCGGCCCTCACGAGTCCACTCAGTACGCGCAATTTCAGCGCCGTTTAGCCGACCGCTTACCTGAATCTTGATTCCTTCAACACCTGCCCTTTGCGCCCGTTGAATTGCCTGGCGAACTACGCGGCGAAAAGAAACTCGACGCTCTAGCTGCTGAGCAATATATTCACAAATCAGCCCTGCATCGGCATCAACGCGAGACACTTCAACGACGTTGATTCTGATCTGACGGGTGTCGTCTTTAATCTTTTTCTGTAGGCCTACGCGAAGGGCCTCAATGCCCGCGCCCCCACGACCCACAACGACTCCAGGCCGTGCGGTGCGAACTTCGAGATCAATCTGATCGGCTTTGCGCTCAATATGTACATCAGAAATGCCTGCGTTAGCGAGGTTCTTCTCGACGTACTTGCGGATCTCATGATCCTCTTTGAGAAGTTCGGGATAACGGTTTTTGTCGGCATACCAGCGGGAGCGGTGCTCCTGAGTGATGCCAAGACGAAGACCGATGGGGTGAATCTTCTGTCCCACTGATGTACTCCTTGGTAAGAACGGGTAAAGGGTTGAAAGGTTGAATCTGAACGGATGAATCGCTATTAGGCTTCGGTGCCAGGGGCGACTGCGATCGCAATATGGCAAGTCGGCTTACGAATTTGAAAAGCTCTGCCCTGGGCGCGAGGACGAAATCGCTTGAGAACGGGGCCCTGGTCGGCGTAAGCCTCACTGATGTACAGGCTGACAGGATCAAGTCCGTTGTTGTGCTCAGCATTCGCGACCGCTGAACGCAAAACTTTGAGAATTGGCTCACAAGACTTGTAAGGCATAAACTCCAGCATAATCAAGGCTTCGCGATAAGAACGACCGCGAATTTGATCGAGTACGCGGCGCACCTTACGAGGCGACATCCGAACGAACTTAGCCGTTGCTTTTACTTGCTGATCTGAATCGATATCAATCATTTTTCTTATTAGCTCCTCTAGCGCCGTGCCTTTTTATCGCTTTTGGCGTGGCCGCGGAAAGTTCTAGTGGGGGCAAATTCACCTAGCTTGTGGCCAACCATTTGCTCGTTGATGAAGACGGGCACATGCTGACGACCATTGTGAACAGCTACCGTATGACCGATGAACTGAGGAATAATCGTTGATGCACGAGACCAAGTCTTAACGACCTGCTTTTCGTTCTTCGCGTTGAGCTTTTCAATTTTTGTAAGAAGGTGATCTGCCACAAAGGGCCCCTTCTTAAGAGAGCGAGACATATGTGTATACCTGGAATCTACAGTCTAAATAAAGAACAACAGTCGGCCGTTGGTTCAACCTGCGGCCTAACCTTAGGCGTTACGACCGCCACGACCGCGCTTCGAAGAACGACGCCGACGCCTTACGATCAGCGAGTCGCTGCTAGCTTTCTTCTTTTTCCGAGTCTTGTACCCCAGTGCCGGCTTACCCCAAGGTGTTACAGGACCGCTGCGACCAATGGGCGCTCGGCCTTCACCACCACCGTGTGGGTGATCCACAGGGTTCATAACACTACCGCGAACTTCCGGGCGACGGCCTGCCCAGCGCTTGCGGCCCGCTTTACCTAAGGTCAAGTTGCGATGCTCAATGTTGCCAACTTGACCGATAGTGGCGTAGCACTCACGACGAACCATGCGCACCTCACTTGAAGGCAGCTTCAAGGTTACGTAGCCACCTTCTTTAGCCACTAGCTGAGCGCCAGCACCTGCCGCGCGAACCATCTGACCACCGCGACCCGCCACGAGTTCAACGTTGTGAACGGTAGTACCCAGGGGAATGCGATGTAGAGGCAGCGCGTTACCAACTTCAAAAGGTGCACTTTCACCAGAGATAACAGTCGTTCCCACCTCTAGCCCAAGCGGATGAAGAATGTAGCGCTTCTCGCCGTCTGCATAGTGCAGCAAAGCGATGCGAGCATTACGGTTGGGGTCATACTCAACAGTTGCGACCTTGGCCGGAACGTTGTGCTTGTTGCGTCTGAAGTCAACCTCACGATAGCGGCGCTTGTGACCGCCACCCCGGTGGCGACAGGTAATGACACCACGGTTGTTACGCCCCTTTGGACGGTGGACCGAGTAAGTCAAAGACTTTTCGGGCTTATCAGTCGTGATAGACGCGAAGTCGGATACGGTGCGCTCGCGCGAACCTGGCGTTAATGGTCTGTAGGAGCGAATGCCCATGGCTATAATCTGTCGCGTTTACTTAAAAGAAAGTCTGGGAAGAGAATCGGAAGAGCAATAGGACAATCTGACTGAGTGAGTGATTACAGTGAATGACTACTCATTGATGTCTTTTACCCGCTGATATGTTTCGTTCGTTTACCTATACGTCGGGGAAGAGCGTAATGCTATCGTCGGGAGCAAGTCTGACAACCGCTCTCTTGTAGGCCGCGCGATGACCGATAAACTGGCCAACCCGGCGTCTCTTGCGCGGTGGGTTTTGTGTGCTGATGTTGATAACCGTTACATCAAATAGCTTTTCTATAGCTTCTTTGATTTGAGGCTTGGTCGCCTTGGGCGCAACTTCAAACGTGTACTGGTTATTCTCTAGAGCGATGGTCGCCTTCTCTGTAATGAGAGGTCTGCGAACAACGTCTGGAATATCGCGCTCGTCAATTCGTTTACTCACCGTATACCTCCTTAATCTTGTCGAGGGCCGAGGCTGTCACCACAATGTGCTCAGCATGCAGGATGTCATAGATGTTGAGGTTGGTCGCGTCAATCATCCGAACATTGGGAACGTTGCGCAATGAACGGTAGACGTTGTCGTTGCGCTCACTGAAGACCATCAAAATCTTTTCTGCTGTGTTGACACCCCATCGATCGATAGCCGCTAGCATGTCTTTCGTTTT
This sequence comes from uncultured Synechococcus sp., assembly GCA_937911865.1. Classification (GTDB taxonomy): domain Bacteria; phylum Cyanobacteriota; class Cyanobacteriia; order Phormidesmidales; family Phormidesmidaceae; genus Phormidesmis. The sequence goes on from CALDSK010000051.1 coordinate 42,419, forward strand.
TGGCTGGCTCAGTTCACTGGCAAAGTCTTGAACGACAATGATGCTATCAGCGCAACCCTGAAACGCGGTGCGAAGAGCTAATCGGCGCTCCTTACGGTTCATTTTTGTAGTGTAGTCGCGAGGCTTGGGGCCAAAAATGACACCGCCACCTCTCCACAGCGGAGAGCGGATGGAACCGGCACGGGCGCGGCCGGTTCCTTTCTGGCGCCAAGGCTTACGTCCGCCGCCGCGAACTTCTGCGCGGGTTTTGCTAGAAGCATTGCCCTGACGACCGTTGTTTATCTGGCGAACCAGCGCGCGGTGCACGATGTGCGATGCATTCTCTTCCTTGGCAACTTTGAGGTCCAAGGTCGCTGTCCCAGCATCCTTCCCTTGCCAATCTTTAACGACACAATCAACCATGTTATCTCTTCTGTGGTTTCTCTCTAAAGCTCCTCTCTTAGGCCTATCTATCCAATCTTATTGGTGCTAGTGCCCTCGGGAGGCTTTGGAATTTGGTGCCCGTTTTATAGAGCCAAATTCAATTGAGTGGACTTGCTAGCCTTTCAACCGTCTGCGCAATTGCTTATGGCTTACTGACCAACAATATTTGCAGGGGTGATATTGAGCACCGATCCAGCTTTTCCAGGAACGCCGCCCTTGATCAGCAGTAAATTACGCTCGCCATCGACGCGTATAACGGTGAGCTTGCGAACGGTCACTTTTTCCCCGCCCATACGGCCCGCCATCTTTTTGCCAGGATAAACGCGCCCAGGCGTGGTTCCTGCACCGGTTGAACCTGGCGCCCGGTGGTTCTTAGAACCGTGAGACATGGGGCCTCGGCGGAAATTATTGCGCTTTTGGTTACCAGCGAAGCCTTTACCGATGCTGGTACCGCTGACATCTATCAGCTGGCCTGCCTCGAATCGGTCGGCAGCAAGCGCCTGACCCAGTTCGAACTCGCTAGTGTCATCAATGCGGTATTCGCAAAGATGACGAACAGGCGTTGCACCAGATTTCTTGAGGTGGCCGAGTTTGGGCTTGTTAAGCGCTTTCTCTTTCACATCGCCATAACCAATCTGTACAGACGAGTAGCCGTCTGTCTGCTGCGTTTTGATCTGCGTGATAACGCAAGGGCCAGCTTGTACGACGGTGACTGGAATAGCGTTTCCAGTCTCATCGAACACCTGGGTCATACCAAGTTTGGTACCAAGAATACCGACAGACACTTAATCTCGACTCCACTTCATAACGCGCCTGGGAAACCAACGACCGTGCACTAAACATGCAAAGGGCCGTCTACTCGCGCAGGCTCTGGGAAATCCCAGTTGGACATACCAGCTTTTCAATAGACTGCTTGGCAGAACGCTCGACACACTAAAAATCGGGAGCTATTGGAAGTAGCTCCAGACTTGGTAATCGGCAAAGCGGTTAATCTCTGCTCAGCCACACTGGAAAACAATCGATAGGGCGTTTGTGCTTACAGCTTTAGCTAAGTGGTATAAGCCAGCGTAGGTGCTGTGAAGCGTGCCTTATCTTTTCGCCTCAGACTTGGAGGATGCGCTCGTAACTCAACTGAGATGCCCTTTCCTCTTTATGCTTTTGAGGGCATTGAAGAGCAAACTTGCAATCCTCTAGTATCCGCTTGACGGCGACAGGTCTACTATCATACACGCTTTTCCAGCTGTGTCTACATAAAAAAGTCCTTTTGTTATGACCTGTCCTTTTGTTATGACCTTTGTATTAGCAGATACAGCATTTTGATCGCTGTGTATAAGCAGGACTGCATCATACCTTAATTTTGAAGCCTTTAAACCATCATTCATTGGAAAACATTGGAGAACCCGTTATTGGGAGTAGCGCCCAGAGCTGTTCTCGTAGGACTGTTCTCGGCGTTTGTGATTTTGCAGTAACTGATTTTGCAGTAACATAGCGTTGTCTCTTCAATCCGCTGATACCCATGGCGCTGATCGCATTTAATAAATTTACTCGTGACCTTGAGAAAGCTGGTGCGCTGGGCGTACGGATGCCTTTAGAAGGTGGCCATGAAGGGCGCTATCGTCGGCGTGTACGATCGGCAGGGTATGACTGCGCCTATATGTCGGTCAGGGGTTTGGGCGATTTGTCGGCGTACTTATTAGATGTGCACGGTGTGCGTCCGCCACACTTAGGTAAGAAAAATATGGATGCTTCGGCGGTGGGCGATCGCTACTTTGTGCCCCCGGTTGTCAGCTACCGTTTACAAGAGTTAGGCTCAAGCTCAAAAGGCCTTTTACTCTGGCTGATTGAGGGCCATATTTTGTCCAATCGAGAAATAGATTTTTTAGTATCGCTGCCGTCTATTGATTCACGTGTGAAAGTGGTTTTAGAAGTTGGCGGTGAGCGTAAGTTCACTTGGTTCCCCTTGAAAGAAGCGGTTGCCGCATAGGTGTAATTGGTGCAGATGTAACTTGGTGCAGGTGCAATTGGTGCAAGCGTAATTGGTATTTGGCAGCAGAGATTTCAGTTTATCTAACTCAAACGCATCTTCTTCTCTTGACGCGCCACTCGACGCTTTACGCTCGGGGCGCTGGTTTAAGCTGATTTGCGGCGCGAGCTATCAGTCTTTGCCAATGGTGCGTAATTTGGCGCTTGCTTACGCTTTAGCTGGCGTAGATTGCATTGATGTCGCAGCTGATTTGGCGGTGGTCGCAGCGGCCAAAGAAGGCATAGCGGCGGCTGAGAAGCATTTGAGCCTGTCAGAGTCAGAAAGAAGGCGTCGCTACCAGCGTCCTCTGCTGATGGTGAGCATCAGTGCTGGCGAAGATCCGCATTTTCGAAAAGCCTGGTTCGACCCAGCGGTTTGTCCGCCCGATTGCGATAGGCCTTGTGAGAGCGTTTGTCCGGCGGCCGCGATTGATCGAGCCGGCGTGAGAGACGATCGCTGCTACGGCTGTGGTCGTTGTTTGCCCATTTGTCCGTTGGGCCTGATTGAAGCGCGATCGCATCCGACTTCTTTAGATGCGATCGCCGCGTCTGTCCTCAGTCAGGCCGATGCGCTAGAAATCCACACTCAGGTCGCTCATCAAGCCGCCTTTGAATACCTTTGGCGCACCATCTCCCCTTGGATCAATCACCTACGCTTAATTTCGATCAGCTGTCCAGACGGTGAAGGTCTTATTCGCTACCTGAAAAAAATACAGCGCACTATGGGGCTTCCTAGTCGCGAAGGCCCTGAACTGATCTGGCAAACGGATGGTCGGCCTATGAGCGGTGATATTGGCAAAGGAACGACCCATGCCACCGTTCGCTTGGCTCAAAAAGTGCTCAATTCAGACCTCTCAGGCCATATTCAGCTAGCTGGCGGTACAAATCAGTACACGGTTCTTAAACTTCGTAAGCTAGGACTTTTACAAGGCTCAACTGAAGGTAGCATGCAGTCTCCCACGATCTCTGGGATCGCCTACGGGAGCTACGCTCGGTGTTTGTTAATGCCAGTTATTGAGCAAAACCATTATCTTGAAGAGGTACCCAAAGCCTTGCAGGAGGCTGTGACCCTAGCCGAATCTTTGGTACTGCCGCTGAAATATCCCTCAGCGCAGCTTACTAAGATTATGGTTTAGAGAGTCCTTAGGTCTTGACGGATACATCGCGTTAGCCCATTCGCTGGTGCAATGGTTATTAGTCAGGTGCTGATGCCCTGCTGCATGTCTCTCGTTTTAACCCCGTTCATATGGCGAGCCTTAACGACGATCTGTTTGAAGATAACTTTTCGGTAGCCAAAGACGCTGCTACCGCCTCAGGACAAAACAAGGCCAAGAACGCTAAATCAACTGCTAAGACGACGCGTAAATCTGCTAAAAGCCAGTCGAAATCTCAGGCAGTTACCGATGATTTGCCCCAACTGCTAGCCATCCTCCCCGACTATATTCAGCAGAAATTAGACAACCATCCCCGTAAAGAACAGCTGATAGAGGTCATTTTGGATCTGGGTAGGCCGCCCGAAGCCCGGTTCTCAGACTCAGTGGAATATCTCTCTGAAACGCCCGTTTCAAAAACTGATTTACAGCACTGCGTAGAGAGAGTAGGACACTTTGGCGGTGATAATCGAGCCGGGCTAGAGAAGACGCTGCACCGTATTAGCGCCATGCGTAACCGTAAAGGCGATGTCATTGGACTGACCTGCCGGGTCGGTCGAGCGATTTTTGGCACGATTGGCCTGATTCGCGATCTGGTAGAAACGGGCAATTCGATTTTGATGCTAGGCCGCCCCGGCGTAGGTAAAACGACGGCGCTTAGAGAAATCGCCCGGGTGCTGGCGGACGATTTGATGAAGCGGGTGGTAATTATTGACACGTCGAATGAGATTGCGGGCGACGGTGATATTCCACATCCGGCTATCGGCCGGGCGCGGCGGATGCAGGTGGCTCGCCCGGAAGAGCAGCATCAGGTAATGATTGAGGCGGTGGAGAACCACATGCCTGAAGTCATTGTGATTGATGAGATTGGTACAGAACTAGAAGCGCTAGCGGCGCGGACGATTGCTGAGCGCGGCGTACAGCTAGTGGGTACTGCTCACGGTAATCGGTTAGAGAATCTGATTAAGAACCCGACGCTGTCTGATTTAGTGGGGGGCATTCAATCGGTAACGCTCGGCGATGACGAGGCTCGCAGACGCGGCAGTCAGAAGAGCGTGCTAGAACGGAAAGCGCCGCCTACGTTTGATATTGCGGTGGAGATGTTAGAGCGCCAAAGGTGGGTGGTTCACGAAGAGGTGTCGAACACGGTGGACTTTATCTTGCGTGGGCGGGTGCCCGGGCAGCAGGTGCGATCGCTCGGCCCAGACAACCAGGTGGTGATTACAGACGAAATGCCGGCTGATTCCAGTTTGGCAACGCCTGCTTTGCGCTCGGATAAAAAAGGAAAGCTGCGGGCTGGAAGTTTGCGATCGCAGGCCAGTCCAGGCGGCTGGCGGACGTCTGGCAAAATGAGACCACCGATCACGCCGTTAGGCTCTGATTCATTTGGCAAAAGAGCCAACCTCTCTAGCGTGCCATCCTCTCGTACCGTTCGAGGCAACACGCCCGTCGTCGATTCACTCTCCGATGACCAGCTGCGGTTTCAGTCCTTGCTAGATGACTCCATGCGTCAGCTACCGATTCCTTCCGATCGGTTGGCGCAGGTGGTTGGCGATGACTACATCGAAAGTGAAGACGAGAACATCACTCGCATTTATGCCTACGGTATTAGCCGTCAGCATCTGTACCACGTTGTGCGATCTGTGGATTTGCCGGTGAAGTTTTCCAAGGAGCTAACGTTGGATTAGCAGGTGAAGTTTACAAAGGAGCTAGCGTCTGCGGATGCGGTTTTGGCTTTGCGATCGCACATTCGCAATCATTCTAAGCTCAAGCAGGTTGCCAAAGCCCGGCAGGTCCCGGTCTATACGGTCAAATCGAACAGTATTCCGCAAATTACCAGGTCGCTGCGTCGCCTGCTCGACCTTGACGACGAGGGTGAACTGTCAGAAGGCGTCGATCTAGAACTGTTCTCTCGCAACGGTGCGGACGACGAGCTAGAAGCCTTAGAAGAAGCCCGGCTAGCTGTAGAGCAAATTGTGATTCCAAAGAGCCAACCTGTAGAGCTTTTGCCGCGATCGCCCAAAATCCGCAAAATGCAGCATGAACTGGCCGAACACTATCGCCTTAAATCTCTCAGCTTCGGTGATGAACCCAATCGTCGCCTGCGCATCTATCCGGCGTAAGGTTCACCATCTCCTCCTCTAGGCCTATTCCTGTCGCCCACCATCAGATAAGCTGTTACATATGTTCATCTTTTCAGCGGGCATAACGGCCATATTTTTCATGTCGGACTTCTCGTGTTAGCAACCCGCTTGAGCGGCGTGCAACCAGCACAGATTTGCCTAGCTGTGATTGCTCATCTCAAAAAACTCTATGAAAAACTTATTGTCCCGTGTGTTCGCGCTGATGCTAGTCGCTGTAATCGGACTGACTGGTTGTAGCGCCGTTGGTCCAAGCGATGGTCTTTCTGGTAACTATACCGAAGACACCATTGCCTTAATTGACAGCCTTCGTGAATCGATTGCGTTGCCAGCTGACGCGCCCAACAAAGCAGAACTGCAAGATGAGACTAAGGCTAGGATTAACGGCTTTGCTTCCCGCTATCGCCGCAATACTTCCGTGTCTAATCTCAGTTCCTTTTCTACTATGCGCACAGCGCTCAATGCTCTGGCGGGTCACTACAGCTCCTATCCTAACCGTCCGGTTCCTCAGAAGCTGCAAACTCGCTTAGAACAAGAGTTTCGTCAAGTAGAAGCGGCGCTCAAACGAGGTGCGTAAGCCACCCTACACCAGCAGCCGTCTACAAAATGGGGCTGTCTGTGCAAGCGTACGCACAAAGATTCAAACCTGGTCCTGGTATCTAGTAAGCTCATAGCTAGAAATACTAAGCAGGCACTTTTACAAACAGAGGCGAGCTTGGCTGTTATTAGCTGGCTCGCCTCTATTGATGTCTTCTGATGTCTTCGTTTTGAATCCATATCAGAATGCATGCTGCTGCTTCAAACAGGCTCTGAACGCCTGACAATTTCAGCAGCAGCGTGCGATAAAGCTATCCTTTCAACCTTTTGGCAATATTTAACATTGTCGGATGTCTGGATGTTTGATAGCATTGCAAACTGTAGTAAATAAGACCTTTGGGACATGAAAGTCCGCGCATCTGTTAGAAAAATGTGTGAGAAGTGCCGAGTTATCCGCCGTCGTGGTCGGGTAATGGTCATTTGCTCTAATCCTAAGCACAAGCAGCGCCAGGGTTAGTGTGAGTTGATGGCAGTCGGTACTGCCGATAATCTTGAACTTTTGCCTGAGCAGACGTCTCAAGATTCGGTTGATTGAGTAGCTCCTGAGTACAAAACTCGAATACAGGGGCTTAAGTAATAAATTTTGGTAGGATTGCTTGCTGGCATTTGGCTAACCCATGGAATGCCTAGCAGCAATATACTAGCCAGTCATTAAGGGAGAAATAATCGGTGGCACGGATTGCGGGCGTTGACCTGCCAAGAGATAAGAGAATTGAAATTGGACTGACCTACATCTACGGTGTGGGCCTGAGCCGCTCTCAAGAGGTTCTCAAGAAAACGGGCGTTGATCCTAACGTTCGCGTCAAGGACTTAGCGGATGCTGATGTCATCAAATTGAGAGAGACCGTTGAAGGCGACTACCTGATTGAGGGTGACCTTCGTCGTCAGGTAAATATGAACATCAAGCGATTGATGGACATTGGATGCTATCGGGGCCGTCGTCATCGCATGGGCTTGCCTGTTCGTGGACAGCGCACCCGTACCAACAGCCGTACGCGCCGCTCTGGTAAGCGCACGATTGCCGGTAAGAAAAAGCCGCCACGTAAGTAATTTTGGGCTGCTAGCTTTGATGGACGTGCTTAGAGTGTCTATCACAAGCAGAGCAGCTAACTGTACGCGCACTGATGTAGGAGCCTACGCGCTCATCAGTTCGCGTTTTTGTGTGAAAGCTGAATGAGTGGACGCGCAATTATTTTTTGGATTCAAGTCTCTAGAGTTTTTGGCTATTGAACTCGGGCTTTTGAATTGACAACTCTTTTGAACACCTACCTTCTAAAACACCCCAGGCGACACAAGTCATGGCAAAACCCATCCGCAAAAGTGGTCCTCGCAAGCAGAAAAAAAATATTCCAAACGGAGTAGCTCACATCCAGTCCACCTTCAACAACACGATCGTCACTATTACTGACGCCAGCGGCAATGCTGTCTCTTGGTCTTCAGCTGGGGCTAGTGGATTTAAAGGCGCTAAGAAAGGGACCCCTTTCGCCGCGCAAACAGCAGCCGATAGTGCAGCCCGCCGCGCTATCGACCAAGGTATGCGTCAGTGTGAAGTTCAAGTGAGCGGCCCTGGATCAGGACGTGAGACTGCAATTAGAGCACTGCAAGGTGCAGGCTTAGAAATCACACTCATTCGAGATGTAACGCCGATTCCTCACAACGGCTGTCGTCCTCCCAAGCGTCGTCGCGTTTAAGTCTCTTTCGGTAAGGTCTTCGGATGTAGACTCGTTTGCCTAAGGCCGTTTTTTACCTTTTGAATGAAGCGTTGACTGGACTCTCTGGTTGCCACCGATTTCAGCTAGCTTCTTTCAAAAGGTTTAAGTATTTAAGCTTTAAGCCGTTTAGCCGCTACAAAGGCAGCGACGAGTTTTAGATAAAAGCTGTTAGTAAAGGTTACTAGATAGCTGTTATATAAAAGCGTTGCCTGCTGTGAGTTTTGCTAAGAGGTGCAGCACAGCAGAGCGATTTATAGAATTCGGTAAGCATCGAAAGTTTGTACAAAGTTGAGCACACAGAAATTGAGCACCTGGAGAGGTTAGTGCATGGCACAGTTTCAAGTTAATTGTGTAGAGTCCATTGTTGAAGACGATCAAAGTCAATACAGCCGGTTTGTGATTGAGCCTTTAGGGCGCTCTCAGGGAACGACGGTTGGAAACGCTTTGCGCCGCGTGCTGCTTTCGAATCTTGAAGGGACAGCGGTTACTTCTGTTCGAATAGCAGGCGCTAGCCATGAGTTCTCTACGATTCCTGGCGTTCGTGAAGACGTCTTGGATATCTTGCTGAATATGAAAGAGACTGTGCTGAAGAGCTATTCGGCGCAGCCTCAGATTGGTCGCTTGGTGGTCCAAGGGCCTGCGAAAGTTACCGCAGCCAACTTCGATTTGCCATCTGATGTGGACCTCATCAGCACCGACCGCTATATTGCCTCTGTTTCGGCGGGCCACAAGCTAGAGATGGAGTTTCGGATTGAGCGCGGCAAGGGCTACAGGGCCATTGACCGCAGCCGTGAAGAAACGGGCGGCGTTGAATTTATGCAGATTGATGCGGTCTTCATGCCTGTGCGTAAGGTGAACTACAGCGTTGAGAACTTCATTGATGCTGAAGGCACTCCGAAAGATCGTCTGAATATGGAGATTTGGACGAACGGTTCACTGACCGCTCAGCAGTCAATGAGTGAAGCGGCTGCACTGCTGGTTGATATGTTCAACCCGCTAAAAGACGTTACGCTAGAGCCCAAGCGCGATGAAGATACGAAGGAAGAAGATCCGACGTATCAGATTCCGATCGAGGAGTTGCAGCTTTCGGTTCGAGCCTACAACTGCTTGAAGCGGGCGCAAATCAATGCGGTCTCTGACCTGCTGGACTACAGCCAGGAAGATTTACTGGAGATTAAAAACTTTGGTCAAAAGTCCGCAGAGGAAGTGGTAGAAGCTTTGCAAATTCACTTAGGGATTATGCTGCCGCTAGAAAAACCGGCTAAGTCCGTATAGTCAAAACTCCCTGGCTACCCTGATGGTAGCCGGGGTGTTTGATTTTTTAAGGTTTGATTTTCACAGAAATAGAAGGGGATTAAGACAATGAGACACGGTCGTCGTGTAGCAAAATTAGGTAAGGCGGCTGACCAGCGTAAAGCCTTGCTGCGATCGCTCACTACTGAGTTAATTCGTAACGGTCGAATCAAGACCACAGAAGCACGTGCAAAAGCAGTTCGCTCCGAAGCTGAGCGAATGGTGACTCTGGCTAAAGACGGTTCACTTTCTGCTCGTCGTAGGGCACTGGGCTACATGTACGACAAGCAACTCGTCCACGCTTTGTTTGAGCAGGCCCCCGATCGCTACGCCGATCGCCAAGGTGGTTACACTCGCATCGTGCGTACGGTTAGCCGCCGTGGTGACAATGCCCGCATGGCTATTATCGAGCTGACCTAGTTTCTTTGCTGGGTCTGTCTCGGTTTATCCCCTTTTGAACACCTTCATTTCGTATGTCTGATGGCCGTGCTTTGCAGGTTTCTCGACAGCTAAAAAAGCTTCCACTGAATAAACAAGAGACTCACAAAGTCGCTTTAGTCATTCAGTACAAGGGAACCGGCTTCCTCGGCTGGCAGCGTCAGGCCAGCGGCCGAACTGTACAGGCTGAAATCGAAGATGCGATCGCCACCGTTCTCGGCAAACGCTCTGCGTTAGTGGGTGCCGGTAGAACCGATACAGGTGTACATGCGGCCGCGCAAGTTGCCCATTTCTTTGCACCTAAAGTCATTCCGGCTGAGCGATGGGCAACCATCCTCAATAACCGTCTAGGTGATGACATCGTCGTTCGGGCTGCCGCTGCTGTTGGCAAAAGCTGGCACGCACAGTTTTCTGCCCACTGGCGTCGCTATCGCTACACGTTCTACACCAGCCGCTATCCCAATCTGTTTGTACAGCCATATGTATGGCACTACTACTACCGGCCTTTAGACGAAAGCCTAATGGAGGCTGCACTGCGCCCCATGTTGGGTTATTATGATCTTTCTGCGTTTCATCGCGCTGGCTCGGATAGAACCCATTCCTGGGTAGAACTGCAAGATGCGCAGTGTACTCGCTCAGGCGATTTCGTTCAGGTCGAGCTACAGGCAAAAGGTTTTTTGTACGGCATGGTTCGCTTGGTGATGGGCTTGATTGTTCAAGTTGGCACTCAGCAGCTATCCCCAGACGACTTCAAAGATATCTGGCAAAACCAACGCCGCGATTTGGTAAAATATTCTGCCCCGCCTCAAGGACTTTGCTTGCTGCGAGTTGGATATCCAGATTTTCCCTTTGAACCTGAGGCTTGGGTTGATACCCAACCCCAGTTTCTATTGACAACAAAATGATTCACGACGCTCACGGTATACGCTATGTCCACTAAAACTACCCTTACTCCTGTTAACGAAATCCAGCGCGATTGGTATGTGGTAGATGCCGCCGATCAGCGTTTGGGCCGGTTGGCAACAGAAATTGCTCAGATTATTCGCGGTAAGCGAAAAGCCAACTACACCCCCAATATGGACATTGGCGATTTTGTCATTGTTGTGAATGCGGACAAAGTGGTGGTCACAGGTCGCAAGAGCGAACAGAAGCTATACCGTCGCCACTCGGGTCGCCCAGGCGGCATGAAGACTGAGACATTTAATCAGCTTCAGGCCCGGATTCCTGAGCGCATCATTGAGAAGGCGGTTAAAGGCATGTTGCCTAAGAACGCGCTAGGTCGTCAGCTGTTCACTAAGCTGAAAGTCTATGCGGGCCCCGATCATCCTCATGCGGCCCAAAGTCCAAAAACTTTAACTGTCAACACTACTTCCGGAGCTAAATAAACCATGGCAGACCAATCTGATCGCGCTGTATATTGGGGCACGGGTCGTCGTAAGTCGTCCGTTGCTCGGGTTCGCCTGGTGCCTGGTAATGGCCAAATGACCATTAACAAAAAGCCCGGTGAGGAGTATTTGCAGGCCAACGCTGCGTACATTACCTCTGCGAAGGCCCCCTTGGAGACGCTCGGCCTAGAAGGTGAGTACGATATCCTGGTAAACGTCCGTGGTGGCGGCCTGACAGGGCAAGCTGACTCTATTAAGCTCGGCGTTGCTCGTGCTTTGTGTGTGCTTGACCCCGATAACCGGATGCCGTTGAAAACGGAAGGCTACTTAACTCGTGACCCTCGCCAGAAAGAGCGTAAGAAGTACGGCCTGAAGAAAGCTCGTAAGGCGGGTCAGTTCTCTAAGCGTTAATTTCAATGGCGTTAATTTAAGTGGCGTTAATTTAATCGGCTTTAACCTAAGCTTGGCCGAAGTCCAATTCCTTTCAATAATATTTTCCTAGAACAATGCCAAAAGCTGATATCCATCCAGAGTGGTACCCCGAAGCCAAAGTTTATTGCAATGGCGAACATGTCGCGACGGTCGGCTCTACTAAGCCTGAGCTAAATGTTGACGTCTGGTCTGGCAATCATCCTTTTTACACCGGTACGCAGAAGATTATTGACACGGAAGGTCGTGTTGAGCGCTTCTTGCGGAAATACGGGATGTCTACAGAAGGTGACGCGGCGACTGAAGGCGGCGACGACAAAAAGTAGCAACGATAGTTTGACACCGGATCCGGGTGGCTAACCTCTTGAGGTAGGCTACTCGGATATTTTTTTGCAATGATTTTTCTCTCTTCCTAGCAATACATTTTCTAGCAATACATTCTCTAGCAATACATTCTGGTAAAAGACGATGGCTGAATCTTACTTATTACAAAAACTAGAGTCAGTAGAGCAAACGTTTGACGAACTGACTCGGCGAATGGCGGATCCAGATGTGGCTAAAGACCCGGGTGAGTTTCAGAAGATTGCCAAGATGCGAGCGTCTTTAGAAGAAACCGTGCAGACCTATCACAAGTGGCAGGAGACTGACGAAGAGCTAGAAGGGGCTAGAGAGATTTATAAAGAGGCTTCTAGCGATCCGGAAATGAAGGAAATGGCAGGGATGGAAGTGTCTGAGCTAGAGGCGTCTATTGAATCGCTTGAAAAGCGACTAAAGATTTTGCTCCTGCCGCGCGACCCGAACGACGACAAGAACATTATGTTGGAGATTCGTGCGGGGACAGGTGGCGATGAAGCGGGTATTTGGGCGGGTGATTTACTGCGTCTGTACAGCCGGTATGCAGAAGGTCAAGGGTGGAAGGCGAGTTTGCTGAGCGAGTCAAGGGCCGATATGGGCGGCGTGAAAGAAGCCGTTATTGAAGTGCAAGGCGATCAGGTTTATAGCAAGCTGAAGTTTGAGTCGGGTGTGCATCGGGTGCAGCGGGTGCCGCTGACTGAATCAGGCGGACGGGTTCATACCTCTACCGCGACAGTGGCAGTGATGCCCGAGGTAGACGATGTAGAAGTCCATATTGACCCAAAAGATATCGTGATGACGACGGCCCGATCTGGCGGTGCGGGCGGTCAGAACGTTAACAAGGTAGAGACAGCGGTGGATTTGATTCATAAGCCGACTGGGATTCGGGTGTTTTGTACAGAGGAACGATCGCAGCTACAAAACCGTGAACGTGCCATGCAAATTTTGCGCGCCAAACTATACGAAGCAAAGCTGCAAGAGCAAAAAGATGAAATTAGTGACATGCGCAAGTCTCAAGTCGGCTCTGGCTCTCGCTCAGAGAAAATTCGCACCTATAACTACAAAGATAACCGGGTCACAGACCACCGTCTCAATCAAAATTTCTCATTGCCTGCGATTTTAGAGGGCGATATTGAGACAGTGATTCAGACTTGCATTTCACAAGACCAACAGGAGCGTTTGGAGGCGCTAGCCGCTTCTACAACTGAAGCGGTGTAGTGAACTATCCTATGAAATAAGTAGAGATAGGCATAAAAGGTAGATGTTGTGGTTCTAACAGTTAGTCCAGCTCAATTAACCCTGTCGCCTGGAAGCGAGGTGATCTTAAGCAACCAATCTTGGTCTGACTATGAAGCCTTGCTCGATAGTCGTGGAGATGACGGCTTTATCAAGGTTTCTTTTAATGCCCAAACCGGGGAAATTACGCTGATGGCACCGATGCCTGGACATGGTCGTCGCATAGATACGCTCTCTGATTTGGTGAAAGCGCTGCTGCGGCATCAGCAAAGAGATTATGACAGTGCTCATCCTGTAACGTTTAAGCGCTTTCAAGAAGCTGGCACTGAGCCGGATGCTAGTTTTTATATCCAAAATTGGCAAAGTATTTCTGGCAAGGATCGGATTGACTTGAGCAAAGACTTGCCAGCTGATTTGGCTATTGAAGTTGACCTCACATCTTTGACGCGCAGAGATATTTACCGGGTGCTGGGGGTGCCTGAGCTATGGATTTATCGTGAAAAAGAACTGAAAATTTACGTTTTAGTCGAAGGCCGCTACGTAGATAGCCAAGTGAGCCCAACGTTTCCTGATATGGATGTCAAAAGTATTTTGCCTGAATATGTCGAGCTGGCGTGGCGCCCTTGTTCTAGTAAGGCGCTGCGCGATTTTGATGCGTTTTTGAGCTCGCACCCAAGCTAGAATATGTAACTGCGAAGTTCAAACGTTCTACAATAAACGCTTCTATTAGACGTTTGTTCTCTCGTAGCAATATGGCGAAATTTCTGCATATTTCTGATATTCATTTGGGCTTTGACCGCTACGACAGCAAAGCTCGAACGTTGGATTTTTTCTTTGCGCTCAAAGATGTTTTTGAAAAATATGCGATCGCTCCAAAAGTAGACTTCGTCATTATCGGCGGCGATTTATTCGAGCACCGCAATATCAAACCTGCCATTCTCAATCATGCTCAGGTGTGTCTACAAATGTTGCAGGAAGCGAATATTCCTGTTCTGGCGATTGAAGGCAATCATGACAACGCGCCCTATGGAACAAAGTCTAGCTGGCTGCGCTATTTGTCCGATTGGGGCCTATTAAAACTGCTTGAGCCTGGCAATATCAACGATGATGAGGCTTTTTATTCACCCTGGAATGAGGATACTCAGCGCGGCGGATACATCGATCTCGATTGCGGCGTAAGAGTACTTGGTTCTAACTGGTACGGGGCGGCCGCACCCAGAGCGATTGAGCAAATTGCTGAGGTGCTAGGTGAGCTGCCACCTGCTCCAGGCCCGTCTGTTTTGCTCTTTCATCATGGCTTAGAAGGGCAGATTGCTCGTTATCAGGGGGCGCTACGATACAGAGAAGTGCTGCCGTTGAAGAAAGCGGGAATTGATTACCTGGCGCTGGGCCATATTCACAAAAGCTATGTGGAAGAGAACTGGCTTTTTAATCCCGGTTCGATTGAGGCAAACAACGTAGAGGAGAGCCAGTTTGAGAGGGGGGCTTTTCTAGTTGAAATTGATGCGAAAGGAAAGATAACTGCTGAGCTGAAGACAGACTATCAGCAGCGGCCGATTGTGCGGCTTCAGCAGAAGATGCGTACGAGTGATGTCATTGAGTCAGTGGCGGAAGGCGCGATCGCACTGGTTCAAAAGTCGATAGCGTCGAAAGAAATAGTTCCTAGCCAACAGCCCATCGTGGAACTTAGAATTACCGGTACGGTAGGTTTTGACCGCTTGGATCTCGACACTAGACAGCTTCAGCAGCAGCTGCAAGACCTATCCAACGCGCTCATCTTTTTACTGCGCTACGACGTAGAAGAAGCCGACTACGCCTCGCCGATTTCAGAAGAAGCTAGTCGATTAGAAGTAGAGCAAGAAGTCTTTACCGACCTGTTAGCGGCAAATTCTGTCTATAAAAAGCGGGCGACTCAGCTAGCCCACGGGCTGATTGACCTTAAGGACCGGCAGATGGAGGGCGCGGGTGAAGAGAGCCTGTATGAGCTAGTTGAGAGCCTGCTAGAGAAAGAGTAGGGTCAGCTTAGTGAGACGTCTAGTGAATGAAGATTGCTCTTTGCTGCCACAGCATCCAGACGCCGCTGACACCGATAAAGCCAACCACCGCTCTTTGAAACTGTTCTGGGCTCATCTTTTCCAGTACTTTTTGTCCGAGCCAGTTGGCTGGCATGGCGGCGCAGCCAATAATCAGCCCGTAGCCAGCAAGACTTGGGGAAAGAACGCCTAGCACAACGTAAGCCACGATTTTGACAACATGAGTCAGCGTCAGACTAGCTGAGCGGGTCGCAATCATGCGTTCTTTTTTGAGGCCGTAGCTTAGGTACGCTGGGTTTAATAAAGGGCCAGTGCTACCGACCAGGCCAGAAGCTACCGCATTACAAAATCCTAGGGGTAGGAAATACCAGGGTTTGACTGTGAAGGTGGGTAGGTTAATGCGATCGCTCAATACCGAATGGATCACCATGTAGATGAGGGCGATCGCAATAAAAATTTGTAGCCCTTCAGCATTGACCTGCGTAAACGCATAGGCACCGAGTACCGAGCCCAGCATGACGCCTGGCACCTGCCAAAGCGTAACTTGCCAGTCAATATGCTCCCAAAGTAAGGCTACGCGCTGCACATTGCCCAATACGCTGCCGACTGTTAGCACCGGTGCCACAGAGGGCGCGCCCAGCAGCAGCGTCACGAGTGGAATCAGAATCAGCGGACTGCCACCGCCGACCAGCATGCTGACAAACCAGGCCGTAAAGCTAACAGATGACAGTAAACAAAGTAGTAAAACGTCGGACATTAATTAGATAGTCGAAGTGAGCAGCATTCGGTCAGCCAAGCAGGGTTTGCTTAAGGCAAGTCAACCGATGCTATGTGAACCAATTTAATAATTTGTTAACTCCCTCTTAATGATAGGAGCTTCAGGTCAGCTCTGGTGCGATTCAGTTCCATAGCATGGCTTTAGTCTCTTAATGCTGCCCAAAGAGGATTGCTAATGCTATATCTTTTGCAGATTTGCGTACCCTAGCGTCGAGTCTCAACTTTTTTTGTTGACTCACCCATCTAATTTGTCTAATTGTTTAGAGGCATATGAGCGCTACGCCTGACTTAGAACGCCTGTTTAAAGCTGGTATCTCTGCTTACCAAGAAGGTGAGTACCAACGAGCGATCGCCTCTCTTGCTCGCTTATCAAACTGTGAGAGCAGTGCCTATCGTGCCAAAGCCAGCATGGGGTTAGTTCGGGTGTACATGGCTCAAAAAAACTGGACAAAAGCTCAGTCTCTCTGCGAGAAAGTAGGTACTAGCGCTAATCCGGCGTTGAGAGACTGGTCGCAAAAGACGCTAGCGAAAATCTCTCGTCGCTCGGCAGCGGATGCTGGCAAAGCTGCCTCCTCAACGTCTACAGTGCCCCCGGCGCGTAAGCGTAGAAGTGGTTTCCAACTGCTGGAGCCGGCTGACGCTTCAGCCTCTGAAGAAAAGATAGTTGATGCCATTGCGGCCGATCAACCGCCGATAGCTCAGCTCGCCACACCGCCTGCGCAGACGGCACCTTCTCTGCCTGCCCCTCTACATTCGTCAGGCTTCATTGCGGCCGATGATGATGCAGGAAAACCTTACGTCTCTATGTTTCACTATGCCTACTTGAATGGTGATGAAGATATAGAAGCGCCGGTAGACTCAGAATCTCCTTTAGTAACGCAGGCGTCATCACAGGTCGCGGCTAGTTGCGACGGGGTGGCTCAATCGCCCGCAGATGAAACATTAGGCTGGATATATGCTGGACGATTGAGCCGAGGTAAAAAGCTTGGCAGAATTAAGCGGGGGCAGTTGCGGATAGCGCAGATAGGTGGGGCAATCGCTTTTTTCTATCTCTGGCGTACCCTGATTCGTCAATTTGTTGCGGTGACTAACGGCTACTTAACCTTTTTAGATAGACGTTTACCGGTTCGTTTTCCGTTGTTCCCTGACAGCTGGAGAGAGGTGACATGGCCTCTACTCGGGTTCTTTTGTCTATTTGCGATCGCCTCTCCCTGGCTCTGGGACGTTTTCTTGCGCTGCACTGCCAGTGGGCAACCGTTTTCTGTCAGCGCTTTGCGGGCCCAGTCTGCCGAATCTGCCAAGGTGATTAATGATGCATGCCGTCAGCGTCGCTGGCGATTTCCAACGCTGTGGAAGCTGCCGACTGACATCCCGCTGATTTTTTCTTACGGCTGGCTGCCGCGAAATGCCAGGATCGTGATTTCTCAAGGTCTGCTTGCTCAGCTTGAAGCTGACGAAATCGCTGCGCTAGTTGCCTACGAAATGGCTCACTGGAAAAGTTGGAACTGGCCTTTGCTATCTGCACAAGGGCTTATTTTACAGGGGCTGCTCTGGCTGTACTGGCAGCTAGCGCTGTGGAGCAATCAGCGAAAAACAGTCGTCAAATACGCAGCTGGTACAGCCGCTAACGCAATTTACAGTGTGTTTTGGCTGTCGCGGTTGCCCGTTTTAGGAATGGCTCGGGTGCGGACTTATTTTGGCGATCGCGCCGCTGCGGTTACGACGGGCAATCCCAACGGTTTGACCCGCGCGCTGACTAAACTGTCTTTTGGCTTGGCAGCTAGTGTCGCGCACAAAGGCTATACACCCATTTCTATAGAAGGTTTGACGCCTTTGCTGCCTGTTTCTGCCGATTTGGCTCGCCAGCGTTTGTTTCAGCACCTTCCTTTGTCTCAGCTGTTTGCTTGGGATAGCCAGAATGTCCTAAGAGGTTGGCTGAGCTGTATGGATCCACATCCGCCTTTGGGCGATCGCACTCGTCTACTGATGGCCTATGCTCAGCATTGGCAGCTAGTGACCGAAATTCAGCTGCCGCCAGCTTCTAAAAGCTCTTCACGAAGCTCCTCTCAGCACAGCAGAAGGCTCTCGGTGAAACAATGGCAGCGCCTATCTCAACAATCAACGCCTTATCTCGGGCTAGCCATTGGGTTTGCTGTCGGGACAATGCTTTTAACGATAGGCGCGCTTGCTGCCGCGCTCAACTCACCGCCTGAGACAACGACTGAAATGGCCGTTTCGCTCAGCACCTCTAAACCGCCCTCGCTTATTTGGTCCGCACTGGAGTGGATGCATCAAGATATCGGTCTGTTTCAGTGCTGTTTACTCTTGGGCGCTAGCGTCGGGACGATACTACGAATCAATCGATTCTTTCCAGATCTCTCTTTTTCATTCCCACTAGCCGAAGACTTCTCCATATGGGTTACTGATTCCTCGCTGTTGCCTGCTGATAGTCCGGCTATTAAACTGTCAGGTCGTCTGATAGGACGGCCTGGTGCGGCTAACTGGCTCGGTCAGGACTGGCTTTTAAAGACAAATTTGGGCCTGCTTAAACTGCATTACTTTTCAGCTTTGGGGCCACTGGGCAACCTATTGACGCGCTCAGCTACTCCCGATAGCGTCAGGGGCCAGTCTGTTCAGATATTGGGATGGTTTCGTCGAGGTAATCACCCCTGGCTAGACGTCGACAAAATTAGAGCAGAAAATGGCCAGTTTCTTCAGGCTGCTCACCCTATTTACTCTTTGCTGTTTGCTGCGATCGCTGGTGTTAGCGGCCTTTGGCTATTAATCCGCTCGGGGGGCTAACTGTGAGTAGCGTAGAAAATTATCGCAGATATAAAGAAATGTTGCGAAGCCTGGTCAAAGAATGCTACATTTCTCGCAAGAACTTAAAAGCTGTCTATTCGTACAAATGAGCTAGCGATACGTGCAAGCGCAGTTGGTATCGAGTTAGGCACTGGGTTCTCCTACTCTCAACACAGCACCCAAGTCAGTCGATTTTGTCGGCTGGCTTTTTATTTTGTGGTGATATGAAATCTCTCTCTACCGCTGTCCATACAGTCAAGCGTGATCTCCTGGAGAGTCCTATGTGTAAAAAGATGTCTGCGGTTTCACCGTTTGCGATCAATCAAGTCATTAATCACTTGGTTTGCCTTCTAACATCGTGATATTTTAGATAAGGGCTAGTGAATAAGTTAGCTCCACGCTTATTGGTCAGCAAAAATTGTAGTGACGACAGTAGAGAACAAGATTTTTTCTGTTAATGAACAGTGTTCTTATTAGAGAACAAGTTGTTCTAAAAGTAGAATTTTAGATCTATATCTAGTGAGCCATTCTCTGGGGATGTTTCTTTAGAGAGCGGAAGTTAGCCGTGCTACAGCTTCATTTGCAGGCGCATCACAACACTTTGAAGTCTTTTTGCTCATTCACTGTGCACTAGGTTTCTTTGCGAAAGAGATTTTCAATCTTTCAATCATCATTGTGATAGAAAAAATTTCATATACCCACCTGTAAAGTGTCAGGAGCGTTTTGTTTTTAGCGCTGCTAACGCTTGTTGTTGAGTTTAAAAGTTAGAGGTTGTTCTCGATGTCTGTTCGTTTGTACTTTGGCAATTTGCCTCGGAGTTTAGAGCGCGAAGAATTTGAAGCTATTTTCAATGAAGATGCTGACAATTTGGTGTCTGTAAAGCTGATTTCAGATCGTAAGACAGGCAAGTGCCGTGGTTTTGGCTTTGTGACTGCTAAAGACGATGTGACCGCAGACATGCTCGTTGAAAAGTACAATGGTTTCACGCTGCAAGACGCCACGCTTAAAGTAGAAAAGGCCATGCCTCGCGCTGAAAAAGAGGACAGTGGTGATAAAGCATCTGGTCAGCAGCGACGTGCCAAGAAAGGTGGTTCTCGTCGCGGCGGTAATAACGTTGTTGTTGCCGAGTCTCAAACAGCGGCGACCGGACCGGATCCGCGTTGGGCTCAAGATCTCGCTAAGTTGAAAGAGATGTTGGCTGCGCAGACAACACCTTCCTAGATGGGGCCTGAGTTTAGGCTCTGAGTTTAGACTAAGTCAAAGCAGCAGTCTGACTACGCTCAGACTGCTGCTTTCTTTTGGAATTGAGATAAATCGAGATGAATTGGGATTTTGTATAGTATCTATCGAGTTGAACAATATTGACGTCTGCTAATGTGTGAAGACTTTTTTGTAGCGCAAACTTTTTAGTCTGTACGTTTCTTAGTCTGTACGTTTCTTTTGCTCTGTACGATCCTTGCTCTGTACGGTCCTTGCTCTGTACGGTCCTATGACATACGGGCGCGAATGAGCGCCTGGGGCAAACAAAGTATCTTTCGTGCTTTGGGAACGAAAGCCCGGCGATTGAAAACGTCGTAGTCATTTTCAACAATCACATCTAGAATTTTTCTATACAGCATAAGTGCTGTCCATACAGGCCAGCGAGCATCAGGATGGAGACGGCCAATGCCTGCTTCAGCCTCCTGGTAGTACTTCAGAGCCCGCTGAATTTGAAAGCGCATGAGTGCTCGCCAGCGGTCGTCAATAACACTGTTAAAGAGATCTTCTTCGGTGTAGTCAAATAGCGCCAAATCTTCTAGTGGCAGATATATCCGTCCGCGCTGGGCATCTTCGCCAACGTCTCTCAAAATGTTGGTGAGCTGATTGGCCATGCCTAAGGAAACGGCCTCTTTGATCGGTACAACAGCTGGATTCTTTTGCATCCAGGGGGCAGTGTTAATATCGTCATCCATCCCCATGACTACTGTAGACATCAGGCCAACCGTGCCTGCGACTCTGTAGCAGTAAAGTTTGAGTTCTTCGAAAGTATCGTAGCGATCGCGTACCAGATCCATCCGCTGGCCTGAGATCATGTCTCTAAAGGGCTGAATATCGAGGTCATACCGCTCTAGCGTATCGACCATTGCTACATCCAAATCATCTTTAGGTTTGCCTGCAAACAAAGACTCCAGCTGTCTTTCCCAGTGATCAAGCGTGCTAGATGTTGTGAACTTAGCTTGAGGCCCATCGACTAGCTCGTCGGTTCGTCGGCACCAGACATAAATGGCCCAAATCGCCCGGCGCTTTTCTTCCGGCATGAGCAGCGTTCCCATATAGAACGTTTTGGAAAACTCTGCCGTTATCTCTCGACATCGCTCGTAGGACTCTTGGAGAGGCACAAACTTTGGGGCGAGCTTCGTTGAAGGGTGAGTCAGTTGCAGCATCAATGCCTCAAACTGGAAAAAATGAACAATAGTGGTTGTAACAAGTGAGCGGCAGGCACTTACAGGTGACTTTGAATGAATTTAGCCACTGAGCCAGCGCGTAGATACCGATGAATTCTTTTATTACTGTATACGCCAACCGTATCGCCGGGCTAGCGCTGAACCTGTGCTCACAGCAGCGTCTTTATAATTGAGCAGCCTTTGAAAATTCTTCAAAAGACCTCTTGAGGAACGTCCAATCACCACTCAGCAATCTGTAATTTTTCTATTATATGTTTCAAAGCGTTACATTTTGAAACGAACCTGATTATCTCTTGTGAATGCATAGGTGTGAACCCATTGACCTGAGCTGCTTCCTAAATATGAGAAAAGTTCGCCGCCTGTTACGCTCTAGTCGAATACTTCAGTGGGTTTATGTAGTGGAATTCACAGTGGGATCTATGCAAAATATCCAATTGGGTTCATTCTTTTCGCTCATAGAATTTTCGCTGCTTGCCGCTGAGTGTGCGCTGGTAGCGAGCTATCATAAGGGCCTCTAAAAAATGATGAGTTGCATCAAAATGATGAGTTACGTCAGATTTGCGGCTTGATCAATAACAAAACATCTAACTTTTCTGTAGACCTAATTTCTGTTGCTCACTCTTAGAGGTATGTGATGACACAAGCGAACGTTGATTTCTTACAGCAGAGCGATCCAGCGCTAGCCGCCATTATTGGCAAAGAGCTGAATCGTCAGCAGACCCATCTAGAGCTGATTGCAAGTGAGAATTTTACGTCACCTGCGGTGATGGCAGCCCAGGGCTCAGTGCTAACAAATAAGTATGCAGAAGGCCTCCCTAGCAAGCGCTACTACGGTGGCTGTGATTTTGTTGATCAAGCAGAGCAGCTAGCAATTGACCGGGTAAAGGAGCTGTTTGGGGCCGCCCATGCTAACGTTCAGCCACATTCGGGAGCCCAAGCCAACTTTGCGGTGTTTTTGGCACTGCTGAAGCCTGGCGACACCATTCTGGGGATGGATTTGTCTCATGGTGGTCATCTCACACATGGGTCACCTGTGAACTTTTCTGGTAAGTGGTTCAACGTGGTGCAGTACGGTGTGAGCCGTGAGAGCGAGCAATTAGACTACGAGGAAATCCGTCAGGTAGCGCTAGAACATAAGCCAAAGATGATTATCTGTGGCTATTCGGCCTATCCTCGAACGATTCATTTTGATAAGTTCCGAGCGATCGCTGATGAAGTCGGTGCCTATCTGATGGCCGATATTGCTCATATTGCAGGGTTAGTGGCCACAGGAGAGCATCCCAATCCCTTGCCTCACTGCGATGTTGTCACGACCACTACGCACAAAACTTTGCGCGGTCCGAGAGGCGGTCTGATTATGACCCGCGACGTGGACTTGGGTAAAAAGTTTGACAAGGCTGTCTTTCCCGGTAGCCAAGGGGGGCCTTTAGAGCATGTGATTGCGGCAAAAGCGGTTGCTTTTGGTGAAGCGCTAAAACCTGAGTTCAAAACCTATTGCCAGCAGGTGATTAAGAATGCGAAAGCGCTGGCTGCTCAGCTGCAGGAAAGAGGGATTAAGGTCGTCTCAGACGGTACTGACAATCATTTAGTCCTGGTTGATTTGCGCTCTATTAATATGACGGGTAAGATTGCCGATGCTCTAGTGAGTGAGGTCAATATTACGGCGAATAAGAATACTGTCCCCTTCGATCCGGAGTCTCCGTTTGTCACTAGCGGACTTCGCCTAGGCACACCGGCGATGACGACTCGGGGCATGGGTGAATCTGAGTTTGTTGAAATCGCCAATATTATTGCCGACTGCTTGCTCAATCCTAGCGATAGTCAGGTAGAGGCTGACTGTAGGCAGCGGGTGGGTAATTTGTGCGATCGCTTCCCGCTCTATCCTCACCTTCAAGTCGCTGAACCCGCTCTTGTTTAACTCACGACAGGTCTCTGCTAGCGTCCGTACTGCCCAAAATTTGATTTGAGTGGCGGATAAGCTTTAACAAGACCTGAAAAAGTCTGCTAGCAATCGGTTAAAAAAACAGGTCCAGCAGGATGACACATCCCTGGGCCTGTTTTGATTTTTGGTTAATTATTTTTTTGGTTAACTATCTTTTGGGGTTAATTAAGGCCTGAGCGTAGGTCTGCGTAGACAAGGTGGAAGGGGTTAACGGCTATTAACAGATAGTAAAAATGAGCTTGAGCTTAAAAATCGAGAGGTCGTAGTATCAAGCTCAGTATTCAGTCTTAATATCAACTTTATTTGATATTAGATGCGATCAGGGAACTCTAATTCTGCAAGGCGCTATCTTAGCCATTGCATCTGCTCATCTTATCTGGGAAAGAAACTGTAGAGTGTAGGTGAAGGACTGTTGATTATTTTCCTGCTATGGGGTAGGTAGTAAGAAGGTATACTGTCGCCCAGTAGCCTCCACAGTCACGGCATCTAGGTTCTAGATTGACCTACTTTTAGATGCAATCAATATCAATCAATTAAGCAGCAGAATAAGCAAGGCACCCTTTCTTATTCTTAACTGGGTTAAGAAGCGCTCGGAAAAAGACAGCTAAGCCGGATTTTGGTCCAATGAGCGCGTAGCAATTTCACAAAAGACTTCGTTTTAACTCTGTTCACCTTATATTCTCTGTTCAGATGGCGTTCCCGCTCTATCACCTGTTTGCATTTGTTGTTTCAGCTGCGGTTGTTCTGGTTTTGACTCCGATTGTTCGTAAGGCGGGGCTGGCCAGTGGCAGAGTCGATTTGCCAGGAGGTCGCAAGGTTCATAGCCAGCCGATGGTAAGGCTAGGCGGCGTTTCTATTTTCTTCGGTGTGTTGATTGCACTGCTGCTAGTGTGGGCGCTAGGTGGATTTCTCGGGGGCGATGGAGAGCCGCTAAAACGGGTTTCTGAATATTCTGTCTGGGGCGTTACTTTAGGCGGGTTGGCCTTTTTTGTCATTGGTTTGGTCGATGATTTATTCGGTCTATCACCCATTAGCCGTCTGATTATGCAGGCGTCGGTAGCCTCTGTTGCCTGGTGGGTGGGCGTTGATATTCGATTTTTGACGATTCCTTTTCTGGGTCTGACCCAGCTGCCCGGCTGGCTAAGTTTGATCGTGACTATATTTTGGCTGGTCGGCATGGCCAACGCGATTAACTGGATTGATGGTCTAGACGGTTTGGCTGCAGGGGTCTCAGGTATTGCCGCTGTGGTGATGATGATTGTGAGCTTTTCGATGGGTCAGCCTGCTGCAGCACTGATTGCAGCGGCACTCGCAGGTGGCTCACTGGCCTTCTTGAAGTACAACTTCAACCCAGCTCAAATATTTATGGGTGACGGCGGCGCCTACTTCATCGGATTTACGCTGGCAGGTGTAGGTGTAATTGGCTTAGTAAAAGGTGTGACAACGGTCGCCGTTTTGCTGCCTTCTTTAACATTGGCTGTACCCATCTTAGATATGTCGGCGGTGATTCTGCTGCGGCTGCGGCAAGGCCTATCTCCGTTTGTGGCAGACAAGAGACATCTACACCACCGGTTGCTCAATGCTGGATTTTCTCATCGCTTCACTGTAATTTTCATCTATGTGCTGGCACTTTGGGTAGGCAGTTTAGCGATGGCTGTCTCGGGGCTGCGTGCGGGTGTTCCCTTTGTATGTGCTTCTACTGCGCTGCTGAGCTATACCGGCTGGCGTGCCGTTCGCTACGCTAAGTAAATTCCATATTTTTGCCGAGTGCCCTTATTCCTCATAGATTTTATCTGGTGGCTGTTACTGGATACGGGTCCGGATAGGCCTTGATTAACTTTTTCGCCTGATAGAGATAAAAGATTTCTGAGTTTTCGCCGCCCCTTTGGGTGGCGATTGCTGTCAGTGGCGTAATAGATTCGAAATAGGGTGCCATTTCACTCAAGAACTCAGTTTGAGATGTGCTGGCAATACTCATCAGGAGTGCGTTTTTTCCTATCCAATTCTGTGGATTGAACCAAAACGCGTGGCCACGAGGATCGATCGTCAAGCTGATGACTGGTATGGTTGATGCCTTTGTGTTGGATTGGGGCATGGCCATCGCGAAGTAACCACTGCGCCAATATTCTCGGGTCGCGACGAAGTCGCTTTGGGCGATCGCACCTGAAAACTCATCCGATGCTGCCAGCCGCTGTTGCAGCTGTACGACATCAATTAGCTGAGTTGACGGGTCAGCTTCTACTGTCACGATACCGCCAAGGATGGCGTAATCACCTGGTTTTTGCAGGGTGCCCAATCGGATGTGTGTCAGTGTAAATATCAATACTGTGCCTACAATCCAACCCGTTGTTTTGAGCCAGCGGCTGACCTTATGATGTGGCCACCTAGCAGCGGCGTGGCCCAGCAGAATGATTAGGCTCCACAACCCAGGTGCAGGCCAGGCCGGAAATGTGTGAGCTGCGCCGCCGATGAGCGTAAATGCGATTGCCACTGGCAAGCCCGTCCAAAGTAAAAAGTTAATTTTCTCTAGTCTAACCTGCGCTGTTGTTGTTCTGTGCTCAGGCCGCTGCAGACGTAGGTTCGCGAATGTGTGAAAGGCTGTTTTGAGCGTCACCCACCACAGCGGAAGCGCAATACTAGGAAAAAGGTAGCCAGCCTGTGCGCCGATGACGCCCAGCAACGCACCCAAAGAATAGCTGTGAGGTTCTAAAGCATTGGGGTCTAGCTGGTACTGTGTAAAGCGATCACCTAGCTGAAACCGAAACGAAATCCAATCGTGTTGCGCATTCCAGTAAAAAATTGGCAGCACTGTAATCGCAAAAGCAACAGCTCCAACCAACAGCCATTTGGAAGTTAACGCCGCACGGTATTGACGGTGAGCAAGGCAAAAAAGCACCAGTCCTAAGCCCAACACAAACCCGTGATACTTACCTAAGCAAGCGAGCCCAACTATGAAGCAAATCCAGACTAGCCGTGAGGTGGGCCGATAAGCATAAGCCTGCTGGTCAGCGGGAAAAAATTCATAGCTGCATAGGTAAAGCGCCAAGCCCCAGAAGAACATCAGGGTATTGTCTGGCGCTGCGAGAATGCCGAAGCTAAGGAAAAAAAGCGGGGTCAAAGAGGCGATCGCACAGCTCAAAAATCCTACTCTGCTGCCAAACAGCTGTTTGGCAGTGGCATACAGCAGCCATAAACACCCTGTAAATAACCCCAGTGCGCCCAGTCGTAGCGTAAAGGGCGTCACGATTCCTGTCAGCCAAAGTCCGATGCCTGCTGACCAGGCAACGGCTGGCGGGTGATCAAAATAGCTCCAATCCAAATGCTGTGTGTAGAGAAAGTAGTAAGCTTCATCGAATCCGACGGGCAGAAAGTAAGCGATAACGCTGCGAAACAGGAGTCCACCTGCTAACACCTGCCAAAGCACCCCGATAGGCTGGTTGGCGGTTGCTTGCTCAGTAGTTGGGCCGTTCACAGGTTCATTCCGGTAGTTCTGTTGCTTGGGACTGACTTAATCGGCCTGAGCGCAACGGATATTTCTAAGCTTCATCATTTCACAGCCATTAGTATTCGGCATGGGTATCTGGTATTGGTATCCGGCATTGGTGTCTGGTCTCTAGAGCCTTTACAATCAAGCTATTCACCGCGTTCTTGCCCTTAAGCCGCCATTGCCCATGAACAGAAGTGCTGAAATTATCTGTGTTGGTACAGAGCTATTGCTGGGCGATATTTTGAACGGGAACGCGCAATATTTGGCTCAGCAGCTAGCTAGTTTGGGGATTGCGCATCATTATCAAACGGTAGTGGGTGACAATCCAACCCGTCTTAAGCGGGCAGTGGCGATCGCCTGTGAAAGGGCTCGGCTGCTCATCTTTACCGGTGGACTAGGGCCTACTCCTGACGATCTGACCCTTGCTACCCTCGCTGAGTTTTTTGATACAGATCTCGCTGAGCGCCCAGAGATTGTGGCCGATCTAGAAGCAAAATTTGCTAGTCGAGGCCGAACCCTGAATAAAACCAGTCGCCGCCAAGCTCAGCTGCCAAAAGGTGCAGACATTTTGCCCAACCCCGTAGGCACAGCGCCAGGCGTGATTTGGGAACCTCGGAACGGGCTAAGCGTGCTGACCTTTCCGGGTGTGCCCTGGGAAATGAAAACGATGTGGGAAACAACAGCGGTGCCTTACCTGCAAAACAGCGGTTGGGCTAAAGGGGTGATTCACTCTCGCATGCTGAAGTTTTGGGGAATGGGAGAAACTACCCTTGCTAAACAGGTTCAGCCTTTATTATTTGCTGAAAATCCGACCGTAGCGACCTACGCATTAGGCGGCGAAGTGAAGCTAAGAGTTTCTGCTAGGGCGGAATCGATTGAGGCAGCGAATGCCCTAATTGACCCGGTGGTCGATGAGATTCGGCAGATAACCGGTACCGCCTGCTACGGACAAGACTCTGAAACGATGGCTGAGGTGGTTGGGCAGCTGCTGTTGGCCCAAAAACAAACCGTAAGCGTGGCCGAATCTTGTACAGGTGGCGGTATCGGTCAACTGCTGACGGCGGTTGCCGGTAGCTCTGGTTACTTTTGGGGCGGCATCATTTCTTACGATAATCGGGTAAAGCAAGGCCTGCTGGGCGTAGAGGCGTCGGTGTTGGCCCAGCAGGGTGCGGTGAGCGCAGAGGTCGCAGCCGCTATGGCGACTGGTGTGCGCGATCGCACTGGTACGCACTGGGGCATTAGCGTGACTGGTATTGCGGGTCCTGGTGGCGGCAGTGTAGAAAAGCCCATAGGCTTGGTTTATGTCGGTCTATCTTCTCGTCACTTCACGCGCACCGAGAAATTTTTGTTTAATCAGTCACTGACCCGTGAGCAAATTCGTCAGCGGACTGCGCTCAGCGCGTTGAACTTGTTGCGGATAGAGCTGCTTGGGAAAAATAACTAATGCGGGTAGTTCGGAATGCGGGTAGTTCGGAATGCGGGTAGTTCGGAAAATCCGGAAAGTTTTCCTGAAATTTCAGTGAATATACAGTCTAAAGAAATAAAGGAAATTATGTAAATTCACACTGTGGCTATCTTGATCATTACTCACGATTCGTTATCATATATACAAGTTTGCGCAGTCTTTACAAATGCTAAAGTGCTGTGTAGTTTAACCGGCTTGTCTGTGATTTGAGTCACTTCTGACAGGCTTTGCAAGAATATGAGAGGGAGCAATCTAGCTCATGGACTACATCGATCAGGCGCTTGATAAGCTCAGAGAATGGGTTGATAAGGTAATTGATGCCTTATTTGGACCTCAACCTCAGCCAGAGCATGAGCCTATCCCTATCCCAGTTGATGACCGTCGTCCTCGTCGTTAGGTTACTCTATTCCACAGCCTCTATTGTCTCTTGACCAAGGGGGGCCGATAAAACTAGTCTGACGAATGCTAAGCTTTGCTAGCTTAATTGTCTGGTAAAGATTTTGATCAGCATTCTTGTTCTAAGTGGTCCCAACCTCAATATGTTGGGAAAGCGAGAGCCTGAAGTTTATGGCTCTAAGACGCTAGAAAGCATTAGCAACCGTTTGAAACAGGTTGGTGATGACTTGAACGTTAAACTAGCGTTCTTTCAATCTAATCACGAAGGTGCCCTGGTGGATCAGATTCAACTTGCGTTGGATTTCCATCAGGGCATTTTAATAAATCCAGGTGCCTACACCCATACCAGTGTGGCAATTCGAGATGCGATCGCTGCTGTTGCCATACCCACTGTAGAAATTCATCTCAGTAACATTCATAAGCGCGAGGCCTTTCGCCATCACTCTTATATTGCGCCAGTCGCGGTCGGACAAATTAGTGGTTTTGGAGCAGATAGCTATCGTCTCGGTCTAGAAGGGCTGGTCAATTATTTGCGAAAATCATAGATCGGAAAGCCATAGATGGGAAAGCCGGAAGCGCAGCTAGCAAAAGAACAGGCAGCAAAAGAACAGCCAGAGAAAAAGCGGCTAAAATAAGCGTATCCTTTTGTCATTCCGCTGATATGGTTGCTGCAAGTCTGGCTAGGCCAACGACTGCCAAGATTAAGTTTTTAAAGACACCGACGTCCGCAGCTTGGGTTGAGCAGGCCATTGCCAACATAGATACTATTTTGCTCGACCATGCGCAGTGCGAGCGCAAGGCTGCAGGGACCGCTATTCAGATCATGTCGCGCTATCCATCAAGTGTGGAGCTAGTGCGTGAGCTGACAGCGATCGCACAAGAAGAGCTCAGTCATTACGACCAAGTCAATAACTGGCTCGATAAGCGAGGTGTGCCCTTGCAACCGGTTTCGCCACCGCCCTACGGCGCCAGCCTAAAGAAGTGCGTTCGCCGGCAGGAGCCCGACCGGATGCTAGATCTTTTGCTAGTGTCGGCCTTGATTGAAGCCCGCAGCCATGAGCGGTTGGGTTTGCTGAGCGAGCATTGCCCAGATCCGCAGCTGGCGAAGTTTTACCGTTCTCTGATGGCTTCAGAAGCTAGGCACTACGGGAGCTATTGGCTGCTAGCAACCACCTATTTTGATGCGGACCTGGTAAACGAGCGGTTAGCTGAGCTAGCTGACCAAGAGAGTGAAATTTTGAGTAAGCTACACGCAGAGCCCCGCATTCATAGCTAAAGATGAATATTGCGTTCAAAGACTTTTTGATTCGAGATTGGGTTGTGCGCGATCGCGATGCTGCTGTGGCTGTCGTCAAAACCGTGCTTGAGGAATATGGCCTTGGCTGGGAATCTGGCTGTTGCGGTGGTAGCGATCAGGATGTTGTAGACGTTGAAAAGTACTACCAACAGGCCTGTGGCGAATTTTGGGTAGTTGAGCACCACGGCAAAGTGGTCGGCACTGGAGGCTATTTGCCGATCAGTCGCGGTCAGAATGCGGTAGAAATTCGCAAAATGTATTTATTACCTGCTGCTCGTGGGCAGGGATTAGGCCGTTTTTTGTTGAGTCAGCTAGAGCTGGCGGCGGCAAGAAGTGGCTTTGCTGAGGTTTGGTTAGAAACCGCGACGGTCTTGAAAGAAGCGGTCGCTTTGTACGAGAAAAATGGATACCAGGCGGTGAGCGGCGTAGAGACAGAGCGCTGCGACAAGGCATACCGTAAGGTGCTACCGCCCAGAATACAAAACAGAATGCAAAAGACAAGATAGCCGTTGGCGATTGTACTTTTCTAGCAAGCTCCTCATAATAGGTTTGACTTGCTAAAGGACTCCATGCTGTGGCTTCAATCAATGCCTCGCCTACAAAGAATTTCTTTGTGGATATGCTGACCCGAGATATCGATCTCAAAGATGCCATCCTCGATCTGTTGGATAATTGTATTGATGGCATTCAGCGTACGACGCGCGGAGAAGAGCCTTCTGATATGCCGTACGAAGGCTTTTGGGCCAATATCGAAGTCTCTGAAACAACCTTTAAAATTGAGGATAACTGTGGTGGCATTCCTCTGGATGTGGCTGAGCGCTACGCCTTCAGGATGGGCAAACCTAAGGGCATTGCTGACGATGACGATATCTTCACGATTGGGACCTACGGCATTGGCATGAAGCGGGCCATTTTTAAGATGGGTCGATCCGCGCAGGTTTTTTCTCATACGGACGATGACGCTTTTAAGGTGATCATTCAGCCGGACTGGCTGGTCAGCGACGATAGCTGGGACCTGCCAGTAGAAACAATTAAGCGCTCTGAAGACGAGGCGGGAACCTCGATCGAAATTTTGGAGCTGCGCAGTGAGGCAGCCCGGCAGCTGGGGTCGGATTCTTTTCAGTCCGATTTAGCCAGCGAAATTGAGGGGTTATACAGCTACATTTTGGCCAAGGGGTTTGAGATTTTTGTGAACGGTGAGGCGATTGAACCTAGGCCGATTGTGCTGCAATGGGAGGGCTTGAATAAGCTGAAGAATCGAGAGACAGAGGCGATTGCCCCTTACCTGTATGAAGCCACCCGCGAAGACGTAGAGATTAAGCTCGCTGTGGGTCTGCGTCGTAAGCTACCGACCCACAGAGAAGTCGATAGGGCCTCTGAACGCAGCCGAACCAAACGAGATGATGCCGGGTGGACGATCGTCTGCAACGACCGTGTTGTCGTAGCAAACGATAAATCAATTCTGACCGGCTGGGGAGAATCGGGTATTCCTCGCTATCACCCTCAGTTCATCTCCATCTCGGGGATTGTGCACTTTAAGAGTACAGACGCCCGGCAGCTGCCGATTACCACCACGAAGCGGGGAATAGATGCTTCGTCTGAGCTGTATTTGTATGTGAAAGAGCGAATGAGAGAAGGCTTGCGGCTATTTACCTCGCATACAAACAAATGGAAGCAAGTGACCAAAGCACAGCGTGAGCAGCAAGGTGTCGCCAGTACCCCAAAGAAAAAGCGAATGAAGTTGGAGACGCCTGCGGCGATGTTTGAGCAGGTAAAGGCAATCGAAGAGACGCCTGCCGCCAAATCTGGTTCAAAATCTAGCCAGAGCAGTCACAAAATTTGGAAGTCTGTGAAGTCTGACGAGTTTGAAGTAGAAAGGCGCTACATTCCAAATTTGCCTTCACCCCCTGAAATGGCGCAAAGCAAGCGAATTAGCTTCAACAAACCGCTGGAGGAAATACAGGCGATCGGTGAGTTTTTGCTAGACGATCCAGACTGCTCTCCCTCAGCTATTGGAGAGGCTTGCTTTCAAACGATTTTAGATCAGGCGATGGATGAAGAGTATTGACGCTTTAAACTCAGCGAGCCTGCCCCTTCAAGGTCTGAGACAGGGCTCTCAACACGGGCGTCATTTCTCCGACTTGCAGGCCTTCAGGCTTGCTCCAGGTGAACGGTGCTTGTTTGGCTGCCGACATCCATAGCAGTCGTTTGGCCCGCGTCATAGCCACGTACAGCAGCCGAAACTCCTCAGCGCGCTTCAAGTTGCTAGCTTGCTGCCAGGCGGTTTCAATATCTGGAATTGGGGCCGGTTTGCGCTCTTGTGCGTAGACCGCGTGGGTATGAGCACGAAGCTGAGCGCGAGCCACTTCGTTTAATGAGAACTTCCCGAGGAACTCGATTTGCGGCGGAACCCAGCTCTCGCCAGGAATATTGCGCTTGTGTAAAAAGGGTAGATAGACGACGTCCCAATCTAGACCTTTAGCCTTGTGCATGGTCATGATGGTCAGCCTGCCAGCCCGTGCATATTGCGATTCGGTTTCTTCGGCTTCTACCGCCCGAAATCGTTCATTGCCCAGGAGTTCTTGCAGCGCCCCTAGCATGGCTGTTAGGGTACTGTCTTCTAAGGTTTGTTGAGCGATTCGAGCAGCTAGCTTGTCCGCAGTGGCGAGTTCGCTCTGGTCGTAGCGCAGGGTTAGACCGAGGAAGGGAATTAGATGGTACGCGGGTAGCTCCAGGCGAGCGCGAAGGAGAGAAGCGCAGTATCTTCTGGCCTGCTGGGCCGCAGGATTTTTAGGTGGTATGTCTAAGGGGCCAGGATAGAGAATTCGCTCTGGATGAGTGGCCAGCGGGTTGAGATCTTGTGTCGGGATGAGTTGCCGAGAGACCAAGACACGAAGGGCTGCCTTAATGTTATCGGGGGAGTGAGGGCGCTCGATGAACTGAAGCAGGTCGAGCATTTCTCTGGGGATGTGGGATTTGCGATCGCGCGCACCCACGTCGTAAATTTCAATGCCTTCTGCTTCAAGATCAAACCCTAGCTGCTGCGGATCTTCCAAAATCTCACGAATGAATTTGCCTTGACGACCCTCGCGCACCAGCACTGCCATGGTGAGTTCTTTGTCTGTTTTAAAGGCAGCAGTGACTCTTTTAGCCAGCTGTTTGACGGTTTCAACCGTGGTTTCTGGCCGTACAATTTCTACACCGCCGCCGATCTGAGGCGGATTGGCATCAGGCTGTGGATCACCGGGGGCGACGGGTTGAATCGTCTGGCTGCGGAAGGGATTGCCAGGGCTGTTTTGGTTGACCCAGCGAAGGGTGACGTTGGCGGCATTCATGATGCGATCGCAGCTTCTCCCAGCCTGTTCAATCGTAGCGAGCTGACCGATTTCTTGAGTGCGATCGCAAAACTGGTTAAAAAACACCGGATCTGCCGGGGTAAATGTGGAGTTAATTGCCTGATTAGGATCGCCCACGCGCACGATATTGAGCGGCTTGCTCGCATCTTCTGGGTCGCCTGCTAACACCTCTAGCAGCTGCGTTTGTAGCGGAGAAGAGTCCTGCGCTTCATCTTCAAAAATGGCAAATACGCGGCTCTGCCATAGGTGCCGAATAGCGGGCGATTGCAGCGTCTTAAGCGCCGCCAGAATCATGTCATCGTAATCAATCAAATTCTGTGCGGCTAACAGTGACTGATAGTGGGCGTACAGCCCGGCCGCAATGACTAAAACCGCGTAGTCGGGTGAGCCCTCCGGGGCCCCTATGACCATCCCTTTTGCAATATCCATCAGCGCATCGGGGAGCAGCCCAGAACTTTTTGCCTCATGGATGACGGTGTGGGCGAGCGCTGGTAAGACTTCGGTGCGTAGAACGCTCTGCCTACGGAGCCGCTCGGCTTCTTCGCCATCAAAGTCTTTTTGTCCTTCAATTAGCTGCTGATAGGTCAGCGGATTGTCTCCGATCCATCTTTCTACGGTGGTGCGGATGAGTCGGTGGCTCTGTGTGGGTGAAATGAGGGTCGTGCCTTCCGAATCTAAGCTAGAGAGATTGATGCCAGAGACTTCTGAATGGCGTGTCGCAATATTGAGCGCTAGGCCGTGGAGGGTGTGAACGACAAAGCTATTTTGTGGTAGAGAGAGTGCTTTAAGATGCTGGCGAACTTTGATCTTGAGATTGGCAGCAGCGGAGCGGGTAAAAGTGACAAGAACGAGCTGTTTGCGCGCGTGAAGCTGGTGTTTGGCGATGGCGATTGCCGCACCTAC
Source organism: uncultured Synechococcus sp. (assembly GCA_937911865.1). Lineage (GTDB taxonomy): Bacteria > Cyanobacteriota > Cyanobacteriia > Phormidesmidales > Phormidesmidaceae > Phormidesmis. Next base: position 76,502 of record CALDSK010000051.1, read on the forward strand.
CGCCATGCCAGTTGATTTCCCAGAGCCAGGAACTGCTGATACCGCTAGGGGGCCTAAGTGCCACTGTGCTAGGGCCCGCTGCCCGGGTCGTAAGCTCGCGGCCAAAGCCCGTAGCTGGGCAGCTACATCTGCTTTTGACTGCTCAATGCCTGATGCTTGAGCCTGATGACTGCTAGATTCAGTCGGCTGATTATCAACTGATTGGCTTGTCGTAGCGGCCATAGCATTTCATCAAACAAGAGGTAAGCGCTACTTGAGTAAACGCTACGAAATGGTACAAACGAACGCATTTCGCACAAGGTAAGCTAATTGTATCGTAAACAGCTGATGCGCTTAGGTCATACTCATATTTCTATGGAGCGTAGGCCACGAGTGACAGCTTGCCTGTTGGCCGTGATTTTTCGGTAGAAGCCGCTGTGATGATGTGACTGTTCTGTGGACTTTGTTGTGTTCGATCGCCTACTTCATCTCCCTTTTCGCACTCTTCATAAACAATCCCAATCGACGTATCGCTTGCTGGACGCCATTCTTGCCAATCCTTAATTTCTTGAACGTAGGGGATTTTGTCTAGCGTGCTTCCTGATTTGTAACAAATGGGTAAGCTATTCATGGAACAGGTCAATTTTTCTTGATGCGTCTAATGTTTGCTTAAAAAAGCTCCGCCGTTGTAACTGTCCCAATTCCTGATGATAGAAGGGGTTGGGCTTTTTACTCTATTCACAGGGATAAGCTTCGCCTGAAACTTTTTGGTCGGATCAAATTCTGTCTGGTGACACTGACACCAAGCGTTTGATAATGTGCCTAAAATAGCTCATAAGGTGTGCCGTTTAGCCTCTTTACTTCGAACCGCTGGCAACGAATCGGAAAAGGCTATCCCAATCTAACTACCAGGGAACAAGAGCAGCTGTGATTCAGGAATTTGGGATATCTATCACTGCCGTCGGTGGCGATCAGTACCTCGTGCGCACAGAAAATGTGGAAACGGGCGTGCCGCATGCAGAAGAAAGAGTCCATTGGCCAGTTGCTGATTGGCTTGTGCAAACCAAAGCGTTGATGCACGATCCGCTGTTAGGACTTTTACAAGGTCAGCAAAATCGTACAATTCCTGTGCGTGCAGGCACGCGCCGTCTCTCCATTGTCGGAGAAGAGACGCCTGAGCTCGCCACGCTGGTGCAATTAGGCCAAACCCTGCACAATCAGCTTTTCAGAGGTCAGCTACACGACAGCTGGGTCACCGCCCAGGGGGTCGCCCGTAACCGCCAGGACTTACTCCGACTCAGAATAGGGATTAAAGATGCTCACCTACAGCAGCTACCCTGGGAAGCTCTGCATGCTGGCCCTAGACCGCTCGCAACGGGAACAGACGTCATTTTCTCCCGGTATATTCTCAACCGACCTCAAGCACATTCGATAGTACAAGCAAAGACGAATGGCGCTCCTCAGGTGCTTCGCATTTTGATGGTGATTGCTGCGCCCAACGATCAAGAGCGACTAGAGCTAAAACAAGAGGCTCACCATCTACAGTCAGAGCTGCATCCTGAAGCTATAGAGTTCAACGACACACTTATTGATGTTCAGCTCAAGATACTGGAGCAGCCTGGCCGCTCCGAGCTAACACAAGAGCTGGAGCGAGGTAATTATCAGGTTTTGCACTACGCTGGCCACAGCAATTTGGGCAACGCTGGGGGAGATCTTTATTTAGTAAGTCGTCAAACTGGCCTGACGGAGCGGCTCAGCGGTGAAGATTTAGCTGGGTTGTTGGTTAACAACGGAATTAAACTGGCTGTCTTTAACTCTTGTCGAGGGGGCTATAGCGCTACTTCTGATCAGGGTTGGCAAGAGCGAAACCTAGCCCAAGCTCTGGTAAACCGAGGACTGCCTGGTGTGATTGCTATGAGCGAGCGCATCCCTGACGATGTGGCTATTAGCTTTACGCAGTTACTCTATCGCAACCTTAAAAAAGGTCTGTCTATCGACCTAAGCCTCAACCGGACCCGACAGGGACTGATCTCAGCTTACGGTTCTCATCAGTTTTACTGGGCGCTGCCGACGCTCTACATGCATCCTTCGTTCGATGGTTATTTGGTCAGAGCCTCGGGAGATCTTGAAAACTCTCGCGTCCTTGATTCCGCGAACGATCCTTTTGGCGATATGTTTGCCGAGCCTGGCCTCGCTGAGATTGACCTGCCGCCTCGACCAGAATCCTCCACAGCTAAAGCGCTGGCTCAATCGATTGAACCAGCGACTGACCAGAGCGCGGAAGTGGGTGCAGCACTCTCTGTGACACGTTCAAACTTGGATGATACAGACCCTGTGAATGATCAAGATTTAGTTAAAAGTAACGATGTGGGTGCAACAAACACCGTCGTCGACCCCACATCAGCGTCCCCCAATCCGGTGGATATAGACGGAGAGCTGAGCGTGCCCGACGATATAGAAACGCCTGAAGGTTTCTATGGTGAACCAGTGGCAACGCCTGCTGTGCCTACGCTAGATAAGGCCGAAAAGAAGGCAACGCCTGATGAAGTAGTGCCAGAGCTGGTGGGTGAGCGATTGACCCGCAGCCATACGCTGCATACCAAGCTTTTGACTGGTCCTAGCATTGCAACGATAGCGTTGGTTGCTATGTTGGGCGTGACGACAGTGGGCTGGTTACGCAGAGAACCTACGCCACCCTCGGTTGTGACGCCATCATCAGAGATAACAGGCGATTTGGGGCTGCCTGCTCAGATAGAAATTTCGCTTAACCAGGGCGATTTGGATGCGGCAGCTATTTCAGCCAAGCAGCTGATTGACCAAGGTGAATTTGAGGCCGCTATCTCCGCGTTAAATACGGCTGATGACGAGCAAATGGAAGATGTCGTTGTTGCCTTTTTCCGAGGCCGAGCCCAGTGGGGGTTAGCGAAACAGGGGAGTGCTGACTATTCGGCTGACGATGCAATGCGTTCTTGGACGACCGCACTCGATAGCGAGTCGGACTGGATGGAAATTGTCATGGCACTGGGGTTTGCTCAATATGAGATTGGCCGTGAACAGCTGGCGCTAGAGGCTTGGGAAAAGGCGGTTGATCTGGCTAATAAGCAGCCAGATGCTGAGGGTGCTTACTTTTCAGAGAAGCTGTATGGGGACTATGTCTTAAATGCTAAGGCTGGGGTTGCGATGTCAGCACTGGCACTTTCTAAAATTGAGGCAGATCCTGCTGAGCGCAACCAGCTGATAGAAAAAGCGTCGCTGGCTTACCGTGAGGTCATGACTGAGGCTGCGTCTGAGTTTGGCTCGAACGCTTTAGGCAGTAACTGGCTGTGGCTAGGTAGTGCGATCGCCGATTGGGAAGACACCAAAGAAGAACTTAGTCAGACAGTCGAATTTGAATGAAGACCTGTTCAAAGGCTCATGCAAGCTAGCCGTCTGAGCTTCTTGAACGACAAGATAGCCGCCTTTCCCAAAACTTGGAAAAGGCGGCTATCTTACTTTTAAGCTTCAATTCACAAAAGCAGTCGTTTTCGACCTATTGCTTTCAACCTATGGTTTTCAACCTATTGAGCTGGGAGAGCCTGAGCGGTGTCGCCTCAGATTGTGCGTTCTTCATTATGGGTATATGCCATGACCCAACAGCGTTCAATATGACGTAATTTTTTGACATGCCAAAACTTTCTGGGATTCACAATCAGCTTGTAGTCTGCCTGTCCAATTGGCTGGCTCAGATACTGCCATAGTGGAAATTTCGCAGAGGAGATAGCGGGCGTCATAGCGGTGCGTTAGGTAACAGATCAATCAAAAGCCAAGTGATATGCTCACATACTAATAATTGGCAATCTGCCCTGTCTTCTCCCTCCGTAAAACTACCTTACTTGATGGATTCTGTACCGTTCTCTCTCTCCACCGTTCTCCTTTTTTTGCAAGTGCTTTTGCTTACAGACGGAGAGTCAGGTTCTGAGCTGATTTAGGCTGATTATAGGTTGACGATGATTTAAGATTTACCTGCGCCTGCGTCTGCTCGTTCTTGCTCCTTCTCTTTTTCCACCATATGGACCTCTCAGCCAATTTGCCTTCTTTTACCTCTCCGACTGCTGTTGACTGGCGAGCGTTCGTAGATAGCCTGGGTGACATTGAAACGGTTCTAGATGATAGCCAGGTGGCCAAACTATCGAAAGACTATTACTATTTCAGCCCAATCTTGGCAGAGCAACTCAAGGATAAAGTCGGCGATCTCGTCGTTCGGCCTAAAACAGAATCTGAAGTGTTAACAGTCGCCGAGGCCTGTGTTCGCAACCGTATTCCTCTAACCGTTCGTGGGGCGGGAACGGGCAACTACGGGCAGGCCATTCCGCTAGCGGGTGGTGTCATTTTAGACATGAGCAGCATGAACGCGGTGAAATGGGTAAAGCCCGGGTGTGCCTGCGTGGAACCTGGCGCAAAGCTTGCTGCGATTGATCGGGTGACGCGCCCGCAGGGATGGGAAATTCGGATGGCGCCTTCCACCTACCGAACGGCGACAATTGGTGGGTTTGTGGGCGGTGGGAGTGGGGGTATTGGCTCGGTGATGTATGGGCAGTTGGCCGACCGAGGCAGTCTTCAGGCGGCGCGAGTTGTCACGCTAGAGGCGTCTCCTCGGGTAATCACCCTACGTGGCGACGATGTACAGCAGGTAACGCATGCGTATGGAACGAACGGTATTATCACCGAACTAGAAATCCCGCTGGGACCTGCCTATCCCTGGGCGGAAGTGATTGTGGTTTTTGATGAGTTTATGCAGGCAGCTCGCTTTGGTCAAGCCTTAGGAGATGCTGATGGCATTATCAAGAAGCTAATCAGCATTCATGCTTGGCCTATTCCTAGCTATTTCAATGCGCTTCAAGCGTCACTTCCTGAAGGTAAAGCGGCAGCTCTGCTGATAATTTCTGAAGCTGATCTGGAGGCTTTGAAAGCGCTTGCTGAGGAGTGGCGAGGGCGTGTGACCTATGAGAAAGATGCGCAGTCAGCGGGTAAAGGGGCAGCGATCGCAGAATTCACCTGGAACCACACAACGCTCCATGCGCGCAACGTAGATGCGAATTGGACCTACTTACAAACGGTATTTCCATACGATCCTGAGCTGAAGCTATTGCAACATATGTACGAGCACTTTGGCGATGAGGTGGTGATGCATTTGGAGTATTTGCGATCGCAAGGTCGCATTCTTCCTGCTGCTCTTCAGCTTGTGCGCTACTCCACGCCCGAACGTCTGGCCGACATCATTCGCTATCACGAAGAAAAAGGTGCCTTTATTGCCAACCCTCACACCTATTTGCTCGAAGACGGAGGCCGTAAAACCGTGGACGAAAATCAGCTCAAATTCAAAGAAAAAGTTGATCCTTACGGCCTGCTAAATCCTGGAAAAATGAGAGGCTGGATAGAGCGGCACTCTAGCTAAAAGTCAGTAGAAAACAAATGCTATGGCAAGCGTCCTGATGCGTTGGGACGTTTACCTTCGAAGCACTGCCGGTTTAGTCGGGCATGCAACCTTTAGTAGGTGTCTTATAGTGGGTATCTTAAACTGTCCTTCGAAGGCGATAAGTAAAAAAACGAGCGTAGCGTGTACGGGCGTCAAAACTTTTCCACAGCACGCCTCTACTCCTTGAGGAAAGAGATAAGCTCCTCTAGCTTTTTCCAGGCAGCGCCGCTTGTAATGATCGCTTGAGCTTGGCTTACACCATCTGCGCAAGTCGCTTCAAAGGAGTCTCCTTTCGTTAACCCACCTACTTTCAGTGCCAGCGCTGCGTTCAATGCTACGGCGTCTTGCTGGGCCTGGGTTCCTTTTCCCTGAAGCACATTGCGTAAAATCGCTGTATTTTCTTCTAACTCGCCACCTTTTAAGGCCGAGAGCGGTGCAGGCGTCAGCCCAAGCGCTTCAGGATCTAACACTTCTTTCGTCACTGAGCCGTTGCTGACAACCGAAACATCGGTCGGCTTTCCTAGTCCTGCTTCATCTAAAGTTTCTCTGCCGTGCAGCACCATCGCCTGCTGCAAGCCCAATTGATTGAGCGCTTCTGCCATCGGTTCGATGACGGATGGATGATAGACCCCAATGACTTGACCGGTAGGCCGTAGTGGATTCACCAGGGGCCCTAATAGATTAAAAACGGTACGGACTTTGAGTTCACTGCGCAGCGGAGCGACGGCTTTCATCGCCGGGTGCCAGCCACGAGCAAAGAGAAAGGTAACACCGACTTCCTTCAGGGCAGCTTTTATTTTTTCAGGGGGCGCTGCAAGGTCTACGCCTAGGCCTTCAAGGACATCGGCGGAGCCGACTTTGCTAGAGGCAGAGCGGTTACCATGTTTGGCGACGGGAATGCCTGCCGCGGCCGCAACAAAGCTGACGGCGGTAGAAATGTTGAAAGTGCCTGAACCATCTCCGCCAGTCCCGCAGGTATCAATGCGGGGCGAGGGAAGATCTAGATCTGCGGTGGTACCGCCCAGCGATTGACCTTGAAGGACGCGGGCCATACCGGCGAGTTCGTCACCTGTAACGCCTTTGCTTTGAATAGCGGTAAGAATGGCGCTAGAGAGAATCGGTGAGTTGGCTTCTGTAAGCCAGCTATCCATCAAGGCTTCGGCCTGTGCCTGAGTGAGCGATCGCTTCTCAATCAGCTGCTGTAAAAGCTGCGATCCATTAAATTCAACATGCTTCGTCGTCACCATGATGGCGTTCCTCTTCTCACAACATCAACAACCTAAACCATCAAATCACGTCCTGCGTGCAAAGATAATGCTGGTCTAGTATCTATTGGTTCAGCCTCTACTGACCCAGCATCTGTAGCTTATATAGGCTGGCGTAGAGCCCATCTTTTGCGAGCAACTCGTCGTGGCTTCCTTGTTCAATCAGCTGGCCTTGCTTTAACACGAGAATTCTATCAACGTTGCGAATGGTGGAGAGGCGGTGCGCAATGATAATAGCCGTACGATTTTCTAACAGCTTGTCTAGGGCCTGCTGAATGGTGGCTTCCGTGCCAACATCCAGGTTTGCGGTGGCTTCATCGAGTACTAGGATTCCAGGGTTGCGAATGGCAGCGCGGGCGAAGGCGAGCAGCTGTTTTTGCCCGCCGGAAAGATTTGTACCGCGTTCTCTAAGCGCCGTGCTGTAGCCCTGCGGTAGAGCTTCAATAAATGAGGCGACATTGGTTTGTTCAGCAGCTCTTCGCACTTGCTCAAAGCTGTAGTCTTCGCCAAGGGTAATATTGCGCTGTACGTCGCCGGAGAAGAGAAAGCCGTCTTGCAAAATGATGGCCATGCGATCGCGTAAATCCTGCTGAGCAATCTCTCGAATATCTACCCCATCTAGTAAGATTTGCCCGTCACTCACTTCGTACAGTCGGCACAGCAGACGAATGATTGAGCTTTTTCCGGCTCCGGTGGGCCCGACCAGCGCCACCTTCTCACCCGGACGAATCGTAAAGTCTAGATGGCTCAGCACATAGTCATCTGCCTTATAGCCAAATGAGACATTCTTAAATCGAATTTCGCCGGGAATGACGACGTCGCTACCTTTTAATGTTTGAGACTGGAGCTCTACCGGATTTTCCGCATCGCTGATGACGACAGGTTCACTCATCAAATCGTTAAGTCGTTCGACGGCGGTCAGCCCAGCTTGAATAGCTGTGAACTTATCTGCAAACTGTCGCAGTGGGTCGAATAGCTTTTGGGCAAAGAGAATAAATGCGGTAAGTGTCCCAATTTCGAGGGCACCACCTGTGACCAGAGAGCCGCCGAGAGCAAGCACACCTGCGATCGCCGCCAAAGCGATCCACTCTAACGTGGCTGACACCGCCGAATCATAAAAAATTGTCGTATCGATTGCATCGACATAGCGCTGATTGATTTTGCGAAACAGCTCCGAATTGAACCGCTCGCGGCGAAATAACTGCACTACGTTGATACCGCTAATATTCTCCTGCAAATTAGAGTTCAGCGCCGATAGCTCTTCTCTCGCAATATAGTTCGCCTTACGATACTGCTGCTGAAAGTAGATAATCAGCGTAGTAATTGGCAGCAGCATACAAATCAGCATCAGACCCAGTCGCCACTCCTGCTGAAGCATCGTGCCCATTAGCACCAAAATCAAGAACAGGTCACTGATAATGCCAATCGCACCGGTGGAGAACACATCTCCTAACGCGTTTACATCGCTAGTAAGCCGAGTGATCAATCGACCGACGGGCGTACGGTCGAAAAAGCCCATGGAAAGATTCGTGACATGCTCGAACAGATCGCGGCGGATGGAGGCGGTGATGTTTTGGCCGACCTTTTGAATCTGGTAGCTTTGCCAACCATCTAAGGACAGTCGGATTGCGATCGCAATCAAAAGCCCGCCGATAATCCAATTCAACCCCGTTCGCAAACTCATCTCTGAGAAGACTGCCCAAGCAGCGTCCTCTTGTTTGATCAATGAGATGGCCTGTCCAATCAGGACCGGTTGCAGCGCCTGTGCCAGAGACAACGGTATCAGCAAGAGCATCGGCAAAATCAGCTGAGAGCGATTTTGCGTAATGTAGGGCACTAGCCGCAAAAACAGCCGCCAGTCGCTTTGAACACTGCGTTTGATGTTGCGATTACCTTTGGGGCCACTGCTCTCAGGACGTAAATTATTCGTAGAGGCCGATGTCATTAGAAAGTCTCAAAAAAGATAAGCAAATCAGGCGGTAGCTTTTATGGCTTCAATCGATTGTGTCTAAGGCGAAACACCTACAGCGCTCTCTCTGAGTCGATCGATAATTTGACTTAGCCCATCCTGATTCAGTCGATAGCTTAACGGATGTGCAATCAGCCGTGCGGTGCTGTCATACAGCACTTCTAGCTCAGTCAAATTGTTTTCCTTGAGCGTTCGACCGGTCGAGACTAAGTCCACGATTGCCTCAGACATGCCGGTAATCGGCCCTAGCTCCACAGAGCCCGAGAGCGGCACAATCTCTACCGCCAGATCCAATGACTGAAAATACTGGCGTGCACTATTCACAAAAGTCGAAGCAACCCGGCAGTGAGGCGGCAAATCTACCGCCGACTGATAGCCGCTGTCACTAGAGACTGCAACCGATAGGTGACAGCCGCCGAAGCCCAAGTCAGCAATTTGCGCTACCTTGGGCTGCCGCTCGCGCAGCACGTCGTACCCTACAATGCCGAGCTGCGCCTGGCCATATTCCACATAGACCGGTACATCTTTTGCCCGTACAAGTAGGCCTCTTGCCTGACCGCTACGGTCCATCATTTGAAGTTGTCTGCTCCCCTTTTCCAAGAAACCGCTGAAATCAAGACCGGCTGTTTTCAGTCGTTGAATGCTCTCTTCGAATAGAGAGCCTTTGGGTAAAGCAACCGTAATCATATGAAGTCAACAATAAAGTTTGAATAAAGTGGGGAACAGCGACGCGGCTATTAACTTGTTAGCTAACGAGCTATGAGCCCTTTGAAATGGTACCAAGTCAGACTGCGCTGTGCGTAGCTTTGACTGAGATGGAACATGCATGCATAGACTTACTATTGAGAACAAAAAAATGTCTGAAAAGCACTATACGTAGGCAGCCTGGTGAGACAGATCACATCCATCCTCTGCGAATCTGCGTATATATGTAGGTGGAGTTCCTGAAACACTAGTAGGTGTATCAAATGAAAATCAAAGCAGGCGAAATCCTACAGTCACATGAGGGGCATTACTACCGCGTCCTTGAAACAACACAGTTTAGTGTTTCGTTACAGAGGGTAAATGGTCAAACAATTTTCGCCTGTCGACCTGAGTACATAGCGCTCAGCTTCCGACTGCCGGCTGCAGGAGCGGCCTAGCAAAATTGAGAAGACAAGTCGTTAAGAGATTCCTGAAAACAAGTTGCTTACATTTGAGGAGGTTTGGTCATAAGGCCAACCTCTTTTTACTGTTTGCTTTTTATAGCTCAACGAATGCATCCTTGCTTTGTTCCATAGCGTTCGTTGAGCTGCTTTGATTGCTTATTTTTGAATAGATGCGTGCCCTACTGCGGCAGCTGCGGCTTCTAGGGCGATCGCCACATGCGTCCAATGTGTTCCTCCCTGACAGTAGACAATGTAGGGCTCTCTCAACGGTCCATCGGCCGAAAGCTCAGAGGTACTGCCATCTACAAAAGAGCCTCCTGCCATTACCAGCTTGTCATTGTAGCCCGGCATACTTGCAGGTACCGGACTCACATAAGAATCAATGGGTGAATGCTGCTGAATGGCCTGGCAAAAGGCGACTAACTTTTCAGCAGAGCCTAACTTGATGGCCTGAATGACTTCTCTTTGCGATCGCCCAGATGGCGGATTCGCTTCGTAGCCCAAAAGCTCAAAGGTTTTGGCCAATAGATAATTTCCCTTCATGGCTTCTCCCACCATTTGCGGTGCTAGAAAAAGCCCCTGATACATTAAGCGGCCTTGTTCTAAGGTTGCACCACCGCTAGTGCCTATACCCGGTGCGGTCAGCCGACAGGCTGCTGCCTCTACCAGCGCTGCTTTGCCTGCCACGTAGCCACCTGTGGTGGCAATCGTGCCGCCTGGATTCTTGATTAAAGAGCCCGCCATCAGGTCAGCACCGACCGCTGTAGGCTCACGATCTTCCGTAAATTCGCCGTAGCAATTATCAACAAAACAGATGGTGTTTATATTTTGTTGCTTAACTAATTGTATAATTTTGTTAATATTATGAATGCTAAGGCTAGAACGCCAGCTGTAGCCGCAAGATCGCTGGATGAGGACCAGTTTTGTTTTCTCAGTTAATGAGGAGGCCAACTGCTTAAAATCGACTTGGCCTTCTTCGGTAAGCGCTAGCGTTCGGTAATGAATGCCAAACTCTTTAAGCGATCCTTGTCCGCTTCCACGCGTGCCAATGACTTCTTCGAGAGTATCGTAAGGATCGCCTGCGACTGCCAACATCTCATCTCCCGGCCTTAAAACGCCAAAGAGCGCACAGGCGATGGCATGGGTTCCAGACACAAACTGGACCCTGACAGCCGCCGCCTCAGCTTCTACAACTTGAGCAAACACTCGATCAAGGGTGTCTCTGCCCAGGTCATCATGTCCGTACCCTGACACGCTAGCAAAGTGATGGGCTCCTACTTTGTGGGCTTTGAACGCTGCTAAGATTTTTTTCAGGTTCTGCTTTACCTGGCGGTCTATTTTATAAAAGACTTGAAGGGAAGCTTCTTGTGCTTGCGCGGTCAGGGCCTGATTTTGTCTGTCTAAGTTGCTGTTCTGATTCACTCTTTGTACGTCTTTCGGCCTGCTCGTTTGTGCTGCTACAACTGGCTCCTTGAAAGTGATCGCCTGCTCGTCTAATTTAGAGGGTGCTAGTGGTTACTGAGCTTTACCATTTTGCTTTGAGACTTTAAATGACTATTGCAAGATCAACTGACCGTCCGCTTAACTGGCCCATTATCTTATTTATGGTGGCCATTCATTTTGGTGCTTTATTTGCACTGAATCCTGCTAATTTCAGCTGGAGTGCTGTAGGTGTAGCCTTCCTACTCTACTTCATCACTGGTTGCCTCGGTATCACGTTGGGCTGGCACCGATTGATTTCTCACCGCAGCTTTCGAGTGCCTCAGTGGCTGGAGTATTTTTTCTTGCTGTGCGGGTCTCTTTCTTGCCAAAGCGGCGCTATAGAATGGATTGGTTTGCACCGCCATCATCATGCTTATTCTGACCAAGAGCAGGACCATCACAATTCGGGTCGCGGCTTTTGGTGGAGCCACATGGGCTGGCTGTTGCATGATGTGCCTGCTAAAGCTGAAATCCGTCGATTTACAAAGGATATTAATAACGACCCGGTTTACATTCTGATCGACAAGTACTTCCTCGTATTGCAATTTACTTTAGGTGCGCTGCTATATGCTTTAGGCGGTTGGTCTTTTGTTGTGTGGGGCATTTTTGTTCGTCTGGTTGTGGTTTATCACTTCACCTGGTTTGTCAATAGCGCAACTCATAAGTTTGGTTATCGCACGTATGAATCGGGTGACAGGTCTACTAATTGCTGGTGGGTAGCGCTATGTACGTTTGGTGAGGGTTGGCACAACAACCACCATGCTTATCAGTACTCCGCACGTCATGGTCTGCAATGGTGGGAAATTGACGTTACCTGGATGATTATTCGCGGTCTGCAAGCAGTCGGCTTGGCAGATAAGGTAAAGCTGGTAAAGCCGTAGTCTGATGCTTGGAAGCAGCAAGCTTGAATAGTTTGAGTTGTTGCTTCTAAGTGCTTAATTGTGAAAAAGCCCGTAATCGAAATTGATTACGGGCTTTTCGTTTGAAAGCGGCCGAGTAGCACGGCAGCTGACGCTCTCTATTGTGGAGTGAGGTGCTTGTGGAGTGAGCTGCTACAGCCTTCGAAGCGTTGCTTAAGACACTCACTGGAGGCTACAACCCTCGGCAAACAAGCAACGCTTCTGAGCAAAACGTCCTAAGGCATCAGGACGTTTGCTATGTGGAATCAACTGCCGTGAAATACGCGTTGATGTTCGCGCATGACGGACATTCCGATCAGGCCGCCGGTTGCACCCTTTCGATCGGAAACGCCAATTGCGATCGCTTCAGTATGCTTAGCGTTACGTACAAACTGCGGCGATGCATTGATATAGAGCGAAGCACTGCGGCATCTAGCTATAAACAGGCGACTTTCGGCGTAGTCGCCTGTCGCAATGCTGTCAGCGTGACCGCTGCTGTGTGTATTAATCCAGGAAATGGCTTCTGCGCTGTTTTTGACCTGCCTAAAAGCAATGGTTCGCTTGAGATAGGCAGATCCCCAGTCTAAAGGTTCTGCTACTGCTAGGCTGTGCTTTTGTGCGAGCTCACCTTCTGCTTTAAGGGTGAACCCTTGCTCTTGCAAACGGTTCCAGAGTCGGGTGAGTGCATTCTCGCTGAGAGTTTCATGAATTAGAACCTTCTCTATGCGATTGACCGCATCGGGCGTACCCGAGTGGCTCTCAATAATCATTTTGTAAACCTGATCGAGGTTGCCGCTTGCCGCCCAATATAAGTAGCAGTTGCCCATTCGAGATGGGATGACGGGTACGCTGGCAGACTGCACGACTTGTTCAACTAGGCTAGGCCTGCCGTGGGTAATAATTAGGTCTATATCGTTACATTGAGCAACTTCAATTCGGGATTCATCCGTCGGGTAAGCTGGGAAGATCAGCGTTTCGAACAGATCGACTTCTAGGAGCGCGCCTTGCAATATATTGGCAATTACTTGGTTTGTCTTGCTGGCTTCACCACCCCCTCTCAATACGATTGCGTTACCCATGCGGATGCTTAATCCGGCTGCGATCGCCCCTAAATCTGGAAACGCCTCGTAAATAAATCCAATAATGCCGACCGGTCGAGAGGGCACATCACTCGCACTGCCCCCTCTTTCATTAACCATCGGTACAGCCGTTCCCATCGCCGCAAGTCGCTGAAAAATATTAGCCGTTACCTGCACCCGTTCAGGCGTTAGCTTAAGCCAGTCAACAACTAGCTCTGGAACCGCCATATCGCGGCTGATTTCTAGATCTAACGTATTGGCTTCTAAAATGTCGTCTTGACGCTCGGCAATCGCCGAGCCCATGACAGCTAGAGCTTTGGAGCACTGCTCATCAGAAGTTAGCTGCTCAGAACATTGCCGAACCGTCGTCAGAGCTGCTGTTAGATCGAAAAGAGAGAGGGTCATTAAGCTAGCGCCACAATACCACCCAAAACATTACTACTAAAGCCAGCAGGATTAAAGCTCTGATAGAAATAGATAGCCCAAGCGTGGCTAATATGTTCCAGCTAACCCATAGAAAGACAGGTGGAAAAACAACGCGAAGCCAGGAGGAAGATTCATCTAACTTTGTTCTAAAGCTCGTTTTTCCCAAGATCCACTGCTTGCCATTCCATCGCCATAGCCTTTGCCGGGGGTAGGGGGTCGTCAGTTTGCCAATGGTATTAGGTTCTGCTTTTAGCTCAAAGATTTGCTTGCAGCGATCGCATCCCCAAGCCTCCGTCAAGGTGATCGGAATCAGCGAACCCTGCTTACAAGACGGACAGGGATAGCTGCTGTCAAGGTCTAAGCGATGACTGCTGGGTTGACTCTTGAGGTGACTTTTGTGCTGGCTCTCTCTAAAGTCCACGAACTGCCTTACCTGTTCAATACGCTAACAGTCTTTAAGAAAAGATAGCGCACTTCCCTTCGACTTCTGATGCATTAGCCCTATAGATTTTTATAAAAAGATCGCTTTGTGATAACTCTGCTTATGATGGCAGTTCACACTCTCTCCAAGAAGTCTTAATAGACCTCTACTAAAAGCGATTCAATCTACTTTGTTGAGAATAAAAGCGGGTGAAGAGATTCGAACTCTCGACATCAACCTTGGCAAGGTTGCGCTCTACCACTGAGCTACACCCGCATATGCCTTTTTCGACTTCCCTCAATATCTCAAATTGAGGGGTGCTTGTCAACAATTTTTTCTGAACTCTGCAGCAGGCTTTGAGGAGAACTCTGAAGAAACTGTGTGGGTTCACCACTGCGGACCTGTGGCATTAGGCTGGCCATTTCCAGCGCGCTCATAGCATAGCTCCAGCCTAGATTGCTCTTAATGCCTGCTCGTTCAAGCGCCTGCTGCATAGAGTCTGTGGTCAGTACGCCGAAGACGACTGGAACCCCTGTTTGAAAGCTAATAGCCGCAATGCCTTTGGCAACTTCAGCGGCAACGTAGTCAAAATGGGGCGTATTACCACGAATTACTGCGCCCAGACAAATGATGGCATCATAGCGACCGCTAAGCGCTAGCTGCTTAGCCACCATAGTCACCTCGAAACTGCCAGGAACCCAGGCATAGTCTACCTGGCTACCCTCAGGATTCACATCAACTCCGTGACGCTTAAGGCAATCTTGAGCGCCATCTAGTAACTTCGTTGTGACCAAATCATTGAACCGCCCAATCACAAAGGCAAACTTCATAGAGCTTGTCTGGGTGAAATTGCCTTCGAAAACTGTCATAGGGCGTCAATAGCGGTGTGAAGTGAACTGTGAGCGAATACTAGCAGACAAACTGGTTAATCGCATACGCCTAAGATCTATACATCAGTAAAGCGTCTGAGCGTATTACGCACTCAAAGCTTCCTCCATAGATTTTCTATGGAGGAAGTTTTCAAGACTATATAAAAGCCATGGCAAAAGGCCTACACAACCAGGTAATTTAGCCCGCCAACAACAACAACTAAAACGCCCCAAACAATAGATCCTAGAAAAATGAGTCGCTTAGACTGATCCCAGTTAGTGGGTGAAGCATATGCTACTGGTACGCCGACGATCATGACAAAAGACCAAAGCACCAAAACGAACAGAGCCAGTTGAAAAATAACAGACATGACCTTCGTACTCTCAAAACACTATTTAAATCAGGGCAGCAAAAACGTCTACGGCTGCTGATCCCATATAGGTAAGCTATCAAAAATCAGTGCCCTTGCGAAAGCGCTTACTCTAAAAAAATAAATGCCTGCTCAAAATCGCTGGTCTTCGCCCCTTCCCTATCTGCATACCCTTAAACGCTATGGCTTCTAGAAAACCTCATGATTTTGAACAGGATCTGCCCGGCGAAGGTTTGTCAGTAGAAGATTTACCGGTGGATGCGATCGCTCAGGAACTACCAAAAATGCCGCTAGAGTCTTATGCAAGTTCCTACATGTCAACACCTGTTCGAACGGTTTTATCGTCAGCCACGCTCGGCGATGCGCAGGCCATTCTGCTGCGCTACGGCCATACCGGTCTGTGCGTTGTCAACCAGGCAGGTCAGCTTGTAGGAATGCTCTCTCGTCGGGATGTAGAGGTTGCCATTCGTCATGGCTTGTCACAAGCTATGGTGCTGACCTGTATGAGTACGCCCGTAAGAGCGATCGCACCTCACACTTCCCTACGTCAGGCCCGGTTACTCATGGCGACTTACGATATTGGTCGCCTGCCTGTGATTGATTCAAGTGCTGCTCTAGACACCGCTTCGGGCACCGTTTCAGATGCCTTTGCTTCTGGTACGTTAGTCGGTATCATCACCCGCTCAGATATTCTGCGTCAGCTACAGACCGACGCCTTGAATGCTGATTCACAGTCTCTCTCGCTCAACCCCAAAGCGGCCGACTGGCAGTCAACAAGTATCGAAACTGCTGATGACAGTCACCTCTACAAACAGCTAGCGCTGCGCAGTGGTCCGCTGTGGCCTGCTATAGAAATCATCATCAAAGCGGTCGAATCAAAAGGATGGGCGCTCTATGTGGTCGGCGGTGCAGTGCGAGATTTATTGTTGAGCCAGGGAGGACAAGTCTGTCCACTGACAGACATTGATTTAGTGGTAGACGGTGCAGAACCCGGTGCAGGCGTAACGCTAGCGGAAGCGATTCGAGCGAGCTATCCGCAGGTTGACTTGAAGGTTTACGGAGACTTTCAGACAGCAACGTTAACTTGGCCATCAGCCTTTGTTGAGGAGAGTCGTATCAAAGGCGATGTAGAAGCTGCTGCCGTCACTCATGACGCCGAACTCGTGATCGATATCGCAACTGCTCGAACAGAGTTCTACCCTTATCCTGCCGCTAACCCAGAAGTCGAATCTAGTACTATCCATCAAGATCTCTATCGCCGAGACTTCACGATCAACGCCATGGCGATTCGGCTAGATGGCAAAAGTCGTGGTCGGCTGCTCGATTTTTTCGGTGGTCGGCGGGCTTTGGAGCAACGGTTCATCAGAGTAATTCACTCCAATAGCTTGATTGAAGATCCCACGCGCATTTTTCGAGCGGTTCGTTTTGCCGTTCGTTTGGGGTTTGAGTTGGATGACTATACAGAGCGGCTAATTCGCTGCGCCGTTCACAGCCAGATTTATGCTCGACTACAGGCGAGCGGCCAAAAAATACCTGCGCTACAGTCCAGGTTGACTGCCGAGCTCAAATCAATTTTATCCGCCGACTATTGGGATGCCGCTTTAGCCAAGCTCAATCAGCTAGGTGCTCTAGCCTGCGTGCACCATACACTGTCTCTCAACCCTGACCTTTGGCTACAGCTGCGACGCGCGCTCCGATGGCAGCATCAACTTCTACCAGAACAACCTCGCTGGCAACTGCTGCTGGTGCTGATTATTGCTCAGCTGCTACCCGCTGACCGACGGCAGGTTGCTCATCGACTTAATCTGGATGCTGAAAGTCAGCGTCAGTTGAAAAATCTGCACCGCTGGGAAGAGGCGCTGATAGCAAAGTTGCCTGCGGCCACTCGGCCCAGCGAAATTTACGACTGTCTCTTTTCTTATAGTTTGGTTGAGCAGCTGTTAATAGTCGCGCGTCACCCCTACACACTTGGCCCTCAAATTTGGCACTATATATGTCACCTATCTCGGATACCGCCGTTGATAAACGGTGGTACTCTAAAGCGACTTGGCTATGCTCCAGGACCTCAATTTCGAGAAATTTTGACCGCCGTACATCAGGCTACTCTAAATGGTGAGTTAGACACTGCTGACGAGGCAGAAGCGTATGTGCTGGCTAACTATTCGGTTAGTGATCGCTCATAACGTTCTAGAAAAGACTTTCAGACGCTAGAACGGTCTACGATGCTACACACCGACCTGAAGACCTATACCGCAGCGGACAAAGTGACTTGCGAGACCCAGATGCATCCGGGAACCGCTATACATTTTGTGGCACTCCTTTAAGGAAATGCCGCTAATACTGAGCTTTTCTCTATGTCCTCACCGCCTTCCCGTCGAAACACGCATCGGAACAACTTACCGGCTAAATCTGATTCAGTGGCAGCTTTGTCATCTCGCCAGTATTCAAATAACAACGAGCCGTTGACATTCTCCCAGGCGCTAACGATTACGGCAGGGATGGCTGGCTTGGTCGGTTTGCTCAGTGGTGTGGTTGTGCGTTTTTCATTAGCTAGCTCATCCAACAATCGATTTTTGAGTCCGCTGCAAACATTCCCTACCCTTTCTGATTGGTCTTCAGCGCCAGCTGAGCGCACTGCGGAAGCCGACCCGCCGCCAAGTGATTCTATAGATACAGAAGGTGATTCTGTGCAAGACTCCTGGCAAGCGCCTTCCGATCTTGATTGGGAGACAGATAGCAGTGACTTTGAGACATTTAGTTCTGAGGGATTTACGGATACTCAAACGACGACTGAGCTACCGTTAGAAAATGCTGCTGAAGCCGAAAGTCGCCTAATCGAAAAAGAGCGGCTGTTGGTGCCCGTTTCCTCTGCTGCGCCCAGTAACTTTGATGCGTTCGCTAACAGGTCTGACGGCTCAAAACGCTCTGTCGAAGATCCCTTAAAAACTTTGAGTAATGGACCACTTTTACGCACGCCTGCTCTTGAGAATGAGCTATATGACGCGGATGCACAATCAGTAGATTCCTCTGACAATCTCTCGGAGGGCAGTCGCGCCGATGGTAGCAGATATGACAGTATTGACTGGCAGATAGAATCTACTTCGCAGCAGATGGAGTTTTCAGGACTTGATGATTCAGACGCCGATTGAGGGCATACCTGGCTATGGGTTGCGATTGCGAAAATTGTAAAATCTGGTCTAAAGGCTCTAAATCTGCGAGAACGCCTTAAGGGTGTTTATAATCAATAAGTATAAATGTCTAAAGTTCTATGAGTGACCCTATGCTGCAAGCATTTTTTGTTGGCCGAGCGCTGGCAGCCGCTGTGAGTGAGAGAGCTGAACACCTTATGAGTGACGGTCTTAGCAAGCTAGGCAAATTTGATGCCGAGCAACGCGAATATTTCCGTCAGTTTACAGAGGAAGTTATGGCTAGGGCCGAGCAAGAGCGTGTCGCTGCTGGCGCTGAATCTGTTTCTGATTCTACGAGCGTTACTTCGCCATCAAGCGTCTCAGGGACTGAAGACTTACAGGCAACGATAGATAATCTGAGAGCCGAAATTGCTCAGGTCAGGGCTTCTATTCAGCAGTATCGTCAAGACAAGAAGTAGTCGTCAAAGCATAATTAGGTAGCTGGTCGAATTTTTGAGCGATCACACCATTTTTAACCGGTCGTTTTTAATCGGTCGTATTGAGTCAGAGATTTAGTTTTAATAGCGCTTCCATTTTTAAATCTTCTTTTTACCCTAGGAAAACTGAGTGTCTGCTGTTTCCAAAAAAAGTAACCCCGTTTTCTCTTCAGACATTTCTGAGGCAAATGGTCATAGCCCTCCGGCTCAAGACCCTGCGCATGTGACTGCTGAGCCTCCGGTTGTTCCGTTAGCAGAAGAGGTTCAACCTTCAGGTGTTCCGACTGCTGAAGTTGTCATGCCTGTTTCTAAGCCTAGCGATCCGACTGTCCGAGGTCCGGTCGCCAATGGTCCGGTTTCTGGCGTTCCCTCTAGCGATGTCAACGCGGGTAAAGCGACCAGGCTAGGTCGCTCAACGCTGAAGCCCCAGACGATTGGTCAGACGATTAGTCCGCCGGCTTACAGCGGCAACACATACAGCGAAGGCGACTACCGATGGAATCGCGGCACGTATTCTCGGCCTCAGCGGTTTATAGATATTTGGTCTTTTGTAATCAAGCTGCTATCTAAGCGGTGGCTCTATAACAAGGCTTGGACTTACGGCGGTCCGATTACGCCCGAAAAGCAGACAAAGCGACGCAAAGAGATTGCGGTTTGGCTGCGGGAGACTTGCCTCAGCTTAGGGCCTACGTTTATTAAGATTGGTCAGCTGTTCTCTACTAGGGCTGACCTGTTCCCGATTGAATATGTCGAGGAGCTCTCAAAGCTTCAGGACCGCGTCCCTGCGTTTAGCTACGAGCAGGTCAAGGAGACGATTGAAAATGACTTTGGTCGCCCGCTAGATGAGCTGTATCAAAGTTTTGATCCGGTACCAATTGCGGCGGCTAGCTTGGGACAGGTTCACTGCGCCGAGCTGCATTCGGGCGAAGAGGTTGTCGTTAAAATTCAGCGACCGGGTCTGACCCGGCTGTTTGCGATTGACCTGTCAATTCTTAAAGGGATTGCTCAGTATTTTCAGAACCATCGTGAGTGGGGCCGAGGTCGTGACTGGATAGGCATTTACGAAGAGTGCTGCCGCTTGCTCTGGCTGGAAATAGACTTTTTGCATGAAGGGCGCAACGGCGATAAGTTTAGGCGAAACTTTCGCGGTGTTGACTGGGTGAAAGTCCCGCGCATCTATTGGCGTTATACAACCCCTCGCGTGCTGACGATGGAGTATATGCCAGGCATTAAGATTAGCCACTATGAAGCGCTTGAGTCAGCCGGATTAGACCGTAAAAGGCTTGCTCGCTTAGGCGCTGAAGCCTATCTGCGTCAGCTACTGACAGATGGATTTTTTCACGCGGATCCCCACCCGGGTAACATTGCGGTAGATCCAGATGGAACGCTGATTTTTTACGATTTTGGCATGATGGGTCAAATCCAAACGGTGACTCGCTCTTTGCTGATGGATACCTTTGTCGGCATTGCTCAGCGAGATGCCAATTTGGTAATGGCCTCTTTGGTAGATTTGGGTGCGCTAGCTGAAATCGATGATATGGGGCCTGTGCGCCGCTCGATTCAGTACATCCTCGACAACATGATGGATAAGCCGTTTGAAGAGCAATCGGTGAGCGCCATTAGCGATGACCTTTACGCGGTCGCCTACGATCAGCCTTTCCGCTTTCCAGCGACATTTACTTTTGTGATGAGAGCTTTTTCAACCCTAGAAGGGGTGGGCAAAGGGCTCGATCCAGAGTTTAATTTTATGGAGGCCGCTAAACCTTACGCAACAGAGCTTATGACTAACGGTATGCCCGGTGAAACCAATAATGGCCTGTTCGGTGAAATTAGCCGCCAGGCCGCGCAAGTTGGGACTTCGGCGCTTAGCTTGCCCCGCCGCATTGAAGATACTCTCGATCGCCTAGATCGTGGGGATATTCGAGTGCGGGTGCGTTCTATTGAGAGCGATCGCATTCTTCGCCGCAATAGCAACATGTCCCTGGCTAACAGTTATGCTCTTTTAGTCGGTGCCTTTACACTGTCGGCGACCGTGCTACTCGTCTTTGATTGGATAATCCCTGCGGCGATTATGGGTACTATTGCCACGATTTCGGGCATTGCTCTGATTCGACTGCTGTTGCGAATTGCAAAAGCAGATAGAATGCCATAATTTGCGGGAAACAGCTATTTCATCATTGGCTGTTAGATCTATGCACCATTCATTGACTGGTTTGACGTTTGCTGGCTTGACGGATGTCGGTTTGCATCGCAGCGCCAATCAAGATAGCTATTACATTTCGCCAGAAGGTGACTTGTTCATTGTGGCTGATGGTATGGGCGGCCATATCGGTGGGCAAGAGGCCAGCCGCATCTCTACTGAAACTATTCAGCGCTATCTGGAAGCTCACAAGCAGAGTGCTGCTTCTTCTGCCGACCTTTTAGAAAAGGCCGTTTTTGCCGCCAACAAAGCAGTTTTAGCTGACCAGCGCCAGCATCCAGAACGGTCTGATATGGGGACAACCGTTGTCGTGCTGATGTTGCGAGATGGTCAGTTTTGGTGTGCGCATGTCGGTGACTCGCGTCTATACATTCTTAGAGAGAGTGGTTTTATTCAGGTGACACAAGATCATACCTGGGTCGCTCAAGCGATTAAATCAGGTGACTTGTCAGCGGAAGAACTCTCAACTCATCCCTGGCGACATGTCCTGTCTCAATGCGTAGGGCGTGAGGATTTGCAGCGAGTAGAAACCCAGCATATTAAAACTGAACCCGGCGATCGCCTATTGCTCTGTAGCGATGGCTTGACTGAAGAGCTCTCACGCGATGCCATCATTACGTATTTGCAGTCTGCTGTGACCTGTGAAGGTGCTGCTGCTTCTCTGATCGCGGCGGCGAAAGCTCAGGGAGGACGTGATAACATCACTGTCGTAACGCTAGCTGTTCCTGAGTTTCCAACTTATATTCCTGATTACTCGTAGCATCTTTTCCCTCGATCTATCACTTTGGATATGAGAGAGATTTTGGGTAGGAGTGATAGGCTTGGAAAATATCATCCGGACCAGTCTCAAGTCATAAAAGCTATATTCGGTGCGACTTTATGTTTAAGCGTGTGCTCATTTGTACTGATTTTTCGGATAGCCTTCAGCGCTTGGCTGATTTTGTGCCAGATTTGGCTAAAGGTGGCATGACGCACATTGTGTTTTTTCACAATGTGCCCCTTATGACCTCCAGAGAAATTCCCTGTGTAGATGAAGATCGCGTCAGCGCTGCTCGTGAAGTGCTATCTGTAGCGGAAGCCCACCTCCCTGAGGGGACAACGGTTGATATTGAGATTGCCTCTGGCCGCGCGGCTGAAAATATTGTCAGGGCTGCCAAGAAGTACGAGCCTGACATTATTATTTCAGGCATGCCGACCCGCTCCACGCTAAACGAAAAGCTGTTTGGCAGCACGACGATGACGCTGGTCGAAAAGGTGGATGTCCCGATTCTAATTTTGCGACCGCAGCTAGTTTCTACATACCGTGAAAGCGAACTATCACAGCGTTGTCAGCATTTGTTTGAGTATCTGCTGCTGCCCTACGACGGAAGCGATAGCTCTAAAAACCTGGTGGACCAGATAAAGACATTGATGGAGGCAGATCCTGGCGGTGCGCTGCAAACTTGCGTACTCACTTGGGTGGTAGATGACGGTGGACGCGTGGCGCAAAACCATCCTATAGATGAAGCACGAGCTAAGCTAGATGCTGTAAAAGCTGAACTTGATGGTCTAGGAACGACGATTGAAACTGAGGTTCGTCAGGGCAATCCGCTAGATCAGGTTTTAAAGGCCGGAGAAGTGCATGATATTAGTGCGATCGCAGTTTCCCCTGGAAAAGGCAAAGGCCTGCTCAAACTCACGGTTCCTAGCTTCACTAGCGCCATTCTCAGGTCGTCTTGGCACCCGGTTATGCACTTCCCTCGTCCCAAGTAGCCGAGCTTCAAAGCTTTGACTTCACCGCTCTGGGCTCTAAAATCCTAGCGATGCATCCATGCCAGGCTGCTTGTCAGAGTGCATGGCTTCAAAGTTCATAAGAATCTTGGGTTTAAGATTACTCTCAAGTTCTTTTTTCAGCAGTGCCTTGCTTTCTTTAGGGTCACCGATAGCGGGAAAATTACGCGCATTGGTAGCCCATTCCTGTAAGAGCTTAAGCTGACTTTGCGCCACGTTGAGTGTCTTTGTTCGCTTACAGCTGTTGGGCGCTTCTTTCTCAAAAAAGAGAATCCGATACTGCCTAGTTTGGGCCAGCTGCCAGAGAATAGCCTGTGAGGCCGCAGACTTTAAATCCAGGTAGCAAGGCAACCAGCGAGGGCCTTCTAACTTGTTATAGAACGCGGTTAGCCAGAGCACCATAGGATACGGTGTCATTGTGCACATGAAATTGTTGTAGCGAGTGTTGCGGATGCGCTTTTCTATCTCTGCAGCCGAAAGCATTGCCCACAGCGTAGGGACCGCTTCGTTGCTTTCAGCGTCGTTTTGGGTAAGCAGTCTTGGAAAAACAATTTGCGCGATTGGCATTTCGGCCGGCCACTGTTGCTCTAGATAGAAACGCTCCTCATGGTCGGCTTCTGCAAACGGATGAGCGTCTTCCTCTTTAAGCTCTATTCGCTTAGCTTTATCAACGACAGGTAATTTGGAAAGGGTCGTATTGATCCGTTGAGAGATTTGGAACCCTGAGCCAAAACGTTTTTCTAAAGGGGCGATCGCATCTAAAATTTCACTGATCGTGGTGGGTCGCTCTTCCCGCTGCTTTTCCAAACAGGCCATCACAACCTCTTCTAATGCTTTGGGCACTTTGAACTGCGATAAAGACTTTGGTTGCGAGAGTCGATGCACCTTGTACCAGCTGCCAAACGTATTATTTTTCGGCTTTACGGGCAGCGTGCCAGACAGCATCTGATACATCATGACCCCCAGACTGTAGATATCTGAGCGACTATCGAGTTCTCGTCCCTCCATCTGTTCTGGAGAGGCATAAGCCAACGTCCCCATGAATGTACTCGTTTGCTCGCTACCTGCCTGCATCAGCTTGGCGATACCAAAGTCTAAAATCTTGACCAGCTCGCCCATAGATGGATCAGAGGTCACCAAAATATTGCTGGGTTTGATATCTCGATGAATAATCGGAACGACCTCACCTTCGACCAAAATGCCATTGTGCGCGGTTCTAAGCCCTAACAAAATCTGTCGTAAGAGTCCTAAAAACCGGGGCACAGGCAGTGGCTGCTTCTGAACGATCTGGCCCACGTTGTCGCCCTGAAGGTATTCCATCACATAAAACGGAATTTCATCTTCGTTGACGCCATAGTCGGTGACGCGCACCACATGCATACTTTTTTGGCCTAGCTGAGCGCAGGTCATCGCTTCTCTTAAAAAGCGTTCGCGCATATTTTCGTTCAGCAGCGTCTGGGACAAAAACTTCACAGCTACTGGGACGCCTCCTAGCAAGGCATCGCCCGCTAGGTAAACCTTGCCCATAGAGCCTTGCCCGATAGTTTCTATCAGCTCATATCGATTAGAAATTTTACGACCAGTGTTGGGATCTGTCATTACGACTGGCGAACGAGCTCCGCCTCCATGGTGCTGGTTAGGTACTGTCCAGAGAGAATGCCGCTAGAGAAGTGGTAGCGATCGCTGCTGATCTGTCGTAGCGTTTCAAAGCCCGTGCGCCGCTGCTTATCGCTCAAGCTCCAGTAGCGCTGCACAATTGATTCTGGGGCAATCCAGCCTTCGCCCTCTACTTGCCCCAGCTGACTATGCTGTAGCACAAAGGTATACTGACGATCGCTTGCGGTCATGCGACCGCGAGACTGCAGCACGATATCGTCGTGATCGCCCTCTGGAAAGGTCAGTTTAGTAGCCACCATGAAGCAATCTACCTGCTTCCAGGCCACGAGTATTTTGCCTTTTATAGGGGTGGGTAGGGCTTCGCGAGTGAGCCAGCTGCCCTGTAGTTTCCATCGACCAGGCTCAAGTAAAAGGCTGTGGGCCACAGCAAAGATTCCTTTGGGATCTACACGTATCCGGCAAATGCCAGTACCCTAAAGTGCCCATTTCAGCGCGCATTTCCCTTTGTTAGACCTTTGTTAGACTTCTGCCATACTAAGGTTTGTTGAAAGAAGCTTATCCGTCGCCTGAGAACCACTGATGAGCGCTCACCTAGGGCTGCCAAAGTTCACCGAGTAGGCAGGGCTTATCGGCTCCTGTTACGCTGGGCAGGTTCCCTGGGACGTTGTGGTAGCGCCAATAGGCCAAGATGGCGAAGGCGATCGCCTCTTTGTATTCTCCATTAATTTTGTGCTTGTCTGTCGTGCCTACTTTTGCCTCTGGCAATCGTCGCTGTAGTCTTTCCATTAAGTATTGATTGCGACCGCCACCGCCACCGATGAGCACTTCTGTAGGGACTTGATCTAGAAAATGGCGATAGCTGAGTTCGATGGTTGCGGCGGTAAAATCGGTTAGGGTGGCGAGAAAATCTGCTTCGCTAAGCCCACGGGCTTGAGCGACCTGCCAGCATTGCTCAGCGTATTGCGCCCCAAATAGTTCGCGTCCGGTCGATTTAGGTGGCTCAAGTTGAAAAAAGGGCTGCTGCAACCATTGATCGATCAGCGTTTGATCAGGCTGACCCTGAGATGCCCAATTGCCGCCGCTGTCATAGGTGCTTTGGCCTGCTGATAGCTTTGTAACGGCCCAGTCAATCAAGGCGTTCCCAGGGCCAGTGTCCCAGCCTTTGACTGTCGCTGGCGGCGTTCCTTTTTTATTCCAAGGTGGTAAGTAGGTAACGTTACCGATTCCACCAATGTTTTGTACTGCGATCGCCTGCTCGGACTGACTCAGCAGGCATGCGTCGATCATGGGTACTAGAGGAGCGCCCTGTCCACCGTAAGCCATATCAGCGACTCGAAAGTTGCTGACGGTGGTGCGGCTAGTCGCTTGGGCAATGAGATCGCCACGTCCAAGCTGTTGGGTGTAGCCCAGCTGTCCGATCTGAGGCGGCCGATGATATAGAGTTTGGCCGTGAGAGCCAATCAGATCAACGGTGGATAGGTCGATATTTAGCGCTTCGATGGCTTGGATGAAATGATGTGCGATCGCATCGTCGAGCTCAGCGAGTGCTGCCATCGTGATCGGCTTGTTGGCACAAAGGTCGAGAATTTGAGATCTCACCTTCTCTGAATAAGGATGGGTTTTGCCTGCAATCAGCTCAGCCGAAACCGCATAGCCTTCTCCCGAAATCTCTGTTAGCGCTGCATCGATGCCATCCACCGATGTCCCGCTCATCAACCCAATAACTTTCATTCAACTTCCATACCCTTCTAAGGGGCTAAACCGGCAGCTTGTCGATGCCTTTATTGTCTCCTATCACTACCATCAAACTGCCCCCTTTTAGTCGCGTTATAGGACTGGGGTTAATGATAAATTTGTCGTGGTCATCTTCTTTAGCATTCTCTTTGCTAATCGCCATGAGCGTTAAACCATAGTGATTGCGCAAATCGACTTCCATAATGGTTTTGCCATCAAAGCCTTGCGGGACCATCACTTCTACGATGCTGTGGTCAGGATCTAGCTCAAACCTATCTAGAATGCCGGGCCTAGTCAGAGATCTTGCTAACTCACAGCCCATCTCATGCTCAGGAAAAACCACGTGATCTGCGCCGACGCGTACCAGTAGTTTGCCGTGAATTTCAGAAGACGCCTTAGCCACTACGTTGGGCACCCCTGCTTCCTTCACGTTGAGCGTGGTGATAATGCTTTCCTGTACGTAGTTACCAATAGCAATAATCACCGTATCAAAGTCTGGAATACCCGCCTCTACCAGTGCTGAAGGCTGTGTTGAATCTAGCTGAACAGCGTGAGCAGCAATCTGATCGGTCAAGACCTGTGCTACGCGACTTTCATTAGAATCTATACCCATCACCTCATAGCCCATGCCGTGTAACGTGAGACATACCGCACGGCCAAAGCGGCCTAGTCCAATCACCGCAAATTGACGATTGGTCGCTCGTAAATTCTTGAAAAACTTGAGAGACGAGATATTCACAGGCTTTGCAATCGCTCAATCGAAAAGTATCTAATGCATTCTACTGGGTCTAGAGAAACTGTGAAACACATCTCCTTTTTACTGCTCTCGACTTTCAACAGTCGAATGATTACTGGCCGAATTATCGCTGTCGTGAAGTTGCGCAATCCATTTCTTTCTTTGATACGCTAGCTAGATGCTTCCTTGGGGTAGGTACGGACGTGAATATTCAAATTGGTCGTGGCAAAACAGCTCGGCGTGCATACGGAATTGATGAAATTGCCCTAGTACCTGGTGCTAGAACCTTAGATCCACAGCTTGCAGATACCAGCTGGGAAATTGGTGGCGTAACGCGAGAAATTCCGATTATTGCCAGTGCGATGGACGGGGTAATTGATGTAAAAATGGCGGTTGAAATTTCTAGACTAGGGGCGCTAGGTGTCTTAAATCTAGAAGGGATTCAAACCCGGTACGAGGATCCTGATCCCATCCTTGATCGCATTGCATCGGTTGGCAAAACTGAGTTTGTTCCTCTGATGCAAGAGCTGTACGCTCAGCCAGTAAAAGCTGAGTTGATTACAGAGCGCATTCAGCAAATTAAAAAGCAAGGAGGCGTCGCCGCTGTCAGCTTAACCCCAGCCGGCGCTGTGAAGTTTGGCCAAACAGTTGCCGATGCGGGTGCGGACATGGCGTTTGTTCAAGCCACGGTTGTCTCTACAGATCATTTGTCGCCTGAAAACATTTCGCCTCTAGATTTGGCTCAATTTTGTCAGGAGATGCCTATTCCGGTGCTATTGGGCAACTGCGTGACCTACGAAGTCACTTTGAAGCTGATGAAAGCGGGCGCAGCAGGCGTACTGGTTGGAATTGGTCCAGGTGCAGCCTGTACTTCGAGAGGGGTTTTGGGCGTAGGCGTCCCTCAAGCTACCGCAGTTGCTGACTGCGCAGCAGCTAGAGATGATTATCAAAAAGAGTCAGGACGATATGTTCCAGTCGTTGCTGACGGTGGGCTAGTGACCGGTGGCGATATTTGTAAGTGCATTGCCTCAGGGGCGGATGGTGTCATGATTGGCTCGCCGTTTGCCAGAGCGCAAGAAGCGCCTGGCCGTGGCTTCCATTGGGGGATGGCGACACCTAGCCCTGTGTTGCCCCGAGGCACCCGAATTGAGGTCGGTACTACAGGTACGCTAGAGCAAATTTTGAGAGGTCCAGCGCAGCTAGATGATGGTACTCACAACTTTCTCGGGGCTATTCAGACAAGTATGGGTACTTTGGGTGCCAAAGACCTCAAAGAAATGCAGCAGGTAGAAGTTGTGATTGCGCCTTCTCTATTAACAGAGGGTAAAGTCTATCAGAAGGCTCAACAGCTAGGAATGGGAAAGTAGCTATAATTCATTCTAAATTGCGGGGAATTACGGAAAAACCTTGTGGAAAAGATGAACTACGCCCTCTAAACTTTAAGACTTGTCTCTGATAGGGATAGAAGGCGATGGCAAATCCCGAAGAGTCTTCTACAATTAGGTGAAGCGGAGACGCAAGTTTCCGTTCACTCCTCACACCAAACTCCGCTCAGATTTTCGAATCTGAGCGGTTCCTTCTATAGGCGCTTTTGTACTAGCTCTCTTATCATGTTCTCTTGGCAGACCTGTGCTGCTTTTGGCAGACGTATGCTCTTGACAGATATGTGCAGACTTGCTTCGCTGTGTTATCTGTCTGTTGATAGACAACATGAGATAGCGTTCTCAGTATTGAGATGGACTCAGCAGGGTTGCCTAATCTTGGCTTCTATTTCTAATAGCCTAATCTGTAAGAAATCTGTAGAGGCTCAGGTTAAGAGCGGGTTTTGGCTATGGTAAGATCAGCGTACATGAGTGACTAAGGATTTAAAGAAGTAATGTCAGCCTCACAGGTCACAGATTCGACATTTAAGCAAGAAGTTTTGGAAAGTGAGACACCGGTCCTCGTGGACTTTTGGGCTCCCTGGTGCGGCCCTTGCCGGATGGTTGCCCCTGTCGTAGATGAAATTTCTGAGCAGTATGACGGTCAGGTAAAAGTCGTTAAAGTCAACACTGACGAAAACCCTAGTGTTGCTAGTCAGTACGGTATTCGAAGCATCCCTACGTTGATGATCTTCAAAGGCGGTCAGCGAGTGGATATGGTAGTAGGCGCAGTGCCGAAAACAACTTTGGCTAATACGTTAGAGAAGTACCTCTAAGTCCCTTCTAACGTCTATGGTGTTTCAACGGCAATCTCTCACCGGCAACTTCTCACTGGTCAATCGGCTACAAGCATCTTTGCTCAAATGAGATTGACTTTATGTGATTGGCCTTCCAAGGTTGACCTTAATCGTTGATACACATCAAAGGCTTATTAAAGGCCCATTGAGTTGAACGCACACTCAGTAATTGATTTCTTTGTAAAAGGCTCTGGCGATCGCTAGAGCCTTTTGTTGATCTAGTGCATATTTATACTGTCGAATGGGCTAGCGGATTGAATGCATGCTAGAGAAGCAATATCGGTTGCTTAATATCTATTGCTTAATATCTATCGTCTAATCTCATAAGAGCGAGTGTCACAGTGGTTACTCTTCTTCGTTCGCTTTATCTATACACCATCTATACACCGGAGGCTTTAGGGTAGGCGCTTGTCGTATCGCAGAGCTGTGTTGTGTCTTTAAATTGTTACTGACTATGGAAAATCAATCTTTTTCAGGATCTAGTGCTGGTGATTTCCAACAGGAGCGCTTGCGAGCCGATTTGTTGCAGACCCTAGATCGGTTGCCTGATCTTGAGAATGGCGCTCTGATGGCGCAGATTATGGATACGCTGGTGCGGATGGCTAATCAGGAGGCTGAGCGTCTAGATTGGAAGATTTTGAGCTATTCACTGTTGGATATGGAGGAAGGGTTTAAGTCTTTTTATCCATATCGCCATACTCGAAAAATAACGGTGTTTGGCTCGGCCCGGACGCCGAGTAGCCAACCTGAATATCAGATGGCGGTGGAGTTTGCTCGGCGGGTAGGGAAGCAGGGCTTCATGGTGATGACAGGCGCGGGCGGTGGCATTATGCAAGCGGGGAATGAGGGGGCAGGACGCGATCGCTCTTTTGGCCTCAATATTCAACTTCCTTTTGAGCAAGGGGCAAACCCGGTTATGTCTGGTGATGACAAACTGGTGGACTTTAAGTACTTCTTTACGCGTAAGCTGTTCTTTCTAAAAGAGAGCGATGCGATCGCTCTCTTCCCAGGCGGTTTTGGCACCCAAGACGAGGCCTTTGAATCGCTCACCCTTATTCAAACCGGTAAAGCTAGCCCTCTGCCCTTAGTCTTGATAGATAAGCCCGGCGGCGACTACTGGAAAAGCTGGGACTACTATATTCGTAATCGACTACTCGATCAGGGCCTCATCAGCCCTGACGATACGAGCCTATATCATTTAACAGATAGCATTGACGATGCGCTGGAATCGATAGAAAGCTTCTACCGGATGTATCATTCCAGCCGCTACGTAGACGGGCAGCTGGTGATTCGCTTAAAGGCTGAACTCTGCCCAGGCGGCATTGACCAACTGAATGAGGCCTTTGGTGATATTTTGACGAAAGGCCAAATTAGAGAAGTGTCTGCTTTTGAGGCTGAGCGCGATGATGAGACCGCGTCACTGCCGCGCTTGGCTTTGCACTTCAACCAGAGAAGCCTGGGCCGGCTACATCAGATGATTCGTTTCCTCGGCAAGCTAGGGGTTGCCTGCGAGGCTATTCAGCATCCGGAAAAGAAATAAACGGTTCCAGTAATTGCCTTGTTGAAGCATCTACCTTTAGGGCTTGGCAGGCATTCGCCGTGAATATTTTCTTACAGACGCATCTTGCCTGTCATTTGGAGTCTGTTACCCACAGATTTTGTAACGGACTCCTGCGAAATTGCTCTGTAGCCTTCTCTAGATGCCCCTTTCTAAATGCAGGAGAATGCCGCGAGCGATCGCGGTTGCCATTCGTTCTCGCCAGGCTGGGTCAGCCAGATTAGGGGCATCTTCCGCGCCTGTTACAAAGCCTGTTTCAATCAAAATAGCTGGCATAGACGTCCGGCGAATGACGTAGAACCGAGCACTGCGAACGCGGCGATCGCGCATACCCATTTCACTGAGCACCGTCGCATGAACCGTATTTGCCAGACGCTGACCAGCATCAGAAGAGTAAAACGTTTCTAGCCCGTTGACGTCTGGGCGGCTCATGCTAATAGCGTTCGCATGAATACTGACAAAAATAGAAGCATTTGCCCGTTCCGCAATCTGAACGCGTGGTGCGAGGTCTACCTCCATATCGCGATCACGGGTCATCACTACATTGACGCCCTGTGCTCGCAATATATCGGCTACTTGAGGGGTGATATCGTTGACAACCTGCTTTTCCTGAAGCCCGTTAATTCCAACTGCCCCCGGATCGCGCCCACCGTGCCCTGGGTCGAGGACAACAGTAAAGCGCCCATTGGGCAGCGTCGGTAGCTCACTAGAGTCCACCTGCCGGGTCCCTGTAGGGACTCGATCGGCGCTGGCTACGGTTGATGCTGCGCTCGGCGCAGGCGGTCCGGCATCCGGAACGTCGCTAATAGAGACGTCTTCAGGCAAAATCACAATACCGCTAGGGCTAAATGAGACTTCCCAGTCCGGGCTCTGTTCGCCAAGCGCCAAAGTAATACGAGCCTGAGCAGGATTGACTGAGGTTTGCTCTACTCTCCAACCATCAATGCTGTAGCGGTTGCTGGGTAGCCGAGCGGTTGTGAGGCCAAGCGCAATTGCTGTATCTTCCAACTCAATGGAGATAAGGCGCTGGCCATCTTCTTCAGACCGGTCAACCTTAGCTTCTACGGCCTCTCCAGATGTCCGGATGAAAAAGCCGTCTGCAGTCGCGGTCACCCCCTGAACTCGGGTGCGTGCCCCTTGCACAGGCCTATTCCTAACCATATTGGTAGAGCCTGCCGGTACAGCTGTTACTTCTTCGCTTTCTGCGGCGACTGACTCTTCTGCTTCTGGTTCTGCTTCTGCGGGTGCGCTGACGGCGGCTATAGATTCAGACTCAGACTGTGAGGCTTCGATGGCCTCTGGCAACTGCACCGTCCACTGTCGTGAGCTTTCGCCGCGGACCTGTACTTGGCTAGGGTCGACGGTGTAGCCGTCGTTGTATTCCACGACTAGCCGAGTCGTCTCGGCATCGCGCTCGCTGACTCTAATCTCTTTGATGGCGCCGTCTACTGATAAGTTTTCAGATTCAGCCAGGGTGGTGCCTGGCATATCAATGACTAGCCGTGTGGGGTTGGAAATTAGCTGAGCGGTCGGTTGAATGCTGTCGTCGGTGGTGAATGTGAGCCGATTTTCTTGAGGATCAAAGCGCCAGAACTGAAGCCTTGCCGCTTCTACAGGCAGCGCTAATAATATCGCTCCTGCTAAAGAGAGGGCGGGCAGTAGACGATTCAATCTCACAGGGTGTGTCCTCGGTACCAATTAAAGGTGCTAACGATAGATGCTGATGGTTCCTTCCTTTAAATACTGTGAAGGTTTGTCAGCACTTTGTAAATCTAGAAATTGTGATGCGAGCACAAACGTGAGTTCTAACAGATCTTCGAAAGACCTGAGAACACTGAGCCTGAGCTGATCACCTTTGTTCTCTTCTAGAGGGTTCCGGATACGTGATGCTGCGACAGTCTAAGGAGGCAACTCTTAAGTTCAACTGTCTGGAGCAAACTATTCGAGTCAAACTATCTAGCCTCTGACTATCGCTAATGTGCACCTTACAGATCAATCTGTAATTTCTCTGTATTCCGTTTAATAGACTGCCCTGATTTTTACAGGTCGTAACAACTCCCTGTACTTCCTCGGATGACGAAGGTATCTGACATGGTTAGCTTTTTGCATCCTACTCTGTAGTTCAACTGGCATGGAGCACAATCCGCGAAGTTGTGTGGAACTTCAAGTTTGTGTAGAAACCTTGGGGCCTCATTGAACTGTCTTGGCAAAGCTATACAGCCGCTGTTAATGCCCGATTAGGCAGCTCCTTCGGCACTGCCGCGGTTAAAATCTCGTGCCCGGTCTCTGTAACTAGCACATCGTCTTCTATCCGGACGCCAATTCCTTTCCATCGATCTTCAATCTGGGGCTGAGGTAGTTTATCGGCCTCTTCACCTTCTTTGGGTTCCTTTGGTCTTTCTGGCTCGTAGTTCGGTGAGATGTAGATACCGGGTTCTACCGTCACAATATTGCCCGGTACAAATGACTTCCAGGTTTTGTCGGGATTACGCAAGATGCCGATGTCGTGTACGTCGAGTCCCAGAAAATGACCAGTGCCATGCATGAAGAATGCTTTGTGCTTTTTCGCCTTGATGAGTTCGTCAACGTCGCCTTCAAGCAGTCCTAGCTCAACTAGGCCTTCTGTGATGACTCTAGTCGCAGCATCGTGAAAGGCGTTAAAGGGCAGGCCGGGCTGAACTTTTTCGATGGCGGCCAGCTGCGCTTTGAGAACAAGGTTGTAGATGATTTTTTGTTCTTCTGAGATGCGATCGCCGACTGGAAATGTCCGCGTAATATCCGCGTTGTAGTACTCATATGCGCAGCCTGCATCGATCAGTAGCAAATCACCGTCCTTGATAGGCTGATTGTTTTCTACGTAGTGCAAAATGCAGGCATTTTCTCCACTGGCCACAATCGAAGGATAGGCCGGGCCTAGCGCCCCCTCACGGCGAAATATATTTTCGATTGCCGCCTGAATTTCATACTCATACATGCCGGGTTTGGCCATGTCGCGAGCAGTATTGTGCGCTTCTACGCTAATGGCGATCGCCTTGCGGATTTGCTCAATTTCATAGGGTGTTTTTACCCGCCGAAACTTTTCCATGAGTAGCTTTGAGTCTTCAATAGCGACCGGGCCTTTTCCTTTTTTAGTCATCCTGGCCAGCAGATGCTGCCAAAGGCGAATGATTCGCTCGTTGAAGGCCTTGTTATTGCCGAAATGATAGTAAAGCCGAGGCGCAGCTTGAACGTATTCTGTAATCCTTTTGCCTAGTTCTGAAATTGGGTAGGCCTCATCCGCGCCGTACTTTGTCTTGGCATCTTCTACGCCAACACGGTAGCCGCTCCAAGTCTCTTTTTCTTTATCCTTTGGCTGTAC
This sequence comes from uncultured Synechococcus sp., assembly GCA_937911865.1. Lineage (GTDB taxonomy): Bacteria > Cyanobacteriota > Cyanobacteriia > Phormidesmidales > Phormidesmidaceae > Phormidesmis. Next base: position 110,681 of record CALDSK010000051.1, read on the forward strand.
AAAAAGAACAAATTTATGTTTTTCGTGAGAGGGCGCGAGTACAGCTACTGCGTTAGGCTCGTTGAACCCAGTGAGGTAGAAAAAATTGCTGTCTTGCCGATACAGATGGTCTACATCATTGTGCATGACGGCTGTAGGGGCGCTACAAAAAATAGCTGTGCCTTGGCCAATAGCCTCTAGCACAGCTTCTCTCCGCTGGCGATATTCGCTCTGCATGGGTTTCTTTGGATGCTTTTAGAATATTGATTTAAAAAGCATAGCTTAAAACTTCGATACGCATGCCATCACTAGGCAGGCTACTAGCGCTTATGCTGAGCGTGTTGTCGCCTTGAGTGACAGGGGTTCCAGACATTAGAGCAATGAAGTCATCGACGCCAACAATGTCACAGGTATCCGCATCTGCTGCCTGGGTGCGGTAGTGGGTTGGAATAACGATTTTTGGGTTGAGCGATCGCACGGCCTCTACGGCTTCCTCGGGGTTATATGCCTTTGGGCCCCCTCCAACTGGCACCAGTAAAACATCTGGGCGACCGAGCAAAATCTTATCTTCAATTGAAATCGGCGCGGCAGCGCCGCCCAAATGTACAACATTGACGCCTGCTTGACTCCATGCCCAGGCGACGTTCGTGCCAAACCTACGACCGTTAAGTCGATCGTGCGGCATACTGATGCCCTGAATGGCAACACCATTGACTGTATAGTCGCCGGGCTCATCAATCACCTGGCTGCCAGTGTAGCGATCGCCCGTAAACCCTTCATCAAACAAGCGACTGCTGAGCAGCACTAAATCTGCACCGACGGTAGGCTCTGCATATCCTGCTGTACAGCCAATCGCCTTGAACGGATTAACCAATACGCGCGGGCCACTGCCTGTGAATAAAAATGCTGTATGCCCTAACGCTGTAATCGTCAGCGGTCCGCTTTGCGCATAAGAAGCCTGGTACTTTGCCGCTATTCCTAAGCCCAGCGTGCTAGCAAACGTTGCGCCCGCATATTTCAGGAGGTTTCGCCGATTCATAATGTCCTTAGTTTGTCCGGAGAGGTACTCCTTATCGTCTCCTATGGCGTGACATTCAGCACAACATAATTAGGACAGTTTGTCCGGGTGGCGTACGCTACAGTCCAAGCAAAAAATTCTTCAATAATGCTTTCCCCGATTCTGTCAATACACTTTCAGGATGAAACTGTACGCCCTGAATGTGAGGGTAGTCTCGATGACGTACACCCATAATGGTGCCATCTTCTACCCAGGCTGTGACTTCTAAAACGTCTGGACAAGTTGCCGGGTCAATGACTAGGCTGTGGTATCTCGTTGCAGTGAGTGGGTCAGAAAGGCCTGAAAAAACACCTGTATTATTATGTTTGACGGGTGAGGTTTTTCCATGCATCAGCTCACTTGCACCCACGACCTTTCCGCCATAGACCTGGCCGATGCTTTGGTGGCCTAGGCAAACGCCCAAAATAGGTAGCCTAGGACCCAGCTCTTCAATGACTTTAAGTGAAATGCCTGCGTCGTCAGGGGTTCCCGGTCCGGGTGAAATCACAATGCCGTCTGGCTTCTTATCAGCAATTTCTTCTAACGTGATTTGGTCGTTGCGATAAACTTCAATCTCACTGGCGGTTTCTATGGTGCTGCCTAGCTCACCTAGGTACTGCACCAGGTTATAGGTGAAGCTGTCGTAGTTATCTATCACTATAATCATGGGCCTAGCCGAACTCTATCTCTAGCAGGTATTGTTTAGCCCATATTGTAAGCCGCTCTGGAGCGCTATCGTGACAGGCTCAGCGCAATCGCTTTGAAGGACAATCAGCGCATGATTATGCTGTGATCGCGCGCATCGAAAAAAGCATCCAAAGCGGTTTTGCAAAGATCAAAACAGCAATCAGTAACGCCACAATAGCCGCCATAAGCACTGCGCCTGCCGCACAGTCCTTCGCGATTTTTGCTAGCTCGTGATAGGTCTGACCTACCGTCAGATCAACCAGCGACTCTAGCGCGGTATTGAGAATTTCCATAACAAGCACCGCGCCAATTGTCAGGCAAATAATGGCTACCTCAGCTCTAGGAATATGTAGCATCCAGCACAGTAGGATTGCTAGCGTGCCCACGCCGGTATGGACTCTGAAATTGCGCTGGGTTTTAAAGGCGTAGCTGATGCCTGCCCAGGCGTACTTAAAGCTGGTAAAGAGATTGGGTGCTATTTGCCAAGACTGGGTACGGTCTTTGGTAAGTGCCGAGAGATCAGAAGTCGGTGAGTTTGAGGACGCATGACCATTTTGTATCAGCGGCTTCGCGGGAAGCGCGTTGTTCCGAGAGAGTTTGCTGTCGTTGGAGAACTGACTGTCGCGCTGGAACATATGTATGGTGGGGCCGAGTGACGTCTGTGAAGAGCTACTTTTACAAGTCAACCTTGCCCAATTTACATGCCAACATAACTTGATGGCTGTATAGATTAGACCAGTTTGCCGAAATTAAGTTCAAGAAACGAGGAAAAAGCTGATTTAGGGTGCTGCGCAAGACAGCTCTTTAATGTTTAGCTCCCTAATATTCAGAATCTCTCGTCAGAATCTCTGAGGTTCAGATTGCGGAGATTTAGACCGGCAGGACTTAGATCTCCAAGTTTCAGATCGGCAAGTTTCAGATCTTCAAGCTTCAGATCTTCAAGCTTCAGATCTCCAAGTTTCAGATCTTAATGACAGAAAGTAGCTCAGTTTGCTTATTCAACATGGTTTTTAAGCTGTCATCGTCTGGATGGTCCCAGCCTAGGAGATGCAATAAGCCGTGGGCGGCCAACCATGCCAATTCTGTTTCTAGGGAATGCTGTGCGCTAGCAGCCTGACGAGCAGCGGTTTCCACTGAAATAATAATATCACCCAAATATAGTGGCTGCTTTTGGTGCAGTGCTTCTGCGCCAGGAAGTGCTGTTTCTAGCGCGGCAAAAGAGAGTACGTCAGTCGGCTTATTTTGCTGTCGGTAGTCTGTGTTGAGCTGTTGAATCTCACTGTCGTCGGTAAGCCGTAGCCCAACTTCATAGGCGTTGATGGGTGACAGCTCAGGGTTTAGTGCGCATAGCCAGGCGTATAGCCAAGTTTGGTACTTTTGAGTGTCATTCTTGGCAGTGGTTGACTCAGGGCTTTGTTCCAGTGCGCAGCCATCGACAAAAGCTTCTACCTGAATCGGTATCGTCATAGCTAAGCCTAGCGAGTAAGATACGCCAGACCAATGAACAGGCCTAGCAATCCAACGAAGGAAAGAAAAAAGTGATACAGGGATTTTCCACCTTTTTTCACCATGTTACGCATAGCAAGCTTGATAAAGCTAGGGGTTGGCTCATTGAGGGTGGATGGTTTTGTCGAGGCGCTGGCTGGCTCTGCAACAGCGGCTGATTTTTCAGTACTCATCGGTTTTAGTAACTCCTGTTGTTTGACTGACTTCTAGGTGACTGCTTTTCTATACTTACATGTCATCTACAGGACATGGTTATTCACAGGACACAAGACTGATACAGCATTCCTATGCGCGATGTATCAGCATATGGGATTCTTCCGTACAGTCTATTCTTCCGTACAGTCTCTAGACTGTGCTTTCTTGCACGAGCTGATTTTCTTGGCGTAGGTATGCTTGAATGAACTCCTCTAGTTCGCCGTTCATCACATCAGTAACAGCGGTAGTTTCTACGTTGGTTCTCAGATCTTTGACCATTTGGTAAGGGTGAAAGACGTAATTACGGATTTGGTTGCCCCAGGCGGCTTCTACCATGTCTCCACGGATATCGGCGATGGCTTGGGTGCGTTGTTCTTGAGCGATGATGAGCAGCTTAGAGGTAAGCAGCGCCATCGCTTTTTCTTTGTTTTGTAGCTGCGATCGCTCTTGAGTACACCGCACCGAAATGCCAGTCGGTAGATGCGTAATTCGCACCGCCGTTTCTACCTTGTTCACGTTCTGACCACCTGCCCCACCAGAGCGCGAAGTCTTGATCTCTAAATCCTTATCTGGAATATCCAGTTTCACCTCTTCGTTCAAAATCGGCATGACCTCTACGCCTGCAAAGCTTGTCTGCCGCTTGCCGTTGGCATTGAACGGTGAAATTCTAACTAAGCGATGGGTTCCTTTCTCTCCTTTAAGATAGCCATAGGCATAGCGACCATCAATCTCCACGGTCGCCGACTTTAGGCCTGCTTCATTGCCATCGGACTTTTCGACCAGGGTAAATTTGTATCCGTTTTGCTCACTCCATCGGGTGTACATACGCAGCAGCATTTCGGCCCAGTCTTGAGCATCAGTGCCGCCTGCACCTGCATCAATGGAGAGCACCGCGCCTTTTTTGTCATAGGGCCCAGAAAGCAGCAGCTGTAGCTCCCACTGATCGAGCTCTTTGTGCAACTTGCTAACCGTATTTTCAGCTTCGTTGAGCAGCGACTCGTCTTCTTCTAGCTCTAATAGCTCTAGAATTGCGCCAGAGTCTTCTAGGCCAGTTTTCCAACCCTGCACCTGAGAGAGATTGGACTTGTAGTCGTTGAGTTCCTGTAGCTGCTTTTGGGCGTTCTCCTGATCGTTCCAAAAGTCTGGCTGTGCCGATAGCTGTTCTAAGTCTTGAATTTTGGCATTGAGTGCAGGAACGTCAAAGATACTCCTGAGCTTTGCCCAGGCGCTCTGAGAGCAGTTCTAGCTCTCGTTTGAGAGTAACAGTGTCAAACATAGATAACGTGAAAAGCTTTGTTTGTATAGAAGCACCCTTCTACTGAATGCAAGATGCAAGTAGAAGGGTGCTTACTTGAGGCTGTAGCAGTTTAGTCTGCTAGAAGTGTAATCTTCTAAAGGCTAATCTTTTCAGAGCCTAATCCCTACCATTAATCGCAATCAACAGTCTGAGGATAAACACAAACAGGTTGATGTAAGTCAGGTACATCGATAGGGCTGCTGGGAGCGCCTGATCGTCTGTGTAGGTGCGGGGTAGTACAAAGAAATCAACTACGGCTGCGCCTACGAAGAGCAAAACGCCAATCGCGGAGATTGCAATCTCTAGGAAGTTGGGGGCATATACACCAAAGAAGCTAAGGACAAACTGGCCAACAATGACGACCACGAGAGCCATGATGCCAAGCTGCACTGTCTTAGAAAGCGCCATGCCATCCTCTTCAGACAGATTGGAGCCGATGGGCCGAGCGGCGATAAATGTGAGTCCACAGGCTAGAGCGGCAAAGCCCACTCCCTGGATGCCAACGCCACTACTTTGCAAGGCAACGGATACTAGCCCGCTAAGCGTGTAGCCAGAGAGCAGGCCGTAGGTAGCAAGCAAAGGTAGGGCCACCGCGTTGTTGCCCTTGGTGGCTACGATCTGTGCAAAGAAGAAGAGTGCAATCTGAGCCACCATCGCAACCAAGAACGTAGGCATAAAGATGCCAGGGTGTGTTCTCAGTACGGTGAGTCCGCCGAAGGTGCCAACCGCGGTGAGAATAAGGCCGCCGCCCACGAAGGGAAGGGCGTTGGCAATTACGTTAGGGCCAACTAGAGACTGGCTCTGAGCGTCTTTGATGGCTTGCCTGAAATTACTGGTGCTGCTCATAGATAGCGTTACCTGAATGAAATTTTCTTATTCACAAATTGTACTGAATTCTATCAGGCCTGACGATTACGGATTTCCCTCTCCCGACTTTTTAATTCGCTTTGTCGATGTAAAACACTTTCTTTCTGATTTTTTAACTTTTTGATTTTTTAAATGCCTTTTTGAGTTTCTAGAAGTCTCTGGAAGCAACTTCTGAGACTTTTGAAAATAGATATTCGGTACAACAACTGAATACAAATAGTAGGAAAAATAGTCACTGATTTCCGTAAAAGCTCGGCTTTATTGCTGAGCTTTTCCTGTTCGTTTGGGAACCGTTAACGATCAAGAACAAGAAAAGAAAATGCATCGTAATTATTCGTAAAAATATCACTTTTGATTTCTGTAACCTTTTCGGTGAGCGCTGTCTGGGTTTTTAAGAGTCGATAAACTCCTGTGAATTTTGCGTGTATCCGCTTACGCCATAAGCGCTGATCTTAGTTCACTACCGTGTTTCAACGATGGTGGCTATCGAGCCTCTTCCCGAGAATGAATTTAATTCACGCAACACCGCTTCGACGCAGCGATCGCTGCATTAAATATGGCTTCTTCTTCTAAATCATCTAAGTCGGCTCAACTTCGATCTCGTGGCATGGAACTACTCATGCAATACAAAGTGGATCGTTCGGTTAAGCTTCGCAATCAGTTAGTTAGGCTCAATGCTGGCTTGGTTCGTAAGATTGCTCACCGAGTTAGCCACCAGTGTGCTGAGCCCTATGAGGATCTCGAACAAATTGGTTATATCGGTTTGATTCGGTCTATTGAGCGTTTCGATCCTGGTCAGGGCTGCGCCTTTAGCTCTTTTGCAGTGCCTTACATTCGCGGTGAAATGCTTCACTTTTTGCGCGATCGCGGTACTACAGTCAAGATTCCCCGTCGCTGGCAGGATCTGCAAAAGGAAGGCCAAAAGCGCCAGGCTGAGCTGATTCGTAAGTATGGTCGTCAGCCCTCTGATATTGAAATGGCTGAAGCGCTGCCCGTCTCTGTTCAAGAGTGGCGTCTGGTGAAGCTAGCTAACAAGAACCGGATGCCTTTGAGTCTAGATGCAACCGTTTGCCATCAGATTGATTCAAGCATCACCCTGGGTGATACTTTGCCTGACATCCACTACCAGCTCTTGCAAGGGCTAGAAGAAGACCGTCAACAGATTCAGCGAGCAATGAATCAGCTAGAAGAGAAGACGCGGTCTGCGATTGATTTTGTGTTTTTCAAAGGCCTTTCTCGTAAGGAAGTGGCTGAGCGCATTGGGGTGAGCCCAATGACCGTTACTCGTCGCATTCAGCGCGGTGTTGAGCAAATGATCGCTTACTTACAGCCTCAACAGAATTTGCAGACCGATCCATAGAGATTGGTTAGCGTTACAGTGTTCCGCTGTCGGATCTCCTAAGTGAACAAGTCGATGCGATCGGTTGTGATTGCATCGATTTTTTTCGCTTACAGCCCCATTTGTGTGAAATTGTCATGACTTGCCGCTAGAGAGAAAGCCATACCGCCGCTGCGTATTAAGCTTTGAATAGGATCTCTATGCTACTTACATGCAAGGAGATCCATCTTTTTTGACTTAACGAGGCGTTTCTCCATGGCCACTGCTGAAGCTGTTTTGACACCGAATCAAAAGTCAAGTTCAACCCAGTTGTCTGTGGACGAAGCCTTTGCGCGTCTTCAGTCTCAGCTGCCTGAACGCTGGCAGTCGATCGATGATTTTGACCGCAGCCCTCGGCAGATTCTGGTAGTGCCCTCTTTGAGCTTAGATCAAGAAGAGCTGCGTAAGGTGCAAGGCGTGCATCATTATGAGGAGCGTTTACTGTTTTCGTTGATTCGATTACGCAATCCCGAAACGCGGCTGATCTATGTGACCTCTCAGCCTTTACACCCAAGCGTTGTGGATTATTATCTGGAGCTGCTGCCAGGAATTCCTAGCTCTCATGCGCGCGATCGCTTAGATCTGTTCTCAACCTACGATTCTTCATTGCGATCGCTCACTGAAAAAATCCTTGCCCGCCCGCGCCTAATTCGTCGTATTAAAGACAAAATCAAGCCTGACGAAGCTTACATGACATGCTACAACTCCACCGAAGCGGAGAAATCGCTGGCTATAAAGCTGGATTTGCCTCTATTAGCCGTCGATCCTGGCTTGTTGTATTGGGGAACGAAAGCAGGGAGCCGGCAGATTTTTGCAGAATGCGGCATTCCTCTGCCCGATGGTAGTGCGCTGACCCATGACGTTTCAGAACTAGCTGACTTTACTGCGGCACTATGGGAGCGTCAACCCGAACTCAAACGTATTGTGATCAAGCTTAATGAAGGGTTTTCGGGTGAGGGCAATGCATTGCTGGAACTTGCAGAGTTGGCCGATGTCGCACCGGGGAAAAGCGATCGCCTTGCCCGGTCAGCCGCAATTGAAGCGGCGTTTTCCTGTTTGGGGTTTCAGTGCGATACCGAGAGTTGGGAATCGTTTAAGCAAAAAATTGAGGAATTAGGTGCGATCGCAGAAGCCTTTATTGAAGGTGAGGAAAAATATTCTCCTAGCGTTCAAGGCCGCGTCACCCCAAAAGGCGACGTCGAAATCCTTTCTACCCACGATCAGGTACTAGGTGGTCCTGACGGTCAGATCTTTCTAGGCTGTACCTTCCCGGCTGAAGATTCCTATCGCCTTGCTCTACAAGAAATGGGCCGAAAAGTGGGCGAAAGCTTAGCTAAAAAAGGCGCTTTAGAGCGCTACAGCGTAGATTTTATTGCCGTTCGCCAGCCAGAAAAAGAAGACCAGCCCTGGGATTTACAGGCGATCGAAATAAACTTGCGTAAGGGGGGGACGACTCATCCTTTTATGGCCCTAAATCTTCTCTCAAACGGTTCTTACGATCTAAACGACGGTAAGTTCTACACCAAAAACGGTCAGGCTAAGTATTACCGAGCCTCTGACAATCTCCAGAAAGATGCCTATCGTGGGCTACTTCCCAACGATTTAATGGACATCATCATGGGAGAGCAACTGCACTTTAGCTCTATCGACGGCGTTGGCGTTGTTTTTCACCTGATGGGCTGTCTGAGTGAATACGGCAAACTGGGGCTTACCTGTATTGGTAATACACCAAAGGAAGCTGAAGAAATCTATGAACAGGTCGTCGAGACAATCGACCGAGCAACCCGTGAGTCGTAAGTTTACAGCCAGGCTACATTAAGTGGCCTATGAAAGTGGCCTATGAATCCAGCATAGTCGTCGCCTATCTGTTGGCCGATTTCATAGCCCGAGCCATGTCGCGCTTATCTTGCTTTTTCTTCAGGCTATCGCGCTTGTCATGTAGCTTTTTACCGCGACCTAGCCCAAAGCTCACCTTAACGCGCCCGCCCTTCAGGTACATCTTCATCGGGACCAACGTCAGGCCCTTTTGCTCTTCCTGACCGATGAGCTTACGAATTTCTTGCTTGTGCAGCAGCAGCTTGCGGATGCGTCTGGGCTCATGGTTGTAGGCCAAATTGGTCATATTGTGCGGCGAAATATGCACATTATGTAGCCACACTTCGCCTCGCTTGACGTTGGCATACCCATCGCGCAGGTTTACCTTACCCTCGCGGATAGACTTCACCTCCGTGCCAGTCAGCACAATACCCGCCTCATAGGTTTCAAGAATTTCATATTGGTAACGAGCCTGGCGATTGTCTGCCACGGTCTTGATGCCGCCGCCAGTGCTTTTTGTATTGGTCGATTTAGCCATGAAACGCAGTCAGTGAAAGGCTGTGAAAGATTTAAGGAGAGTTTTTGCGGTTAGCCAAGCAGCTATTCGCCTGCAACAATGCACCACTCGTACAGCTCGTAGGTTACGCAGTTGTTTGCAATCAGTGGGTCAGCTTCTACGATAGCTTTTGCTTCATCCATAGAACCCGCTGTAAAAATTAGCATACCGCCTCCACGCTCAGCCCAATAGCCCGTTTTAGCCTGATGTCCCTGCTCAATCAGCTGTTTTACGTACGCAACGTGGGCGGCTACAAACTGATCAAATCTGGGTTTATCGACGATACCTCGCTCTATTTTGACAAACCACACCATCTTTAGGGCCTCTTTTCTATCCGTTATTAGTTTATTTGTAAGGGGTCATTTGTAAGGGGGTGTGGTTTTGCGCTCAGTAATGTTTTGAAGGTAATTGTTTTGAAGGTAATTGTTTTGAAAATTAGTGTGATTGCAACCATGCTTCAAACTCTCTAACCGCCACACTCACACCTTCATTCCACGCCTTCTCTACATACTCAGGCATCAGCTTCCTTACAGGGATACCTGCAAACGTAGGGCTTTCTGTCCGCTCAGCATAATGTCCATGCTCAAAGATGTGAATGCTCAGCGTTTCTCTTCGATATATCCATAGCTCAGGAACTGCGATTCCTTCGTAATCTTGTGCACGCGTCAGAGACGTGAGATCCACTTCCAGCGCCAAATCTGGCGGTGGGTCAACTGCTAAGTCAATCTTTTCTTTCCCCAAAATTGTCTGCCTACTCGCGATGTAGAAGCAGGTATCGGGTTCGACGCCCTGCTCTCCTAGTCGCTTCAGCGTTATTGGATCGAAGCTTTGCCAATCCTTCCCTTGGTGCCGTAGCAGACACTTCACCAAATCCGAAAGTGCATCAGAGCGGTTCCCGTGCCGAGGAGACGGTGCCATCAACCGAATTTCTTGAGTATGAGCATTAAAGTAAATTTTGGTAGTGGACCGTTCGCCCCTCTGCTCTAACAGCGCTTCGTAGTCTGCCCAGGTCTGGTTTCGCAGTACAACATCTGCACCGGGTGATAGCTGAACAGCTTCTTTGGTAATCGTTATGTTCATAGCTGAGCGCCCTCGATCAAGGCTTGTATAATCTCGTTCTATAGAAAGAGTAAAGAATTCACCTGATGGCAGAATCGTTGACTGTATGGCCCTCTTTACACTGATGATGTCATAAATAAGCGAAAGGAGCCGATCCGTGGTGACTGAACAAAACGAAAATATAAAGGTAGGCGCTGAGCCTGGTAAAGGTGCTGCTGGCAATCAGCAGGCTGTACAGGTCGCTCAGCCTGTCGGCGATGCTGTTCAACCACCTGGCACCAAGAGCTTTCCGGGTGGAACGCCCGAAGAGGATGCTGAAGATATCGCCGCGGCAAAAGCTAGCGAGGCTGATAGCGACCTGAAGACAACGGACGGTTACGTAATTGATGATTCTGGTCGGATGAATAACTTTGCTGTAGAGCCTGAAATGTACGTTGAAAAGTAGGCTTTTCTAGCGTTTGGGTTAATGTTAGCTTGAGCGCTGATTTGAAAAGCTATCTTTGCCAGGCGGCTTGAAAAAAGTCTCTCTCACAGATCATGGCGTACCGATAAGTAGATTTTGTTAGCGTGGTGTCTGGAGAAAGCTGGTTGACTAAGGCTTCTAGCTGTTTAGCCAAGGGTTCAAACTCGTCACTACTATAGGTGGTAATCCACTCCCGATAATCGTGGGAGGGAATGCCGCCTTTTGCTAATTCTTGCCCTAGGTATGCATACAGCCTCATGCAGGGTGACATGGCAACTGCCGTGATGCCGACAGGCTGACTCCAGGCTGTCGCCAGCAAAAAGTCTGTGTACTGCCGGGTGGCTGCGCCGGGTTCTACAGTTTTGACATCTACATTCCAAGACTCAGCATAGCTTTGGTGTAAGTTCAGCTCTTGTAATACGCCGTTTGCCAGTGCGTGAAAGGTTTGAAAGCTTTCCCAGGTAGGTGCTTTTGCTGCGGCAATGCTATACGCGCGGGCAAACGCTTCCAAGAAAAAGGCATCTTGGCCAACGTAGTAAGCGAATTTTTCTCTCGGTAACGATCCGTCTCCAATGCCTTGCACGAAAAGATTCTCAAGAGAAGCGGCAGCTAAGTCTTGATTGTCTTGCCACAGTGCTTGAGAAAGGGGCAAAACGGAAGGCTGAGACGAAGGCATAGCGTGAAAACTCGACAGCGCTTACACAATAGCAGTCCCGCTCTCGATTCGACGAATGGCTACGACAGAGGGTTTTGGAGGCGCATTTTCGGTCTTGTCTGGCCAGTTAGAGCCAATGGGAACATCCCGCTGTTGGGTGAATGCCTTACCGTTAGTTGTTTGCATCGCAAACTCCCGAGTGTCCGAGGCCATGTCTGCTCGAATGCCGCCACGCTCGCCAGGATGCTGCGCGGCTATAAAGAGCGTTGTGCCATCGTCGGTAAAGAAGGGGCCGGTAAGTTCGCATTCCATCGGTCCGTAGGCAAACATTCTAGCTTCGCCTGCTTGGTCACCTTCTAGGGGAATTTGCCAGAGGGAATTGTTGCCGTACATGCCCGGCAGCTGTTTGCCTGTGAGTGGCTCGCCGTCATCTGAGACTCGATGAGGGGTTGCTTTGTTGTGCGTGCCAGTTGACATGTCGGTAACTAACCACAAATTCCCCCGCTGGTCGAACGCCAGGTTGTCTGGATTGGCGAAGCCAAGTCCTCCTTCTGCTGGCTCTCCGCCGGTTGCGAACATGCGCCAGGTAAAGGTCAACGCGCCAGGCTCGCCGTCGTTTTCGACAACTTTCATCACCCAGCCTTCTTCGTAGTCTTCTTCGCCATTGGGCCCAACAAAAACTGACTTATCCGGTCCGCCATCTTGGCCAGACATCCCTGAGGTGAAGGCGATGAACAAGGTACCGTCTTGATCAACTTCGGTATCTTCAGGGCGAGCGGTAGCAGTTGCTCCAGCGGCGTTTGCCGCAAAGTGGGCATCTATCAAAATCGCGCCTTGCTTTTCGGTGTTATTGCCTTCGTAGAGGTCACCCAGGGTAGCAAACCTTTTTTTGAATTGGCGGGCGATCGCATCTCTTTCAACCTTTTTAAACCCACCTTCTGGCCTTTTAGGTAGTGTTACCATGCCACCTATCACCTCGCTTGGCAAAACTGGATCAACCGGCGTTGTCAGTGTTAGCGGAATCCAGCTACCTGTGCCATCGCCTCTAAATTTGGCAGCATAGAGCATCCCATTCTTCATCAGCCGAGAGTTTTCTTTATTGGTAGGGTCGATAACTCTACCGCTGCTAATGAATTTGTATACGTGGCCACCTCTGCGATCGCACCCCGAATAGAACGCCAGCGGTTTACCCGCTACAGCTCGAACCCCTACCGCCTCATGGCGATAACGTCCTAGCCAGGTGTGCTTAGTGCCATAGTCATCCGGGTTACTCGGATCAATTTCCACAATCCAACCGTACTTGTTGCCCGCTAGCCCAAATACATTACCCTGACCATCGAACCCGGCGTTAAAAGCCTTCCTTCCTGGCTCGAAAGAAGACCCGTCGCTGTGCACCGCTTCAGGCACCTGATTTTGAATATTTTCTTCCGCGCTAAGAGCCGTTCCCCAGGGTGTAGTACCGCCTGCACAGTTGCCAAACGTGCCAATAATTTGGGTATCTAGCCCATCGGTATACCCCTTAACCTGTGTTTTACGAAAGACAGCAGTAGCAGGCCCGGTTGACTTTAAATAGCGACCATCTTTCAGTCCAGATATGCCAGAGACTCTGCGATCGCGATCGCCTGGTACACGTATCCACCGACCATCTGCCTCCCGGCGAACTGCAATGACCCCTAATCCCTGATCAATCAAAGTCTCCTCAGAAATCTGCCGAATCTGAGCCTTGAGCGGATTATCATCTGGCAGCTTAAACGCATTGAGCTCTTTTGCTTCCAGCTTGCCAAGTGCGGCAACCACCTCCTGAAACGGCAAAGACTTCCCAGTGATTTGCGCGTACGTTTGCTCCCAAGTTGCGGTGCTAATGTACTCAAAATTGACTGTCAGATAGCCTTCATGTGGCCCGGTTGCAATAAAAGAGAGATAGTCGTTGTTGTATCCAAACCGCGAATCGCCAACCGGATCGCCCCAGGAAGCAATGACATCATAAGTAAACGCTTCTGGCAAGACGATGTCATCTTGGATGGCGTACTGCGCATATTCCAGTGGCTGCTGGTCTGTACTGATGTTGACAGCGCCGTAGGGCATCGGACTTTTAATGGGCTTGAATGCGGCCGCATTCGAGGAAGTGATGGTGCGGGGGGCGCAGTTAGGCAGGCCAGTCAAAGATGTCCCGGCTGCTGCACCTAAAAAGACCAAAAAGTGTCGGCGCTTCATGTTCGATAAATACTGGGAGACAGGTACTCTAGAAGAAAATTCGCTTGTAAAGAGTTGCGCGCGAAAAAATTGCACAGCGTAAAAGACCCTACGAAAGCAAGGTTAAGAACAGGTGAACAGCTATCGCTGCTATGGAAGGCTGTATGGAGAGTTCCTATGCTGGACTTAAAGTAGAGGCTGCTTGCTCACAGTCTATTGAGATCTGTGTTTTCAGCTGATCGAGCGAGTCAAACTTCTGCTCAGTGCGAATGAAGGTCTCTAAACTCACTGTGAGACTTTTCTGGTACAGATCGCCCGCCCATTCTAGGAGGTGAATTTCTATGCTTAAATCTTGTCCTTGCACAGTAGGCCGGTGCCCAATGTTCATCACGCCGCGCAGTGGGCAATCGGCTACGCCGTATACCCATACGCTGTAAACGCCTGTTCGGGGTAGATACTTGTTACTTGGTACCTTTAAGTTCGCTGTCGGAAATCCGATGGTACGTCCTAGCTGCTGACCTTTGACAACTTTGCCTGTGAGGGTATAAGGCCGTCCTAGTAGCTTTGTTGCAATGTTGGGTTGCCCTGACTGTAGGGCCTCTCGAATGCGAGAGCTGCTGATGCGATCGCCCTGCTCGTATTTCAAAGGCACCTGAATAACAGGTACGTTATGAGCGGCGGCAATTTCCATTAGCTTCTGCGCATTGCCACTACGCCCTTTGCCAAAGTGAAAATCGCTGCCTACGCTAATTCGCTGTGCATGAAGACCTTTAATTAAAACCTTTTCGACAAAATTTTGTGGGCTTAGTTCAGCTAATGCCTGATTGAAGGGCAGCATAATCAGCTGATGAATACCGAGTCTTGCCAGCTGCCAGGTTTTTTCGGCGACTGGCGTTAGTAGGGGCCGAGAAACGCCCGAGAAATATTCGTGCGGGTGAGGCGAGAAGGTAACTACTGTGGAATAAGCTCCAGAGCTTTGCAGCTCGGGTCCAATGGGCAGTTGGCTAGCACTGTCTACTGCGCAATCGATTGGCCATTGGCTATAGCCGGTCGTTAAAGTGCCGTCGTGCAGTGTTGTGACGGCATGGTGGTCTAGATAGGGTAAGACAGATGTCTGTTCTCCAGACAGAATTCGGGTCATCACTTGCTGATGTCCCAAATGCACGCCGTCAAAGTTGCCGAGCGCTATATTTGTAGGGGCTTTTGCCGCCTTGAGAGAAGAAGTAATCCACACGCTTCACATTCTGACATATTGCCAGTCTTTCAGCGTTAGAAAGCTGCTCTAACTCGAAACAATGCAGTGAGTTTTCAGGCTATGAATTATTTATGTCAGTAGTTGTTGATATAGATTACTGATACAGAAAGTGCTGTAAGCAAACGCTTAAACAACTGTAGCTGCTACAGAAGGGGGAACAAACGCTGAGTCGGTCTCCTCTTTGCTGAGGAGCTCTAAAACCATTCCTTCTTTAGCCACGATGCTATTAGGCATTGCGATTAAGGTCTGACGAGCAATGTCGTCCATGAACTCATCGGTATGTGTCGGGTCATGATGAAAAATCACTAGCTGTTTGACATTAGCTGCTTTGGCAAGTTTAACGGCCTCTTGCCAGGTGGAATGTCCCCAGCCAACTCTGCTATCTTTCTCGTTGTGATATTCGTCGTCAGTGTATGTACAGTCATAAATCATGACATCGGCATCTTGCGCTAGCCTCAGCACGTTGTCGTCTAATCGGCCAGGAAAATGCTCCGTATCACTAACGTAGGCGGCCGCATGGCCCCGGTAGCTAACTCTGTAGCCGATGGCTTCTCCGGGATGATTAAGCAGACCGTTGCTAATTTCGACGTTACCGATTTTGACAACTTCGCCAACATCGATATCGCAAAACTCCAGTGTTGCACCCATAATCTGTAGCGGTACAGGGAAATTAGGGTGGAGCATTTGGTCGTTTAAGCGCTGTTCGATGGTGGAGCCGTTGGGCGCGATCGCACCATGAATTTTAAACTTGTTCCCTGGCACAAACGCTGGTACAAAGAATGGAAAGCCCTGAATATGATCCCAATGAGAATGGGTGAAAAACATATTCGCTGCCACTGGCATCTGAGCAAGCATCTTTTGGCCTAGGTTCCTCAATCCTGTGCCACCGTCAAAAATCAGCCGCTCGCCGCCCACATTCATCTCGATGCAGGCTGTGTTGCCGCCGTATCGAACTGTCGCTGGGCCCGGGCAAGCAACACTTCCCCGGACGCCCCAAAAGCATATCGAAAACTGATCGCGCTGATCTGACATGAGCCTTACATGAAGTGAAGAAGTGGAGGAACTACCGTTTACATTTACAGTTGGGAAGTCTTTCATCCGCGAAGAAAGGCCAACTTAACTGAATAGAAATAAATGAGTAGAGACCCTGCTTGCAGAATGCCCAAGGGCGATGGAGAGGTCTCGATATCGCGCTGATCTAATTTCTTTCAGACGATTGGTCTGCGCGCCTACGCATAGGTATAGGCGCCTAGACTTGTGTTGAATCTGTACGATCCTAGACGAGCCTTATAGGTTTTGCTGTTGCCAACTGTGAATAAATTCCAAGGCCGTATATGCAGCTAAGTTTGATTGCAGCGGCGTGATGGTGATGTGATTTTTTTTGATAGCTTGAACATCAGTCATAAATTGATTGCCTACTTTGTAGATCTCCTTTTCTAGTAAGGTTTGTTGAGTTTGCGGCGGTGACAGAATTTCCGTATCGCCTTCCTCCATAACTTCGCCTGCTAGCCAGTAGTACGTTTTGCCTCTCGGATCGATACGTTTCTCAAACTGATCGAAATAGCGACGGACGCCTTGCCTGGTGACAACAGGCGGCTGAATTTTGGTGGCGTCTACCGGGGGGACGTTCACATTTAGCAGAATAGGCAGTGACAGTGGCTGTGCTTCGAGCTGAGTGACGAGCTTGAGCGCAAAATCAGCGGCGGGTTGGAAGTTTTTGGCTGCAAAACTGGTAAGACTCATTGCGATCGCTGGAATGCCTTCTAAAACGCCTTCCATCGCCGCTGAGACCGTGCCTGAATACAGTACATCGGTACCCAAGTTTGCACCGTGATTTATGCCCGATACAACGAAGTCCGGCGGGCTTGGTAGCACCGCGTCCAGTGCTAGCTTGACGCAATCAGATGGTGTACCAGAGCAGGCCCAAGCCACCACGGCTGGATTAAAAACTTCTTCGACTTGATTAACTCTGAGCGGTCTGTGCAGCGTTAGCCCATGGCCCGTAGCAGATCGCTCTCTATCCGGGCAGACGACCGTAACGGTATGCCCTGCGTCGGCGAGTACGTTTGCCAAGGCTCTAATCCCCAGCGCGAAAATGCCATCGTCATTACTTACCAATATGTTCATGTAATTTGATGCGCCTGGTTAAATGTGTCTTGACTGATGCGCTTAGTGTAATCCGCTCGGTTGAATCTGCCTGATTCAGTTGGGCCTGGTAATTCGCTGCAAGTGCGCCGCGAGTATACTTCTCTGACAAATTAAAAGGTCCGTAGCACCCAATCCTCACTGGCAGGTTACCATAGACTAATTTGCGAATTGTTACGGTCGACAGATTACATACATTTGCCAGACCGAATCGCAAACTAGCCTCTTACAATTCCTACATCAGCCACCCACAAGCGACATGTCATCATCCGAAATTGAGTCTCAGTTAAGCGCCGTTCAACACAGAGCTGCCGATGATATCAACGCTGCTGCTGGCTTAGAAGAATTGGATAAAGTTCGGGTCAAATATCTGGGCAAAAAAGGTGACCTTTCTAAGGTGCTAGGTGGTATGGGCAAGCTGTCTGCTCAAGAGCGGCCCAAAATTGGCAAGCTAGCGAATGAAGCCAAGACCGCTCTGCAATCGCAAATAGAACAGCGAAAAGAAGACTTGCAGTCCGCTCAAATCAGGGCTCAGCTAGAATCTGAGACGCTGGATGTAACTATGCCAGGTGTTTACCAGCCGCAGGGACGCATTCATCCTATTAACAGCATCATTGACCAAATTACCGATATCTTTGTCGGACTGGGCTACACCGTGGCTCAAAGCCAAGAAATTGAAAGCGACTACTACAACTTTGAAGCGCTTAACTTTTTACCTGATCATCCAGCCCGCGATATGCAAGACACGCTGTACTTGCCCGGCGGTCAGCTGATGCGCACCCACACATCAAACACGCAAATTCGTTATATGGAAAATAACCAGCCTCCTATGCGAGTGCTGGCTTCTGGTCGCTGTTATCGCCGGGATACGGTAGATGCCACTCACTCAGCGGTATTTCATCAAATAGAGTTCTTTGCCGTGGATAAAGACATTACCTTTACGGATTTGCGTGGTACTGTTCAGCTGTTTTTGGAAGCGTTGTTTGGCGAAATTGAAGTGCGTTTTCGCCCCAGCTATTTTCCATTCACAGAACCTTCGGCAGAAGTGGATGTTCGCTGGCAGGGACAGTGGCTTGAGGTCATGGGCTGCGGCATGATTGACCCAAATGTGCTCAAAGCTGTGGGCTGTGACCCAGAAGAGTACTCTGGGTTTGCTGCAGGTCTAGGCGTGGAGCGTCTAGCTATGGTGCAGAGTAAAATTGATGATATTCGCCGTCTCTACAAGAGCGACCTAAGGTTTTTAAGGCAGTTTTAAGTCGCTGCGTGTGGCTTTTGGGGTTAGTGCTACTGAGTCAGGCAGGTTTGAATCATCTGCTGCACATTGGTGTAGTTCCCCTTGCCGAGCCTATTCAGTTCTGTTTGTTGCTGAGCCACTCGACTGAGCAGCTGTTTGACTAGGGCTCCTAGCTGCTCATTCTGTCGAGCCTGCTGAGTTTGCTGTTTCATCAAGCCGTCTACGATTCGGTCAAGCTGGTCGAGATAGGGTGTGGGGAGACGAACAATTTCGACCGGTTGATGGCAGTCCGCTCGTGGGAGTTTGGCAAGATCGGGGAGAGGGGGGTGCGTTGGTATCGCTTTACTTTCTTGTCCTGAACTGTGTTGTCCTGAGTCTTGTTGCCTAGATTCTTGATGTTCTGAGCTTTGATGAGCTGCGCTTTGATAAGTTGTGCTTTGAGCAACTTTGTTTTGTTCAATGGTTATTTCCTGTAGATGCTGAATAGGCGTTTGCTGGAACGATTGATCAAGGCTGCTGAGGTTGAGCGGAATGAGTTCGGCTAGTTCGGCGGCGGTCGTTGCTTCAACCGTGAGTGGGCGGTCGGTAAGTTTGCAGGCATTGATGACACAAGCGGGTGCCTGTGGTTGAGCAGGCGGCGGGGCCCCGGGTAAGTTCAGCGATTCCAGCCCTTCTGGAATGAGGGTAATGAGGGCTAGATCGGCAGGTTCATCGCCCTCTCCGGCGTAATCAATGAAAGTAGGTGGTGGCGAGAACGGCTTGACGACACTGATGACCTTCAGTTTTTTGGGCTGCGTCTGTGGAAGGTGGCGCTGATTCTCTTCCTTGCTGCTAGTGACTTCTCTGTTGCCGGTAAGCAGTGTGCCCAGCTGCTGAAAAAATGTTTTTTGAGTCGGTATTTGGGTGGTCATAGCGCCGTCAAGAAGATACTGCAAGAACCCGGCGATATGCCCTTCGTATGAAGGGGCTAGCGCAGTTCTCTGCTTGGGCCTAATATTCCCTATGTGTAATATCTGTATCTGAGTAATTGCATGGATATACGGGAACGTATCAAAAAGAGTCAATTCTTTTTTGAGGCTGTCTCCGTAATCTTGCTATTCGTAGTTTTGTTGCTCGCAGTCTTGCTATAGGTTTGCCAGCTAGGCACTCGGGGCTAGACACTATGGTGCAATGACATCATGGTGCAGTGACGTCATGGTGCGGTGACATCGGACCAGTCAAAGTGCGTGCGAATCCATTGTTTTGCACCTGCGATCGCTTTGTCTGGACTATCAGCTCTGGGGACTGCCACGGCGCTTCCGGTGGTGTAGGTCACCCAGGCTGAATAAATCTGTTGCCCGTGGTGATAAGTGGTGGTGACTTCTATTTGCATGTCGCGGTAGGTAAAGGCCCAGACGATGGTAGGAAAATGAGGAGTCGCAATATGCTCATGCATCGTGGGTGCCTTTGAGATGGAGCTTGCTTATAGCCTACTGAGAAATCCGCTGGTTTGCATTAGGCTTACTTACATCAGCAGGCGTTGGCCTACTCCTGGTGTCTTCTTCTCGGATATATTTTCTCGACAACTAATCTCCTTCTACAACTCTTTACTTATGCTCAACTTTCGGATGGGCTGTGCGGTTTGGGCCTTTAAAGACTGGGTCGGTAACTTTTACCCAGCCAAAAGCCAGCCAACGAATTTCTTGCGACTATATGGAGAGCGCCTGTTGACCGTAGAAGGCAATACGACGTTCTATTCAGTCCCTTCGGCGGAGATGGTGCAGCGCTGGGTGAACCATACACCCTCCGAGTTTCGATTTTGTCCCAAGCTGCCGCGCGCGGTGACTCATGAAGGGCTACTAATGGCTCATTTGCCTGCGGCCCTATCTTTCTTAGAATTGATGCAGGGATTGGGCGATCGCTTGGGTCCTATCATGGCCCAGCTGCCACCCAGATATAGTCCTGCAGCGTTCGATGATTTGGCTGCTTTCCTGAAGGCGTGGCCTCGGCAAGATGCTCCAATCTCGGTTGAGGTACGGCATCTTGACTGGTTTCAAGGTGAGCCAGCGCGAAGGCTTAGCGCGTTACTCACTGGTTTGCAGGTGGGCCGAGTGTTGCTCGATAGTCGCTCAATGTACGCCTGGGAAAATGAAGGTGACGCGGACCCACAGCTGCATTCCAACAGACGCAAGCCCAATGTGCCTTTGCAGCCGGAAGTGACGGCTGATTTTGCAATTGTTCGCTACATCAGCCATCCCAGAATTTTCCGCAACCAAGACTATTTAGCTGAGTGGGTGCCACAGATTGCGGCCTGGCTAGCGGCCCAGAAGCAGGTCTACTTTTTTGTGCATTGCCCGCAAGAAGTGAACTCTCCTGAGGTGGTCCGTTATTTTCAGGCGCAGCTGGAGTCTGCCGGTTCGCCAGTCCCTCCTCTGCCGTGGGATATGTTGGCCCAGCCACCAGACCAGCTGAGCCTGTTTTAGGCCAATTCTATATTTGATGAGCGGGTTGCAGCAGTCTTTGCGTCGTCAGTTCTACAGCTAGCTCTAGAGCAGCTTCTGTACTCTGAGATCTAGCAATGCCTTTCCCCGCAATGTTGAAGGCCGTTCCGTGGTCAGGCGAGGTGCGGATGAAGGGTAGGCCAATGGTCGTATTGACGGCTAAATCGAAGGCGAGGAGCTTGACTGGAATTAAACCCTGGTCGTGGTAGAGCGCGAGGTAGCCATCATGAGCTCGCCCCTTGGCTGGAGGCGTTTCACTGTGCCAGGCTAACCCTGGCTGTACCCATAGCGTATCGGGTGGAACTGGGCCTTCTATTTGGATGTGAGGAAATCTTTGCTGTTGCGTTTGCATCCACGGTATGAGCCAATCTTGTTCTTCTGTTCCGAGTTGACCTTGTTCGCCGCTGTGAGGGTTTAACCCTGAGATCGCAATGCTTGCTTTCTTTAATCCAAAGTCTCTTTCCAAACAGCTAACTAAAAGCTCTAGCTTTAGCGTCATTAGCG
Organism: uncultured Synechococcus sp.; assembly: GCA_937911865.1. Classification (GTDB taxonomy): domain Bacteria; phylum Cyanobacteriota; class Cyanobacteriia; order Phormidesmidales; family Phormidesmidaceae; genus Phormidesmis. The sequence goes on from CALDSK010000051.1 coordinate 132,006, forward strand.
CTGGCGTAAGCGTTTCTGGAACTGCTTGAAGCGGAATGTGTGTAGTGGCTAGCAGCGTTCGCAAACTCCACCCGTTTCGAGGTGATTTGGCGACGAATAGCATGCCAAACCGCTCAGTCTGTGACATTTCTGCTAATAGTTCGGTTTGTCCAGGGTAGTGATGACCCGCCGCGAGCCAGGCCGATTTTGCGATGGGCGCAGTGACGATGCCATCGAATTGGCCTTCGATAGTACGAGCGATCGCACTTTGTAGGGTCTGAAAGGCAATCTCTCCACTGCTGCTATTTCCTTGCCCTACGATAACGCTGCTCGTAACGGCCTTTGGCGCGCTGATATCGATGAAATTGAGCGTGTCTGGATCGGCTAAATCAATGTCAGGGTTTGTCGCTTGCAGCTGAGTGTAGGCATTTTGTAAAAGCGTGCGATTGCCGATGACCGTAATTTCCGCCATCTGTTCGAAGCTTTTTGAGCTCAAAGTCTTCAGCACAACTTCAGGTCCGATGCCTGCCGGATCGCCTAGCGTCATCACAATGCGAGGCTTGCGCCGCTGGCTGGGTGTGCTCTTGGCTAAATGAGTAAAGGGAGGAAAGGCTGGTGCGCTCGGAGACGCCGTGGAAAATACAGAAGGCATAAGGCTATGGCCGTTGAGGGAAAGGTGAGAAAAAAGTGTGAACTGAAAATTACCGAAACGTGGGATGACTCGCAGAGAAAAAATCTATGGCTCAGGTCCAAAACGCTCTAAAATAGCGGTAGCGCAAAGTGGTACAGACTTCTTTTTAACGCTTTTCACCAGAGGTTTTGTGCAAACTAGCTGGTATGTTTTTGCACAGATTCTGATTATAAAAAATAGGAGATAGCAGATAATGGCAGGCGAAATTTTTTCTACAGCGGTACTGGTAGCCGGGATGATTTTGGTCGGTCTTAGCGTCGGCTTTCTCATGCTCAAAGTGCAAGGCGGCGAGGAGTAGGCCACACTCTGAATTTTGAGGGATGTTCTCAGAGGGCTCTTGCCTGTGCCTAATCACTTGTACCTCTTTACAAGACCGTCCCTTCCTGCCTCCGTCGAATCTGTCGACAAACGAATTTAGTCGCATTTCAATCTCAGTGCAGTTGTCGCTGTAGCGACTTCTGCTAAACTGAGAAGCATATTAAGTTTTGTTTACTTTACCTCATGGTCTTATTAGTCGTTGGCGCAACTGGCACATTGGGAAGGCAAATCGTTCGCCGAGCCCTAGACGAAGGCTATGAAGTGAAATGTTTAGTCAGAAACTTTCAGAAGGCTAGCTTCCTGCGTGAATGGGGCGCTCAGCTGGTAAAAGCTGATCTGACAGGCCCTGACAGCTTGCCACCGTGTTTTGAAGATGTAGACGCTGTGATTGATGCAGCTACATCAAGGCCGGCTGAAAAGGAAGGCATCTACGATGTTGACTGGCACGGAAAAGTTGCGCTGATTAAAGCGGCAAAAGCGGCCGGTGTAGAGCGCTTTATTTTCTTTTCTATTTTGGGCGCGGGTGAGTATCCAAAGGTCCCCCTGATGGAGATTAAGGACTGCGCAGAAGCTTTCTTAAAGGAGTCAGGCTTAAATTACACCATATTTAGGCCCTGTGGGTTTATGCAGGGTTTGGTTGGGCAATATGCCATTCCTGTACTGGAGCGCCAGTCTGTTTGGGTAATGGGTGAAGCGGGTGCGATCGCCTACATGAACAGCCAGGACATCGCCAAGTTTGCAGTAAAAGCGCTTAAACTACCTGCTGCTGAAAACAAGACCTTTCCCTTAGCGGGTACTAGAGCCTGGGGTGCTTACGAAATTATTCGCCTGTGCGAGCGACTATCTGAGCAGAATGCAAACGTTTCTAACATGCCACCTGCTCTGCTTAGAGGTGTTCGCAACATCGCTGCTTTTTTCCAGTGGACCTGGGACTTGGCCGATAGATTAGCCTTTACAGAAGTCAGCGCTAGCGGCAAGGTCATGGATGCACCCATGGATGAGGTGTACCAAGCCTTTGATATCAGCAAAGAAGACATGACTACCCTAGAAGATTACCTGCAAGAATACTTCACCCGCATTCTGAAAAAGCTGAAAGAACTAGACTTTGAAAGCGGTCGAGATGCCAAGAAGAAGGTTCCTTTTTAGACGTATTCTGGCTTTAGCAATGAATTTCACACACTATTAAAAAGGCGTGCTATTGTTATCTACAGGTAACTGAGTTGCCTACACACTAAACACAAATCCGTTTAGGAATACAGGAGGTGATGCCCATGAAGATTAGTGATATATGCGTGGGTCTCCAGGTTGATGTGAGCCAGCTGTGTGCTGGGGCTGTTCTCTAGAGCAAGCTTTGACATCAGTGAGAGCTAAATAGCTAGAGTTCCTTCCAGCAGTTTGGTTTTGACCTGAAGATCCGACTAGACCGCTCTCATCTTTCAAAGGTGAGAGCGGATAGTTTTTTAAAGGCACAAGATAAAGTCAGAAGAAGCCACGGCAAAAAATAATCGCTAATTGCCAGCGGCTGAAGATAGACAGAGCCTCTTCAACCGTTTGCTCTTAAAAGAGCATATCTTCTGGGTGCCAACTTCAAGAGAAGGCTGTGCCCCTCCTAACTTTGCCCGTCCCAACAGAGAAACATGCGGCAATCGTCGTTGATTTTATAGGCAAATCAGGCATAGCTCACACAGATGGCTTATTTGCAAGTCAGTAAAAGTGGAATTTGGCCCATACATCCAATATTTGTGCCTAAGCCCATCAAATATATTTGTTTGAATAATTAGTGCGTTTTGTGCCTGTGTGCTTGCGTATGTGTGCTGAAGCCTGTATCCCTCTGTCAGACAGAGATGTAGGATTTTGAGGGTAAGGCTTTAGAGGGCCATGAGGTGCTTTGTCGAACCTCAGTAGACCACTTGGCACAATACATAAAACTGTCCCAGGGTGTTGTGAGATGCTAATCGTTTCTGTTAGCATTTTGCACAAGCTTGGAAAAGCTATTCGTTGCTGCTGCTTAGCAGCGTATCGACCGCTTTATCTTTTGCCCGATGGAAACGTCTATTAATTTCAATGCCTGTGGGTTATGGCCAGTGTCAAAGACCAGCGCCTAGGCACACATGTCGAGCAACTAATAACCGATTCATCTATTTAGGTGTGAGGAGACATTCAAAAATGACAAATTGGAAAGCATTGCTAGCTGCACCCGCAGCATTTGGCATCGTTGCAGCAGTATCTGGTAATGCAGTGGCTGCAGAAGCCGTTGCTGTAGAAGAAATCAGCTCTGATGTCAGCGCAGACGTTGTTGTTGAAGAGCCTGTTCAGTTGGCTCAAGTAACCAGCGTTTCTGAGCTGTCTGACGTACAGCCTGGCGACTGGGCATTCACAGCGCTTCAGCGTTTGGTAGAAGAGTACGGTTGCTTAGAGGGCTATCCCGACCGCACTTACCGTGGAAACCGCGCCTTGACTCGCTATGAGTTCGCGGCAGGTTTGAACGCATGTTTGGACGTTGTTATTCAGCTGATTGGTGGCGACGACCTGGACGAGATTCGTCGCTTGCAAGAAGAGTTTGCAGCTGAGCTAGCAACTATTCGCGGTCGTGTAGACACCCTAGAGACTGACGTTGCTGAACTAGAAGCAAACCAGTTCTCTACAACCACTAAGCTTCGTGGTGCTCTCGACGCGAACCTGGTTGTACCTTTCGGTGATGCTGACCTTACTACAATTGATGTGGGTGAAGGCGACGACGGTCTTATTGGTACTGCGGACGATGAAATCACAACTATTGGTGGTGATGAAGCAGACGCTACTTTTGAGTACCGTGCTACTTTGAACTTTGACACTAGTTTTACTGGCGAAGACAGACTCCGTGTCCGTTTGCGGGCAACTGACGCTGCTGGTTCTTTGGCTAACTCCGAGAACGGTTTAGCTAGCCAGAGCGGTCGTCGTAACGGTTTGGAAGACAACCTCGGTCTAGATGATGTTTACTACAGCTTCCCCATCGGTAACCGCATCAGCGGTATTATCGCGGCTAACAGTGTAGTGACTGATGACTTTGTTACCAGCACTATCGTTCCTTTCGATGGTCCTAGCGTTGCAGATGCGGGTGGCCCTGAGTTCTACGACCAGTTTGCAGGTGGTGACTTTGGTGCAGGCGTAAACTTCGCATTCTCTGACAATCTCGTGCTTGACTTGGGCTACTCCTCTGACAGTAGCAACAACAACACTGAAGACGGTGGCTTGTTTAACGAAAACAGCTACATCGCTCAGTTGAACTTCTTGACTGATGGCATCTTTGATGCAGCCATTACCTATATCGGTGCGGGTGATGCAGACGATGGTGATGCTGAAAGCACAATCGCTGGTTTGATCAACTTCGACTTCGGCGGCTTCCAGGTAGGTGGTCACTATGCCAACACTCAAGTTGATGGCGAAGACGACATTGATTCTTACATGGGTGGTGTTGCGTTCTCTGACTTCCTGGGCGCAGGTAACGAGTTCGGTGTATACGGTGGTATCTCTCCTGCTGTTGATCGCGATCCCGTGTTGGTTGAGGCCTACTACGAAATCAACGTGAATGAGTTCTTCAGCTTCACACCTGCCATCATCTACACTGATAACGATTCTGATGGCGACGAGAATGACAACGTATATGGTGCTGTACGCGCATCCTTCAGCTTCTAAGTTGATTTGAAATTGGGACAGTGCCGGGGAAGTCCCTTGGCATGGGTTCCATTTTCACAGGGTGGTTACGTCATAGCGTGATTACGTTGAAATAAACCAAAAAGGGCTTCGCAATTTTGCGAAGCCCTTTTTGGTTTGGCTGTGCTAAATATACAATCCCCACCGTGGAACCGGGATATAATAATGTATCCCTCCCCAAGAGCAGCGTTTTGGAACTATCGTGCAAAAGTGAGTATGCCTTGCTGGCTCTGACCGAGCTGAGCTTGCACTACAGCAAGGGCGATCCTTTACGTATTTGTCAGATCGCGGCAGATCAAAATATTCCCGATCGCTATTTAGAGCAGCTGCTAGCGACTTTGCGTCGGGGCGGGTTTGTGAAGAGCCAGCGAGGTGCGAAGGGAGGCTATTTACTAACCCGCGAGCCCTGGAAGGTGACGCTGTTGGATGTAATTAGCTGCATTGAAGGGTTTGATGCGAAGTCAAAAGAAACGAAGTCGCCGAAGTCCACCGAAGGTGCTGTAGTTGCGGATGTGTGGAAAGAGGTAAGGCAGTCTGCAGAGTCAGTGTTAGAGAACTATACGCTGCAAGACCTAGTAGATAAGCGAAATGCCAGACAGCAAGTAGATTTAATGTATTACATATAGAGAAGGCTAGCGCTCTCTTTCTCACGCCCTCCTTCTCGAAGAGGATTGTTTTCAGGTTGTAATGTTTAGTCGTCGTACTTCTTATGAAAATTGCTAACAATATCACGCAGCTGATTGGCCACACGCCGATGGTGAGATTGAATCGGATTCCTGTGTCTGAAGGGTGTGTAGCCCAGATTGTAGTGAAGCTAGAAGGTATGAATCCGTCGGCTTCGGTAAAAGACCGAATCGGCATCAGCATGATTGAGGCCGCCGAGAAGGTGGGTGATATCACCCCAGGAAAGACGACGCTGGTGGAGCCGACTTCGGGCAATACGGGTATTGCCTTGGCAATGGCCGCCGCCGCGAAGGGCTATCAGCTAGTGCTGACAATGCCAGAGACGATGAGTTCTGAGCGCCGAGCGATGCTGCGAGCGTTCGGCGCAAAGCTGGAGCTGACCCCAGGGAACGAGGGTATGAGTGGCTGTATCCAGAGGGCAAAGTCTTTGGTGGATGAGCTGCCGGATGCGTATATGCTGCAACAGTTTGATAATCCGGCGAACCCGGCGGTGCATCGACGGACAACGGCTGAGGAGATTTGGCAGGATACGGAAGGCGAAGTCGATTTTTTGGTCGCAGGCGTTGGGACCGGTGGCACGATTACGGGTGTCGGTGAGGTGATTAAGCAGCGTAAGCCGGATTTTCAGGTGGTGGCCGTAGAACCGGTCAATAGCTCAGTACTCTCGGGTGGACGGCCTGGGCCGCATAAAATTCAAGGGATTGGCGCTGGGTTTGTCCCAAAGGTGCTAAATCAAGATTTGATTGATGAAGTGGTGGCGGTGAGTGATGATGAGGCGATCGCATTTGGCAGACGATTGGCAAAAGAGGAGGGTATCTTATCCGGCATTTCGAGTGGTGCGGCGCTGTGCGCGGCAGTGAAGCTGGCTAAGCGATCTGAGAATGAAGGCAAGTTAATTGTGATGATTCAGCCAAGCTTTGGTGAGCGATATTTGAGTACGCCGCTGTTTCAAGATCCTGAACCCATGGGCTCTTAAGTCGCGGTAAAATACCGCCATGGGAAATAAGACGCGCATCGATATCGACCATTACAAAACGCTGGGAATTTCTGAAGGTGCGAGTCAGGCTCAGGTAAAGCAGGCCTACCGCAAGCTGGCGAAGCAATTTCATCCAGATAGCCAAAACGCAGAAGCAACGACAGATAAGATTGCATCGGTGAATGCGGCGTATGAAGTGCTAGGCGACGTACAGGCTCGGGGCCGGTATGATGTGGAGCGACAGCTGCTGGTAAAAGAAAAGCTGCGATCGCGCACTTCTCGAACCGTAGATTCTCAAAATCAGTATCGTAAACGCCGCAGTCGCTCTGGAGATACGGCTACGATTGAGCAGTGGCTGCGGAGCGTGTTTAATCCTGCCGATCGGCTAATCGGTAAAATCATCACCCCTTTGAAAGCAGAAGTCAGAGCGCTTTCTGCCGATCCGTTTGACGACGAGCTGATGAGCGCCTTTCAGACTTATTTGGAAGACTGTCAAGAACACCTAGAGAAGGCACAGCAGAAATTTAAATCGATGCCAAACCCGGCGGGTGTAGCGGGTGGGGCCGCGAATATGTATTACTGCCTCAATCAGCTAGAGGACGGGTTAGAAGAGATTGAGCGCTTTACCTATACCTATGACGATAGCTATTTGCATACCGGGCAAGAGCTGTTTCGGATTGCGGCAGGACTGCGCCAAGAGGCAAAGTCAGAGATTAAAGCGGTTTTGTAATTGATCGCGATACAATAATTCTTGACTTCTGTTCGGCCACTGTTTGGCCCTCACCACCATGGTTCTTCCCGTCGTCGCTGTAATTGGTCGCCCCAATGTGGGTAAGTCTATGCTGGTGAACCGACTGGCAGGTGGGAGGCAGTCGATTGTATACGATCAGCCGGGCGTGACGCGCGATCGCACATATCAGCCAGCCTTTTGGAAAGATCGCGAATTCTTGGCTGTAGATACTGGCGGTCTGGTGTTCGATGATGATACGGAATTTTTACCCTTTATTCGCGAGCAGGCGATGGCTGCGCTGAGCGAGGCATCGGCTGCGTTGTTTGTGGTAGATGGGCAGGCAGGCCCAACCGAAGGCGATCAGGAGATTGCTTCTTGGATGCGATCGCAGAATGTTCCGGTCATCCTTGCGGTGAATAAGTGCGAATCTCCGGATGAAGGCATCATTCAAGCGGCTCAGTTCTGGGAGTTGGGCTTGGGGGAGCCTTACGCCGTCTCAGCCATTCATGGCAGCGGTACTGGTGAAGTACTTGACGCACTGGTAGAACATTTGCCCCCGACTGACGAGCTTGAAGAAATCGATGAGTATCGCGTGGCGATTGTTGGCAGGCCCAATGTGGGTAAGTCGAGTATGCTGAACGCGTTTGTCGGCGAGTCGCGCTCGATTGTTAGCCCTGTTTCGGGTACGACCCGCGATGCGATTGATATGGTCGTGACGCGCGGTGAAGGAGACGAGCAAAAACGCTACCGGTTGATCGATACAGCGGGCATTCGCAAGAAGAAAAATGTAGAGTTTGGCCCTGAGTTTTTTGGCATCAACCGAGCCTTTAAAGCGATTAAGCGAGCGGACGTGGTTTTGCTCGTAATTGACGCGCTAGATGGGGTGACTGAGCAGGATCAGAAGCTAGCAGGCCGTATTGAAGAAGAAGGGCGAGCCTGCGTGATTGTGGTCAACAAGTGGGATGCGATTGATAAGGACTCGCATACGATTTACGAGTTCGATAAAAAGATTGAAGCGAAGATTCACTTTTTGGGCTGGGCGAAGCGATTGTACGTTAGCGCACTGACAGGACAGAGACTGCCTAATATTTTAGATGTGGTAGATGTGGCGGTATCGGAGCATCGTCGCCGGGTGAGCACGTCGGTGGTGAATGAGGTGCTTGAAGATGCGGTGAGCTGGCATACGCCACCGACAACTAGGCAGGGCCGTCAGGGGCGGATTTACTATGGTACGCAGGTAAAAGCGCAGCCTCCTTCGTTTGCTCTGTTTGTCAACGATCCAAAACTGTTTGGAGAGAGCTATCGCCGGTATATTGAGAAGCAGTTTCGGAAGAATTTGGGTTACGACGGTACGCCGATTCGGCTGCTATGGCGCGGTAAGAGCGTCAGAGATATTGAGCGCGGGCATAGTTTGCGGGGTGGACCGAACCGAGCGACAAAGGTGAGGTATTTAGGCTAAAAAGGGCCTTGGCTAAATGGATTTATTGCGATCGCTCCCGATAGGCCTTTACCTGGAGCAGCCAGTGACCTGGCTACATAGAATAGATGCTCGGGTAAAAGTGGCTTGGCTGCTGAGCATTTTGCTGGCCCCTATACTTGCCAGCTCGCTCTGTCGGATTGCCATTGTGGTATTTCTGATGGTGCTGACGGTGAGCGCGCGGATTCCGCTGCGGGTATGGCGACAGCAGATGGGGTGGCTGTTGATTTTTGGTACGCTGGCCACACTCTTGCTATTGGTTATGCCGGATGGAATCGCGGTCGCTCAGCAGCCCAGGCTGCCGACAGTAGATGCTTTAAGCAATTGGCCAGAGGGACTAACTCCTCCAGAAGTGTTGCCAGATGTTCCGGCAGCGACGTCTTACCGATACGACATCGTGAATTGGCAAGTGGCTAATTTACCGCCCTTTAATTTTGCGATTCATATCACGCAGCGATCGCTGCGAATTGCGATTAAGGTCAGCACACTGATTTTTACCTTAATTTATTCAACGACGCTGTTTTTGTTGACGACTGCGCCAGAAGAGATTACAGAAAGCATTGAAGACCTGATGCAGCCGCTGCGGTGGACTAAGCTACCAGTAACTGAGATTGCGTTGACCTTGACCCTGGCGCTGCGATTTATTCCGCTGGTGCTTGAAGAGGTACAAAACCTTGTGCGCTCGGTTCGTACAAGAGCGATTAAGTGGAAGAAGCTGGGCGTGCGCGGTGCGCTTCAGATTTGGCTGATGGTGTCTGAGCGACTAATTGAGAACTTGCTGCTGCGGGCGGCTCAGATTGCCAGTGCGATGAAGGTGCGTGGGTTTACCAGCCCCAATTCGCATCGAGTCGTGTGGCATCAGCTTCAGCTGCACTGGTGGGACTGGCTGGTACTGACTGGACTGGGCATTTTTTGGTGGAGCCGACTAGCGTATGGCGGTGTTGTTTGAGGCCCTTAATTCTCAGCTATGGATGACTTTTGCCGCTTCGCCTAGAGGTACATGATGGCTAAGAGTACGTGATGGACAAAGATGAACCGTTACTAAGTCCTTGTCCGCAATATTTTTGGCGATCGCATTCCTTAAGAAAAAAAACGGGATCGGATATTTTTGCCGCTTTATTTCTTCCCAGAACGACTCAGCCTAGAACCATTCAGCCAGGTGTGCATGAAATCGCTACGCTGCTAGAAAGCCCAGACGAAATAACGTCGTTAGCTCGCTACTCTGTTTGTGCTGGAGCGCCTCGTTGGGCAAATGGGCAATGCCAAATGTGGACGCCCCAAGTAGGTGAGCTGTTGCCTTTCTTAAAGCGATTGGGTGGTATAGCTGCGCCGCTAATGCTGCCAGCGTTACCTGAGCGTGACGACGACGCCCTATCACTAGAGCATTTGCCGTTTACTGGGGGTTGGCTCGGTTGGTTGGGGTATGACTTTGCCTGGGAAATTGAACATCTTCCCTGGTTAAAAGAAGATAGCCTACCTTTTCCGGTTGGGTTTTGGTATGAGCCGGCAGCGTTCGCAGTGCTAGATCACCAGACACAACAGCTATGGCTAGCCGCAGAGAGTGAAGCGAAAGTGTCTCAACTCTCTGCTCGCTTAGATAGATACTTGGAAGATAGTGATGCTGGTTGCAACAACGCTACAGATAGCGGTGAGGCCGATAGTGGCGGTGAATTTTCCTCTATATATGTAGATAAAAATAAAGAAGACTTGCTCGAAGGCACATCTTCAGCGCCTACATTAGCCTCCTGGTTAACTGAGCAGCCGACATTTGAAACGGCGCAAGCAGAATTTCAGCAGGCTGTGAAACTGGCTAAGTCGCACATTCGTGCAGGTGATGTCTTTCAGGTAAATCACTCGCTGAGATTTCAGGCCCAAACGACCCTGTCAAGCTGGGACGTGTACAAGCGGCTACATCGCATCAATCCCTCTCCTTTTGCGAGCTATTGGCATACTCCTTGGGGGGCGGTGGTCAGCTGTTCACCTGAAAGGCTGGTACATTTGCAGGGGCGGGTCGCGCAGTCGAGACCGATCGCGGGTACGCGGCCTCGGGGAAAAACACCTGCGGCGGATGCGCAAAAGGCAGAAGAGTTGAGAGGCGATCGCAAAGAGCAGGCCGAGCACATTATGCTGGTTGACTTAGAACGTAATGACCTGGGCCGGGTGTGTGAATGGGGCAGCGTTCAAGTAGATGAGCTGATGACCATTGAACGTTATAGCCACGTGATGCATTTGGTGAGCAACGTAGTGGGGCATTTGCAGCAATCTTCTACCCCAGCTGACTTGATAGCGGCGCTGTTTCCAGGGGGCACGATTACAGGCTGCCCAAAGGTGCGCTGTATGGAAATCATTGAGTCTTTAGAACCTGTCAGGCGCAGTCTGTTCTATGGCTCTTGTGGTTACTTCGATCGGCGCGGTCGGCTGGATCTCAATATTTTGATTCGGACCTTGTTGATGAGTTGCTGTGAGCAATCTCAAATTGACGGTGCTGCAACGGTTTGGGGCCAAGTCGGCGCTGGCATTGTTGCTGACAGCGATCCTGAAAAGGAGTGGTCCGAGTCTTTGCAAAAAGCGAAAGCTCAGCTGCTAGCGCTGGGCCTGTAGCTGGCCCCCTTTGCGAGCTTTGATAACAGCAATAACCTAATCTTTGCTAAATATTGATGAAAACCCTGTACACTCACTGGTACAGACCGTTTTGGGTTGCGTCTACATATGTGCATCCGGTAGGTATGCTTATCAGGTATGTCTGGGCAGCCTAAGGACAGCGCTAGAAATCAATTCTTGTTGGAAGAAGTCTGGAGTTAATCACTTTCATTTCAAACCGCCTACATGAGCAACGAAAACTACCTGAATCATCCGACGTTTGGCTTGCTGTTCAGGGTTTGCCTGGTGGGTGAAGGTCAAGAATTATTTGCTACTCTGTATGCTCACAGACTATTTTTTGTCGTGAGAAATGATGCTAACGGTCTTTCGTTTGAGCCGATTGGGCGGATAGAAGCCAAACAAATGCTCGATCAGCGTTTGCGAATCATTCGACGTACCGGCGAGCAGTCTGAATATGACCGTCTGCAAAAGACGTATAAACAAGCTTTTTGACTTGGGCTGTTAGCCTAGTATTCTTGATAGCTCTGCCTTCAATTATTTTATTTTTGACTTTTACTTTTGACTGCCGCATCCACGCCGCTAATTGACGCTCTGTTGAATCGAGTATTGCAGTTCAATCGAATGTTGTACGCAGTATTAGCGATTAAAGTCTTAGCGCTTGAAGTATTGGCGATTAACTTTTGCGCTCAAATCTTGCGATTAAAGGTTTCTGTATTTCGAGATTGTTTGGCCTTGGGCCTGTGTGCATTCTTGGTTTTTCTAGATATTCCTGCTCGAATTAATTTTTGACATGGCAACATCAGGTCTTGAGCTATCTGCTGAATTGAAGACACGTTTAGCGGCTATTGGCGATCGCATTCCTCCTCATGTGAGATTAATTGCGGTAACTAAAACTTTCCCGGTCAGTATTATTCGCGCTGCTTACGCCGAAGGCATCCGTGATTTTGGGGAAAACAAAGTGCAGGAATCCTTAGCAAAGCAATTGGAGCTGAGAGATCTCACGGATGTAACTTGGCACTTTATCGGTCACATTCAATCGAATAAATCTCGTAAAGTGCTCGAACATTTTGATTGGATTCACTCAATCGATAGCTTGAAACTGGCCGCTCGGTTAGATAGGCAAGCTGGCGAATTGAACCGCAGACCCAACTGCTGCTTGCAGGTGAAGCTGTTGCCAGATCCAAACAAAGATGGCTTTGACCCGAGTGAGCTGCTGGCTGTATTGCCAGATTTAGACCAGCTCACACAAATTCAAATTCGAGGACTGATGGTGATTTTGCCCTACGGGTTAAATCCTCAGCAGGCTAAGTCTGGGTTCTTGCAAGCCCGTGATTTAGCAAGCCAGATTGATGCAAAGGGCATGATAAACGTGAAGATGGATACCCTCTCGATGGGTATGTCAGGTGATTTTGAAAGTGCGATCGCGGCTGGTTCGACCATGGTCAGAATTGGTAGTGGTCTTTTTGGCCAACGGTGATACTCTGATTACATAATCTGGGTAACAAGCCGAAAAGAATAGTCAAAAAAGTACATATAAAAAATGCTTGACATATCTTTGAAAGCATGGGGTAATGCACTTGAATCTAATTAACAAATTAGAAAAACTAAGTCGTTAATTCCGATGATTCTGCGGTAGCTAAAGCGAACTTTTAGTCGTGATTGCGCCGAATGGAGCTATGTACTAGAGTCTGGCATCTGTGATGAACCTGCTCGAACGTATAGACTTCTGTCATTACAGGTCTCCATCTTCAAAAATCTCAATGCCCTTTAGCGTGTAGGCGCTAGAAGCAAAGAGTTTTTCGGAATGCCCTAGTTTTAATGTCAATAGCTGCACAGGCAATTCGGTTGATTTATAGCCGCACCGCCCTCTGCAGACTTATGCCAAGTCGTTAATATCGTGATGGAGCGCAAGCTATGAGCGGTCTTTTTGGAAAGATCAAAGATTTCGTTGGATTGAACGATCCAGCTGACTACGAGTACGAGTATGAAGAAGTAGAAGGCGAAGAGTATCAGAGCCTTTACGAAGAAGAGAGCGTTGAGCCTGAGCCTCTTGTTCCTCCTATGCCGCCTGTTGAAGAAGAAGCACGCCCTGCGCGTCGCCGTATTCGTGAGAGAGTTTTGTCAACCGATTCTGGAATGGTGTCAATGAATAACGTGATTGGAATGCCTGGTGCGATGAATGGAATGTCTGAAGTGCTGGTAATGGAACCACGCACTTTTGAAGAAATGCCCCAAGCAATTCAAGCTTTGCGTGAGCGCAAGTCTGTTGTGCTAAACCTCACCATCATGGATCCTGACCAGGCTCAGCGCGCGGTTGATTTCGTGGCTGGGGGTACCTACGCGATGGATGGCCATCAAGAGCGTATCGGTGAGAGCATTTTCCTGTTCACGCCTAACTGTGTTCAGGTCAGTATGCCCACTGAAGGCGAAGACGGTTTCACGGGTCAAGAGCCTATGAGTGCTCCTCGTCAAGCTGCACCTACACCTGCATGGGCTACTGAGCAAATCGCTCGCATGGCCTAGTCTAGATTTGGTAGCCTGTGAGTGGCACTTGAACGGGGGCACACGCTGTAATATGGCGTGCAATCACGTTTGGGTGTCTCACCGGGTATTTCAAATGTGCACTAGACGATAAACGTCAGCTTTCGGTTCTGGCTTTTAGTAAACACCTTTCCTATTCGCGGTATGCTGTGGGAGAAATTTACGAGGGCCTGTTCCTTTGTCTGTAAGACTTGGCATTATTGGCGGCGGGGTAATGGGCGAAGCTCTGTTATCCCGCCTTCTTGCCCAGGGGGTGTACCTGGCTGAGGATATTTTGCTAGGTGAACCATCGGGTACGCGTCGTCAGGAGTTATCCGATCGATATAGCATTCGGACAACTGACAGCAATCAAGACGTAATCGAGGCTAGTCAAACCGTTCTTTTGGCGGTGAAGCCTCAAATATTTGAACTTGTCGCTAAGGATTTTCGGGCCGTTCGCTGCGATCGCCCTCCCTTAGTGATTTCTATTTTGGCCGGTGTGCCGCTCGCAAAGCTGGAAAGCCTGATGGCTGACGTGCCAGCCATTAGAGCGATGCCCAACACGCCCGCAACGGTCGGCGAAGGGATGAGTGCGATCGCTACAGGTCGTGATGCTTCAAAAGAACAGGCTGATTTGGCCAAGGAACTGTTTTCGGCAGTTGGTCAGGTGGTCCAGGTTCCAGAAGGTATGCTGGATGCGGTAACTGGGCTCTCGGGCTCGGGCCCTGGCTATGTGGCAATGGTTATTGAAGCATTGGCCGATGGCGGCGTGGCTGCGGGCTTGCCTCGGGCGATTGCTCGTCAGCTAGCGCTACAAACCGTGTTAGGCACTGCCGAGCTAGTGAAGCAAACCGCATTGCATCCAGCAGAGCTCAAAGACCAAGTGACGAGTCCAGGGGGTACGACCATTGCGGGTGTTGCCCGGCTAGAAGAATTAGGTCTGCGCTCGGCCCTGATTGAAGCTGTAAAAACAGCGAGTGCCCGGTCGCGTGAGCTGGGCAATAGTTCTGATAGTTAAGACTGGTTAGAGATATGCTCTACTAATACTCTGAGCTGTTAATTGTTTCTGACCGTGCGCTTTTGACCGTGTGCCTCGGGCTGTTTGCCTGATAGCTATTTTTCTCTTTTGAACGCCTTGTACACCCTTGTAACTCATGCCTCCAGAAGAACAATCGCCCTATGAAGACACCAGTGCACCCGAACGTAGCACTCCAGACAGCTCTTCATCCTCAGAGACTTCTGCGGCCGATCGCTCATCCTCTGAAGAGACGCCTCTGGGCCTGCGACGCTCTGATCGGGGACGATTTGACACCAGTGCCAGGCCGCTTTCTAGGACTTCCAGCTTAGGGGCTTCTAGTTTGGGAGAGTCCACAGCTGCTCGTTCATCGCGGTCATCGTCAGGCGCTGCGAGCGTTGATCAGCTAGTGCAAAAAGGCTTACAAGATCTCGATCGGCAGCGGCGTGAATTACAGCGCGAAATAGAACAGTTAGAGAAGCGTAAAGAGCGTTTAGAAGCCGAAATGCGCTCTAGCTTTGCGGGCTCTTCCCAAGAGATTGCTATTCGCGTGCAGGGATTTAAGGACTACTTGATTGGTAGCTTGCAGGATTTGGCGACGGCGGCTGAGCAAATTAATCTGGTATCTCAGCCGGTGGTAGAAGCGCCTGCGCCAGAGCCTGTTCGTGAGTCAACGGCGTCTGTTCCAAGTGGTGATGGCGGCATGGTGTCGTTTGCCGCGCAGCGGTTTGCTGAGCAGCGCGATCGCATCCATAGCCTGCTCGATCAGTACCGTACTCGCCCTGACTACTACGGCCCGCCGTGGCAGCTACGCCGAACGTTTGAGCCCATTCACGCGGAGCGAGTATCCAACTGGTTTTTTACGCAGGGCGGACGTGGCTCGGTGAAAAGTGTGGGTAGCCGTTTGCAGAATGTTCTGGTGGCCTCAGCAGCCATCTCTTGTCTGTATGCCATCTACGATCGGCGAATGTGCGTGCTGGTACTTGCCACTACGCCCGAACGCTTGGGTGAATGGCGGCGCTGGTTGCAAGACTGCTTAGGGGTTGCCCGTGCTGACTTTGGCACTAATCGCGGCATTATGCTGTTCGAGTCTTCAGAGCCGATGGCGCAGCGGGCTGAGCGGTTGCTAGACAGCGGTCGTTTGCCGTTTTTGATTATGGATGAGGCGGAAGATAAAGTTAGCCTGTCTTTGCTGCAATATCCGCTCTGGTTAGGGTTTGCCCGCGATCCTGAGAACCCTTCTAGTGATTACGACTACTACTAAAGAAAACTATTACTAAAGTCGTTTACTAAAGTCGTTGATTCTAGGACACAGATTCTAGGACACTAATCTTTAATCTACTGAATTTCAAGTTTTTTTGATATTAAGGCATTGAGGCTGCTATGGGTTTGTCGATTGCGATTGTGCTGCTAGGGCTATTAGCGGCTTATCTGTTGGGCTCTATTCCCACCGGTTTTTTGTTAGTGAAGGCGTTGAAAGGGACAGATATTCGTGAGTATGGCTCTGGTAATACCGGGGCAACCAACGTATTTCGCGTGGCCGGAAAGAAACCTGGTATTGCCGCGCTGATCATTGACCTGCTCAAAGGTGTGCTGGCTGTTTTGTTGATGTACTGGATGCTGAACGTTGTTTTATCGGAAATGGTTGCTAGCTCTGGTATCGCCTCAGGCATCGCTGGCACCAGTGACAGTGGGTCTTTTATTTATGGCGGTCAGTCAGCTTCTATCGATCGTTTTATGTCGTCGCGGCCCTGGCTGCTGGTTCTCTCTGCCTTGTTAGCTATCTTGGGACACAGTAAATCTGTATGGCTAGGATTTAGCGGTGGCAAGTCGGCAGCAACTGGACTGGGCGTTTTGCTAGCGTTAGCTTGGCCTGTCGCCCTAGGCGTAGCGGCTGTTTTTGGGGCGGCGTTAGGGCTTTCTCGAACGGTGTCAGTGGGCTCGATTGCGGCGGCGCTGTCGGCTTCTGTCTTTATGCTGCTAACACAGCAGCCCTTTCCCTATATTTTGCTGGCGTTGCTATGTGGCTGCTATGTCATATTTCTCCACCGCAGCAACATTGCTAGGTTGATGGCGGGTACCGAGCCTAAGACGTTTGGGCGTTAGCAATCAAACGATGCGCTCAAACGGCGCGCTCAGGGGCATGAGCTTGTAATTGTTCACGCAATGCTTCTGGCGCAAACAAGACGGGTAAAAAGTGAATGCTGTTGACTTCTTTGAAATAGAACAGGATAGGGACGGCTGGCCAAAACACTTTCCAGCTTTCCCACTCGGCGTAGGGGAAGGTTTTGAGCAGGCTGTCGTTGCGGCGAACTTCTAGCGCAGTCGGCGTAAAGAGCAGGCGAATGCTGTTGGTTTGATAGAGCAGAAAGAGTCCTAATATTGCCAAGATAGCGCCAGCCCAGAGTTTGACAAAGAACAGGGGCAGCGAAAGTAGAACAATGCCGACAGGCAGCTTGTAGCTAGGTGATAGCGTAACGGTGTCTGTTGAGAGGCGGGTAGAGGCGTCAGTCATAGCAGCTTAGAGGTGTTGGGCTCAAAGGTGGTTGGGCTCAAAGGTGGTGGTGGCTAATAGCCATGATATTCAATTGCCAACGAAAGCGCTGCCCATGCCCTGGAACATCAGCCAAGATAGAAAGAAGTTAGCGATAAAAATGGCTAGTAAAGACGTGACAACGGCGGTGGTGGTAGATTGGCCGACGCCTTTGGCCCCGCCAGTTGTCGTCAGGCCCCAGCTAGAACCAATGACAGCGATCAAGATGCCGAAAATAAGAGCTTTGATCAGTGAGCTAGCTAGGTCCCAAATGCTCATAAAGCTTTGCGCTGAATTGAGAAAGACGGCAGGGGGAATGCGGTAGAGCGTCGTTGCCACTACGAAGCCGCCCATCATGCAAGTAAAGAACGCCAAGATATTGAGCAGCGGTAGCATCAGCGCACAGGCGATAACCCGAGGAATGACTAAATAGTCAACCGGATCGCTTTTGAGCATTTGCAGCGCGTCAATTTGTTCGGTGACGCGCATCGTGCCAATTTCGGCGGCAAAGGCGGAGCCAACTCGGCCCGCTAGCACCACAGCGGTTAGCACAGGCGCGAGTTCTCTGGCTAGTGTGATGGCTAAGACGCCGCCAATAGCTGTGCTGGCACCGAAGGCGATAAACTCGCGAGTGACTTGGATCGTGAACACCATGCCGACAAAAACAGAGGTCACTAAGGCAATCAGCAGTGATTCTGGGCCGACCGCTGACATTTGGTCGATGGTGTTACGTCGATGAATCGGTTTGGAGATGACGTGCATCAGAACTTGCCCCCCCAGAAAGATGGCGGCTAATAACCGCTGAAACCACAATCTGAGGTTTTTAGGGACAAGAGAGCTAGCCATATTAGGTGACGGCGTTGATTTGACGGCATTAGTTTTCGATATCACCGTTATCTTATAGCTTTGCTCGCATAAGGCTACGACATGGATCGCTCGATGGATCGCTCGTAAGGTCTTAAAAGCTTTAGTGAGAACAAAGCTTCCCCGAAATTTAGAAAAAAACTTATGCTAGTAAGCAGCGTTTTGCAAGCAACAATTTTTGGTATGGGTTTTTGCCATCTTTTTCGTGTGGGGTTTCGCCGTCTTGCCTGCCGTTTGGCCGACCGTTTGACGCTCAGGGCGACTGCCGTTTTGATGGCTAGCTGGTTGGGTTGGGGTGCGATCGCACCTTCTGCACTGGCACAGTCTTCTAATTCAATCCAGCCCTATCTAGACCGCGTCGCCGAATCGGTGACTGAATTTACCCTCGACAATGGCATGAAGTTCATCGTGCTAGAGCAGGACGAAGCGCCCGTTGCAACGGTGATGCTATACGCCAATGTGGGGGCTGCTTACGAGGAAGATGGACAGACTGGAATTGCCCACTACTTGGAGCATTTAGCCTTTAAGGGGACAACTCGAATTGGCACGACTGACTATCCCGCTGAAAGGGCCGTGTTAGATCAGCTTGATGCGGTGTTTGATCAGCTGATAGCGGCTGAGAAAGCAGGAGATGAGGGGGCGATCGCAACTCTAAACGAACAGTTTGAAACGCTTCAAGCCGAAGCTGCTTCCTACGTAGAGCAAAACAAATTTGGCCAAATCATCGAACAAACCGGTGGCACCGGACTGAATGCAACAACCTCAGCAGACGCCACGCGCTACTTCTACAACCTTCCTTCCAACAAGCTAGAGCTCTGGTTCTCATTAGAATCGGAGCGTTTTTTAGATCCGGTATTCAGAGAATTTTACAAAGAGAAAGAAGTCATCTTAGAAGAACGCCGGATGCGGGTAGATAACTCTCCGATTGGTCAGATGGTAGAGCGCTTTTCTGAAGTGGCCTTTACCGAACATCCCTATCGTCGTCCGGTGATTGGCTATCAGGAAGACCTCCGCGTGGCCACTCGTGCTCAGGTGCGGGCCTTTTTTGACAAGTACTACGGTCCTAGTAATTTGATTGCGGCAGTCGTGGGGGATGTAGACCCGGACCAAGTGAAGCAGTTTGCTGAAGTTTACTTTGGCCGGTACGAATCTCGGGTTGATCCACCTGAGCTAGTCGTGGATGAACCTGAGCAGACCGAATCGCGGGAGTTCACGCTGGAGCTGGCTTCGGAGCCCTGGTATTTGGAGGGCTACCACCGACCTGGGATTAATGACCCTGACCATGTGGTGCATACGATGATTAACAGCATTCTGGTGGGGGGGCGCACGGCGCGCTTGTACAAGGCGCTAGTAGAACCTCAGATTGCGCTAGATATCGGTAGTGCCAACGGCTTTCCGGGTGATAAGCAAGAAACCATAATGCTGCTATACGGCCTGACGGCGCCTGGCCACACGGTAGAAGATCTCGCAGCTGGTTTTGAGGCTGAGCTGACTCGGTTGCAGACAGAGCCGGTAGATATGAAAACGCTCGACCGGGTCAAGACGCAAGCTAGAGCCGGTTTGTTAGGTCAGCTAGATTCTAATCGTGGCATGGCGAGCTTGCTGACAGAATATGAGGCCAAAACGGGCGACTGGCGAAATGTGTTCGAAGAGCTGCAATTGATTGAGTCGGTTAGCGCTGAAGATGTTCAGCGAGTGGCAACGGCAACCTTTCAGCCGTCGAACCGGACGGTAGGCAAGCTGATTTCGGTTGACGAGCGTGCGCCTGAGATGTCTGAACCCGAGACGCCAGAGGCGCCTATGCCGGAGCCAGAATTGCAGTCTAGTATTTCTGATTCAGCTGTGGCTGCTGCTGCGCCGATAGGAAGGTCTTGGTAGCCTACTGCGTTGGCACGGGTACGAAATTAGGCGTGCGAGATCGGGCTGTTTGAGAATCTGTTGTTCTACTGTTTTTTAGCTGATCGGAGTCATTTGAGGAATTCATGGGTTTACTGTCACGGCACATGCGCGATCGCTTTTTACCGTTTTTGTTTCTTGCCATAGCTACCTTTGCCATATTGCTGACTTTAGCCTGGCCCAAACCAGCCCAAGCAATAGAAGCAAAAAACTACGAAGACTTGGTATTTCCGCCGCTAGGTGAAATACAAATTCCCGACTACGAGCGCTACGAGCTAGACAACGGCCTTGTGGTGTATCTGATGGAAGACCACGACTTACCCCTAGTAGGCGGTTCGGCAACCTTTAGAACCGGGTCTTATCTGGTTTCTGCTGGACAGGTTGGCCTCGCGGCAATTACCGGCGAGGCGATGCGCCTAGGGGGAACGCTCAACCACTCGCCTGATGAGCTGAATGAACTGTTAGAACAGCGGGCGGCTTCGGTTGAGACTTCGATTGGGGGAACCTCTGGCACTGCTAGTTTTTCTTCACTAACAGAAGATACGACCGACGTTTTTGAGCTGTTTGCCGATGTGATTACGCAGCCTGCGTTTGATACCGAAAAAGTAGCGCTGATTAAGGGGCGTACGGCGGGTGGCATCGCCCGGCGCAATGACGACCCTGATGATATTGCATCGCGCGAATTCAACAAGCTGGTCTATGGAGAAGAGAGTCCTTACGCGCGCACGGTTGAATATGCCAGCCTAGACAACATCAGCCGCGATGACATTGTGAGCTTCTATCAAGGCACGCTATCGCCTGAAAACACCATCCTGGGCATCTCCGGTGACTTTGAACCGGAGGCTATGAAGGCGCTGATTGAGCGTACTCTGGGCAGCTGGGAATGTGAAGACCACATGGACATTACTGAGCCACCAAAAGGGACGCAGCAAGCGGCTGGCGTGTTTGCTGTAGATCAGCCGCAGCTAACGCAGAGCAGCATTTTGATTGGACACATTGGCGGCGAGCTGCGCAGTCCTTATCATGCGTCGATGGCTGTGCTCAATGAAGTGCTCAATGGTTTTGGCGGGCGCTTGTTCAACGAAATTCGCTCACGTCAGGGGTTGGCCTACAGTGTGTATGCCTTCTGGAGCCCCCGCTACGATTACAACGGAATTTTTATTGGCGGTGGGCAAACTCGCTCTGAGGCAACGGTGCCCTTTATTGAATCAATGTACGCCGAGTTGGAGAAGGTCCGTCAGGAGCCGATTACTGAGACCGAGCTGGCCTTTGCCAAAGACTCTGTGCTCAATAGCTTTGTGTTCAACTTTCAGACGCCGAATCAGACGTTGTCACGCTTGATTCGCTACGAATACTATGGCTATCCGTCTGATTTTGTATTCACCTTTAGGGATGAGCTAGAGAGTGCAACGGCTGAGGAAGTGCTGGCAGCGGCAAAAGCGGTACTAGATCCTGAAAAGCTGATTACGCTGGTAGTGGGTAGCCGCGCTGAGATTGCACCGAACTTGGAAGCGTTGGGCGCTCAGATTACGCCGCTGGATGTGACGATTCCAGCACCAACAGCGTCTCTGTAGGCGGCTGTTGTAAGTCGTCTTTTGTCCGCGAAGCGCGCAGCCAACGTGGCAGCCATCAAGCTGATACCACAAAGTCAATAAAGAGCCCCAAACCATGACTGGTCTGGGGCTCTCAGTTTTATATATCGAGTTCGAATGTGATTATTCTAAATATCAGATTTTAGCTTGTCACTAGAGAGGATCACGTTGAGTATGTGATCTCGTACAAATCTTTCTGGAATGGCTGAAATTGGTGGTAGAAAGAAGTGGGTTTTGGCAGAAAGCGACTTATTTTGGCCGATAAGTGAAGGTCCCCCGTTTTGTTGCATGGGTTTGTACGGCGATGAAAATTGCTCCCTTTAAAATCAAGAAGCTGGTGCTAGATTCTTCTCGGTTGAGGGTCGTTACTCAGCTACTAGGTGAAAAGTCTTATCGAGAAGATGATTTCCCGGCGTATATGGTCGTGAGTACTGCGCCTCACAATATTGACCAGGAAATGCCCGATCCCCCGCAAGATTCTTTCCAAAACGCGAAGGAGGGGTTAGCTGCGATCGCGGGAGAACTCCATCGTATTCAAAACGATCCTACGATTGCTGAGCCGCCTGAGCTGGTAATTGCCGTACATGGCTACAACACGGAGGAAAAAGGCATTAGAGCCTGGTACAGCGATATTTATCGCTACATTGCGCAAGACGACAAGTGCATTCGGCAGCGGCGAAATCTTGTATTTGTTGGCTATCGCTGGTCATCCGAAAAAGTATCGGCTAGTCCGCTGCATCTATGGCGCAACCTTAGAGCATTGCCCGACGTTCCTCAGGCCGTTTTGGCCATAGGTCTGTCATTTATGCTCACCTACTGGGGCTGGGCCTTTTTGCTCGATCCGATTTGGAACAATCCTTGGGCTGAGCTGGTGGGGGTGACGCTACTGAGCGCGGCAGTGGCAATGTCAATGATGATTTTGACGCTGTTGCTTTTACGAGTGACGGTATACTTTCGCGATGTGTACCGGGCGATTAACTTTGGTGTGCCTGATTTGACTGAGCTGATACGGCAGATTGATCAAGCCGTGATTGATTTGCGGGTGGGTGATTTGCGATCGCACTATCCTGACTATGCAGATGCCATCCGCCATGCGCATGACAAAGAGCGGGTTGCCAAGATTAAACTCAACTTTTTAGGCCACAGTATGGGTGGTTTGGTGATTACCAATGTCGTCCGCATTCTGTCGGACGTTTTCGACCGCCGCTCAATTGCTCAAAACCCCGTCCCTGATATTGGTAATACTTTGAGCCTGGGTCGACTCATCCTGGCCTCTCCCGATATTCCCATTCTCTCTATTATCTCTAGTCGCTCAAATGGCCTAGCCTCCTCGCTGCGTCGATTTGAAGAAACCTATCTGTTTAGCAATGAGGGTGATTTAGCGCTTCGCCTAGCCTCTACTGCTGCGAACTACATCTCTTTCCCCAGCGCCCGGCAAAATCACGGTCACCGGCTGGGCAGCATTGCGCTAACCAACACCTTAGAAAAAGGGATTTTGAATCTGGCGCTTTTGCGTCAGCAATATCCTAGCCATCGCTCCCTGAAAGAGGCAATTTCTACGGATAAGATCGATATTTTGAGCTGCCTGTACGTTACCCATAGCTCTGGTAAAGGCGATGGCTATCTCTCTCTAGGCGAGCTGTTTAAGCTAGAGCCTTCTAAAACGGTGAATGCTAGCCTAGCGGATCTGTTTACCTTCTTTGACTGCACGGACTATAAAGATCGCCGGTTTACCTTGAACGAAAATGGTAGACGGATACCAACCCGTAAAAAAGTAGGGCTGCTAACTCGGGCTAAACATCGAAAGTATTTGAAGCTATGGGATTATGTGGAGCTGATCTTTCTGTGCTTACGCGGCCAGCTAGACGTGCACGGCGGCTATTTTCGAGGTGACTACAGTCGTCAGCTCATCTATCGACTGGCGTTCTTGGGATTTGAAGATATGCTGCAAGCAGTGGGACAAAATGAGGCGTCTTCTGTGGGGACAGGCGTGGAAGAGGCGCTCTATACAAAAGAGGAACAGCTAGATATGTTTTCTCAGCTGTGCCAACACAAGGGTATCCAGGTCTATCTATCGCCGTTGCGTTACCGGGTTGATGTTCAAGGTGCAGATATGGTGGAAGCGAAAAAAGAGATGATAGAAACTCTGCAACCGACGTCATTAAGAGATCACGTACAAGAAGAAATCGTCAGTGAGTCGGCTGAGAGTGAGCCGATCGATCAACCAGCGTCTCTAGTAAATTAGAGATTTCTTCGGCTCGGTTCATCACCATCAGATGGCCGCTGTTTTCAACCGCGTAGTTGGGGGTAACAAATCGGAAAGGAAAAATGCGATCGCGCTTTCCATGAATATGCACTAAATTGCCAGGTATCTCTTTGTTCTTCCATACAACAACCTTGTGCAATGCCCATTTAAGAAAGTGCGGATCGGTTTCTATTAGCACCGTCTTTAGCAGCGTCTTCTGGTCGCTGCCTTCTGGCGCAAATAACCAGTAGGCTAGCCAATAGAAGGCCCACAAAAGACTCTTAAACGGATCTATTCGTGGTAGCGGGATTGCGCGAAAC